>CAWUJV010000032.1:0-50144 GCA_963922845.1 uncultured Alteromonas sp.
CCATTGATCGTATAAACTCACCGACGCTCTTGCTTGTTCAGAGGCAATATCAAGCAACCAGTTATTGTTAAGTTGCTTGGCGGTAATCGATACATCATTCAGGGTTTGCTCGAATAACACTAAGTTGTCAGTATCAATGAATATACGCTCTGGCACGGTAAAAATCGGCGTATGGTCACTTCCTCCTAACCCACCAACCAGCAGTTCGATAGCTTTATACCAATCTTCGACCAGAATCGTTTCGAGATTGGCCGAGACACTGAAACCTACACCCAAACCAACCAATTCAGATGCGCCTACGGCTAAGTGAGCTCTCGAGAATTGCTTCTCTTGATGAGGAATGACACCATCGAATCTGACGTCCTCTCCTAATGTCGCTCTAATTGTAGACGCTTGACGGTTACCTTCCCCCTCGAGGTGGAGCAACATCTGTTCATCCGTTATTTTGTTGAACGGTTGAGGCAAGGAAGACGATAGGCCAGATAAATCCGATGATATTGCCGCGGTATAATCAACGTCTTTGCCCGCAAACGAAATATCGACATCAGCTTGCCATAGCGCATGACCATTAATGTAGGTAAGGTAGTCGGGATTGAATGTTTCGATTAAAGGCTCAACTTGCCAATCGCCATTCATTTTGACGTTGAGATCGTAACGGCTATCACCTTGTTCACCAAAAAAGTCCAACACCACCGTTTGACCCAACAGTTCTGCGCTAACGCTTGACGCTTGAATAGTCTCATTAACGAACGATACACTACCTCGTGCACTATTAAACGTCACGTCGATAGCAGGAATCGCCACATCACTTTCCAGCAATGACGCAGTACCTTTGGCGATGACCTCGTCCCCGTGAAACGGTACTGTTAAGCTCAGTGTTGATGCAACGCTACCATCAATGATTACGCCCTGATCTAATACCGACCCCAACGAATTAGCTAGATTACTTTCCAAAATGAGCGCGGTTAAATCGGCACCAGTCGTTTGGCCATACGCATCAATCACCACTTCTTGGGCATTGGACAACTGCATGATATGGGCCGACATTTTCGAAACATTAACGCCCTGTAATTTTGCCGTTGGACTACTCATAAACAAATCGTTATTGATGAAGTCTAATTGCAAATCGAGCTCGGTTAACTGAGGCCAACGAGAAGAGAAAACAAAATCCGCATCGGCGATATCCACCTGCGCATGGAAAATCCCCTGATTGTCTGCGTATGGAAAGGCGCTTAGCGGACCTTGCCATATCGCGCTCGCGCCTTTAACTTGACCTCTTCCGTTAAAAGCTCGTTTTAAAAAGGCTGTCGTGTTGGGCCCCATCAGTGGCTCGGGCAACAACGACTTTATTTGATTGGTTGCGATACCATCGACCCGAGTTGCTACGGATAGTGTCGCTGTACTCGATTCAAAACGCGCAGCCGTTTCTAAGGTTAGCTGCTCACTGCTAAGTGTTAATTTGGGTATTTGTACAACCCATTGATTATCTGATTGGTTTTGCTGGTATAAAAAGACGTTGGCGGTTAAATCCAGAGCCGTAATATCGTTTGGCAGCAAGTGATCTATATCCAGTCGCGAGTCCGAGGCACTGACATTGATCGCGCCTTGATTCTTGTACCAAGACAAATCGAAATCCAATCCTTCGATACCGGGTATCAGGTCAGTTTGTTGCCATCCTACATCAATGACTTTTGCTGAAAGCGACACGCCTTGTGGACGGGATTGTAGTTGAAAAATGGCTAGTTCACCGGACGGTTTCAACGCGTCGATATCTGACGGCGTAAACGATTCACTGAACAAGGGGACGAAAGCAGCAAAAGGCGCGATGGGAATAGGTTTGATGGAGTTAATCACAACCTCTTCGCCTTTTGTATAAGCCCCGACAAAATCGGTCACTAAACTGCGATTATTGGTTTCTACAACAAAACTATCTACACGAAATAACCAATCTTCACCAACGGGGAGAGCGGTCAACTCCCCTTGCCTGATTTGTGTTTCAAGCTTATCGCCGTTTGATTCACCCCATTGAAAGTGGCTATCGCCCATTAACGCCTGAAAAGCACTGACTTGGCCCTGTTCAAAAGACAGCCACATTTCCGCATTCGCACGGCTTTCAACGAGTGGCATCGGCGTATTTAAGATGGCACTAATCCACGGTGATACGTCTAACTCATGACCACGAGCGTAAAAAGTACCACGTGTCTCTTTTCCCTCACCGTACAAATCCAAAATAAAGGATGCCGAATTATTGGCTAACTCCTGAACTCGAATTTGACCAAGGCCTTGGTGCCGCTGGCCGCGGTTCGACCATTTAAGTGAAGCCAATTCGAGCACGCTAACGCCATCTGCTTTGTGAATCGCGACTTCACTGTCAGATAATGAAAAACGCTGAAGCTGGTTTAAGAAAAGGTTTTCAAGTGCATCGACTAGGGGAAAATTGCCGTCATTTCCGGAACTCTCTAACTTAGTAACATCCACGGCCAAACGCATACCAATGAGGTCGAATCGACGCGATTTCACCATAAACTGCGACAAGGAGCGCCAAAAATCGATTTCAACATAAACCTGGTCGATACTCAGCGCAATGGGAGAATTATCCAGACTGTCAATCGTTACGTCATTCAGGACGATACTTGGACCGGTTTTCAACCAGACCGCGTGAATGGTATCAATCGAGAGTGCGACACCATATTCAGTGTTGATGTAGTCTTCTAGATAGTGTTTCTTAGATTCCAGGTGTGGCAGAGCATAACGCGCCGCACTGAGCAGCAACGCAAATAGGACCAACATAACGGCCAATACAAACCATATCTTTTTGACAAGATACGTGGCCACACCCAGCATTTTACTCACATCATTACCACATCGTATTTGTCTTGATTATACAAAGGCTCTGTTTGCACTTTGATTTGTCGAGACACAAAGACCTCAAGCTCGGCGAGCATATGTGATTCTTCACCCAACAGTGCTTCTGCGACCGGTGGCGAAGCATAGACAACAAATTTATCCGCCACATATGCTCGGTTTACACGGACAATCTCACGCATGATTTCAAAACAAATGGTTTCGATCGTTTTCACGGTACCACGCCCTTTGCACACCGGGCATTCGCCACATAAAACATGCTCAAGACTTTCCCTGGTCCGTTTCCGCGTCATCTCAATCAATCCAAGGGCGGTAAACCCGTGAATGTTTATTTTGGCTCTGTCCTTGCTGGTCGCGACCTCTAGACTATGTAAGACACGTCTTTTGTGGTCAGGTTCAATCATATCGATGAAATCAATTAAGATCATACCGCCCAAGTTGCGTAGCCTTAATTGTCTTGCTATCGCCAACGTCGCTTCGATATTGGTATTGAAGATGGTTTCTTCTAAGTTTCGATGACCAACAAATGCACCGGTATTGATATCTATAGTGGTCATTGCTTCTGTCTGATCAATGATCAGATATCCGCCAGACTTCAGGTCGACACGACGTTCAAGTGCACGTTGTCCTTCATTTTCGACGTCATACAAATCAAAGATTGGACGCTCGCCTTTGTAGTACTCGAGTTTTTTATGCAGTTCAGGCACATACTCTTTAGTGAAGTGTTGCAGCTCTTGATAAGACAAATTGGAGTCAATTCGAATGCGATCTAATTCGGTACCGACAAAGTCGCGTAGTACTCGTCTGGCAAGAGGTAAATCCTCGTAAAGTACATGTGACTTTTGTTTCTTCATTCGAGATTGAATTTTATTCCACAAACGGCGTAAAAACGCGGCATCTTGAACAAGTTCGTTCTTCTGGACTCCTTCCGCAGCGGTTCGAAGAATGAAGCCACCATTTTCGTCACAAAACTCTTGAACCAAGGATTTTAAGCGCTCTCGCTCCTGCTCTTCTTCAATTCGTTGAGAAACACCAACATGTGTCACACTTGGCATAAATACGAGATAACGTGACGGGATGGTAATGTCGGTGGTCAGTCTCGCCCCTTTGGTGCCAATTGGGTCTTTGACGACTTGAACCACAATATCCTGACCGTCTCTGACTAACTCACGGATGTCTTGTTTTTCGATTTGACTGGTATTGACCTCTTCAACAATTTCGTTGTGGATCACAATATCCGACGCATGTAAAAACGCCGCTTTTTCTAAACCAATATCGACAAAAGCAGCTTGCATACCCGGTAGTACTCGGCTGACTTTACCGCGATAAATATTGCCCACTAGTCCGCGTTTAGTATGACGTTCTACGTGAATCTCTTGTAAGATTCCATTTTCAATTAGCGCGACTCTGGATTCTGACGGGGTAACATTAATCAGTAATTCTGCACTCACACGGATACTCCAAACGATGATAAAAGTCGGTCAGTTTCATACAGAGGCAAACCTACGACCGAACTGTAACTCCCTGTAATAGACACGACAAACCGCCCGCCTATTCCCTGAATAGCATAACTGCCTGCTTTGTCTTGCGGCTCGCCAGACTCCCAATACGATTTGATATCACGCTCGGTCAAACTTGCAAATGTCACAGTTGTAACGGTATGTTGCGTTTGAACACGATGGCCATCGGTCACGCAAAACGCGGTTATTACTTCGTGATCTCGTCCAGACAAGGCCATCAAGATCGCTTTTGAATCTTCGTAATCTGTGGGTTTACCAAGTGGTGTACCGTCGAGCGCAATCAACGTATCGGCGGCAAGCACGACAGCATGCTCTCGCTTAGATGCCGAGAGACGAGCAAAAGCAGTCAGCGCCTTTTCTTCGGCTAAACGACGTACTAATGGCAATGGCGCTTCGTTCTTTTTGGGCGTTTCATCGATATCGACAGGAAAAACCGTGTGCTGGTAGCCCAGTTGCGATAACAACTCAGTACGACGAGGCGACCCTGAAGCGAGAAAGAGTAACTTTTGCATCAGGTTATCCTTAATTGACGTCGAACTTTACGCAACATCCAGAATACCCAAGGCCACAACACCATTGAACTCAATACAGGCCACAGATATTCCAATCTAAACGGTATGTCGAGCAGTAATCGCTGTAGCCAAAACAACACAAGATGGTACAACGCGCTCACCAAGCCAATAATAATCGCTTGCTGCCATACCGAATAGTTTCTCAGACGCTGATAATTAGCTGCCAGAACGTAAATCGATACGCCGAGCGCTAAACTGTGCACACCCAAGGTGGTGCCCAGTAAAATATCCATCGCCACACCCGCAATAAACGCCATACCCACGTTCACTCTGTGGGGCAGTGCCATCGCCCAATAGGCCAATACAATCAATACCCAATCTGGGCGATATACGTCTGCTTGAACCGGCAATGGAGTAATTTGTAACACCAAAGCCCCTAAAATACTTAGGACAATGGTGTAATGACGAGCTTTAATCAACTTCGACCTCCTGCGCCTCGATATCGGGAGTGTCAGGCGCGTCATCAGGCCACAGCAACAGCAGGTATTTCAATCGTTCTAGTCGCGCCAACGGTTGAGCACTGACATATGCAAAAGGGCGCCCCTCATCGCGAATGACTCGATTCACTCTGGCAACGGGGTAGCCTTGCGGGAACACTTGACCTAAACCCGAAGACACGAGTAAATCACCTTCACGGATGTCCACACTGTGAGGTACGTGCTCTAGTAACAGTTCATCAAGTGCACCGCTGCCTGTTGCGATAAATCGAATATTGTTTCGAAGGGCACGCACGGGCACCGAATGATTCAAGTCCGTCACCAACAGTACGCGACTATTGGTTGTGCCCACTTCCATGACCTGCCCAACCACACCTTTGTCATCCAAGATAGGCTGGGACAAATAGACTCCATCAATGGCGCCTTTATTTATTACAATTTGTTGGCTGTACGGGTTGTTATCCACTGCCATCAACTCGGCAACCCGTTTACGCATTTCAGTCTTGACCGGCGCTTCGAGCAATCGTCTCAATTGAGCATTTTCATTTTGTAAGACTTCAAAGCGTTGTAAGCGCTCACTCATAATAACTATGTTGTTTTTTAGTTGCTCGTTTTCTTCAATTAACTGCTCTTGAGAGGTCAATCGGTTAGCACTGAGATTCAACATAACACCGGGGAGATTTGCTAGGTATTGCAACGGGCTCATCAGTGAATTGAGAAAGACACGAGTGGATTGAAAACCATCTAATTTATGGTCTACAAAGATCAACAAAACCGACATGGCTACCGCTAGCACAAGTCGGTTGTTTAAAGAGGGGCCGCGGGTAAATATGGTATCCATTAGACAAATTGGGCAACTTGCGTTGCCCTGTTTTTAGTCGTAACTGAACAAGTCGCCGCCATGCATATCGATCATATCGAATGCCTTACCGCCACCTCGCGCTACGCAGGTTAGCGGGTCATCTGCGATCACAACTGGGATACCTGTTTCTTCCATTAATAAACGATCTAAGTCTTTGAGTAATGCACCACCACCGGTCAGTACCATACCACGCTCTGAAATATCAGACGCAAGTTCTGGTGGAGACTGCTCTAATGCAACCATCACGGCCGAAACAATACCCGTCAATGGTTCCTGAAGCGCTTCTAATATTTCATTACTGTTTAAGGTAAAGCCACGCGGTACACCTTCAGCAAGGTTGCGTCCTCGCACTTCGATTTCACGGACTTCTTCACCCGGGTAAGCTGCGCCAATTTCGTGTTTAATACGCTCTGCCGTCGCCTCACCAATCAGTGAACCAAAGTTGCGACGGATGTAATTGATGATCGCCTCATCAAATTTGTCACCACCAATCCTGACAGAAGAAGAGTAGACCACACCATTGAGTGAGATGATTGCCACTTCCGTCGTACCACCACCGATATCAACAACCATTGAACCTGTCGCTTCGGATACTGGCAAGCCAGCACCGATAGCTGCCGCCATGGGCTCATCAATGAGAAACACTTCACGCGCACCCGCGCCAAGTGCAGATTCTTTAATCGCACGTCGCTCAACTTGTGTAGAACCACACGGAACACAAACCAGAACACGAGGACTTGGACGTAAGAAATTATTGTCGTGCACTTGTTTGATGAAGTGCTGGAGCATTTTTTCGGTTACATAGAAATCTGCAATAACACCATCTTTCATCGGCCTGATGGCTTTGATGTTTCCTGGTGTTCTACCGAGCATACGTTTGGCTTCTGCACCAACAGAGGCAACACTTTTTGGCCCTGCTGCGCGCTCTTGTCTGATAGCAACAACAGAAGGTTCATTCAACACAATTCCTTGATCTTTAACGTAGATCAGCGTGTTGGCTGTGCCGAGGTCAATAGACAGATCATTAGAGAACATGCCTCGAAGCTTTTTAAACATGAAATGCTCATTCCTGTAACTGGTCTATGCGCATTAGAAAAGGCGGTAACTAGCGCATAAGAGGTATTAAAATAGTAATCCGCACACTTTAACAATGGGGGCGTTATTGGGCAAGTAAAGACCCCATTTTTAAAAGGTTTTCGTTCAATATATGGGTATGCACAACAATTCGTTTTTCAGCAGGTGACTATTCAAATTGCTCACGCCAATTAAGTGTTCGGTCATTTCCTCGATAATGTCCAAATGAGACACTGGCAGAGGGCTTATCATTGACATCAATTTGTCCATCTAAGTTCCAATCAATGTTAAGGAAGTTTGCCCATGCAGGATTACCTACTCCAGGCTCCAGTGATACCGCTACGGTGCCTCTTTGGGCGACGCCATCAGACAACGCAGGGCCGAGTAAAAACGTATCAGTGGCAGATTGTCCTGAAGTAAGCGAGCCACTTATTGAAGTCGAACTAAGTAAACTGGTTATGTCTGACTCAAACTCGCCTTCAGATCCGTCAGCTATCGTAATTTGACCGCTGGACTGCGCTAAGTTAAGTGCCGTGCAACTGTCTTGGCGATTAATTGCCCATGCATCGGCTAGGTAGTAATCGGCCAACACGGGTACGCTCAAGGTCGCGTCCTCGGGCCCAAATGTATTTTCTAATCTCACTCGTCCATATCTTAGTTCTGTCCCAGTAATATTATTCACCCGGTAAGAATCGCAACCTGACGTGGGGTAGTTACTTTGATAACACACACCATCAGCATCGGTAAAAAACGCAGCGGATGCAGTTAAATCTAGATCAAGTGTGAAGGGATTTGATGGTGAAGGCGCTTTATCAAAAGCCAATTCCGAGGACAGCACACTGATATCAAAGCCCTCACTCTGGTTGGCGCTGATAGATACGCTGCCGCTAGTTGGCACAGACAAGCCACCCGCATAATTTTGATTATCAGTATATGCAAGTTGATTCGTACTTGGCGACAGTGTGATTTGGTCTCCAGAATAGTTCTGCGTCACCACACCGCGACCATTGTATGGCGTAACCGTAAACGTTGGCTCTTGCCCAATAGCATAATCAAATGGCTGTCCCACATAGGTGAACGTTGAACACTGGCTCTCAATGGTTGGAGTGACGGCCTCTGTTACATCGAAATAGGCAGGAATAAACTGGCCCAGATCAACACTCGACACTGCGGATACGGTTTGGCCCAAATAGCCGTTATCGTCGACCTCAAACTGAAACGTCCCGACTTCGGACACGCTTGCAGAGGCATCGGAATACACACCATCAAGCCAGTTACCAATTGCAATGTCTTGAAACACGGCAGCGGTTTGACTCGTCACGGCAACATTAGATGATAAGGTCAACACCCCTTCTGCAGCGCTGACTGAAGACGGCTGGAGACGTGTCAGTCTCGCTCTGAGATTCCCCGGTGAATAACTGGGTAGCGTGGCCCCTGACGCGCCTCGAGCAGTAATAGACAAATCAAACTGGACACCTGCAACGTATCGACCGGAAGGTGTAGCGCTAATCAATAAGTTAGCAGGCACGCTGTCCAAGGTCACAGAACCGGAGTCAATAGTGACACCATCGATAGTGCTAGTCGCGGTCAACGCCAATCGGCTGGCATCTTCATAACTCAGGCCGCTGAGCGTCGTTTCGCCATCGTTATTGAAGTTCAGTGTCACACTGCCACTTGAAACACCGCTACCGTCGCCATTTACATTGATACCAGCAAACGGCACACGACAAGACGTAGACGTGTAGTCCGCGCCATTGGTTGATACACAATCAAACCCTAAAGTTACGGTTTGATTGCCGCTCAGTAAAGCTTGGCATTGCCCACCGTTGTCTTGCACGGCCCTTAATCCCACGACTCCGAGGTCGCTACCTGCAATCGTAGCTGGCAACACCGTATCGTAAGGCGTAGCACTGTTGTAAAATTGAAACCCTGCATTGACGAAATCAATTGTGCAATTGTCGCTACATTCGGTAGGGTTGGCTGCCATAGAGGCAGAGTTGGTGCCCGTCACAGTGACGTTGTGTTCACCCACAGAAGACTGTGACAAAGACAATACCGTCGTGCCGGTAAAGCTTACCGATTGCCCTGATGCCCAATCGCCATTGCTCAAATTCACGGTAACTTCATTGCTTACCAATTCGTCACAAGAGGCGTTCGCACAGGCTTTCAATGTGACTTCTGCACTGTCACACGTTAATGATTGACTGGGATGGGTGACCTCATAATGACTTAACTCGACACAGGTTGGCGTGATGTCATCTTCATTTTCATATTCAGTGAGTACTTCGTCTGAAGGACGCCGATAATCATAGATTTTTACATTATCAAATTCGCCGTTGGCCGCATCATTAGTGCCGCTGTACACGATATAACTCGAACGATTGTCACCAATAACTAGCGTATCCAAACCACCTAGTGTCGACGTCCTCAACGTATTCACCTGAGTTGTACCCGTTATTGGCTGCCCATCAAGGTACAAATCGACTTCACCACGGGCGATATTCCACGCCAGCGTAACGTGAGTCCAAACATCCGCTGCAATATTGTTTTCTTGGCTCAAGTAATGAAAATCACCGTCGGTATCGTCTTCCATGCCAAAAGAAAATCGGCCAGCACTGGTGATAGAGAGATAAAAATACTTTCCTGTCCCTCGGTCGGAGGCGTCAAGCAATTGTTTAGACCCATTTCCTTTCCAGTTCTCATTATTTTTATACCAAAATGAGATTGTCCCGGATTCTCCTAAGTCATTGATATCGAGTTGAGTATCAATTCCGTGGGTATCATTGTTGGTATTGTCACCAACAGCCAGTACCGAGCAAGAAACTGGCGATTCAGTAATAAACGGTTGATTGCCATGCAGAGCACTACCGTTATGGTTTCCTAACGTATCGATAACATCGCCAGTTGCGTCCCAATTGTCGTCATCGAATTGGTAATAAGTGACTTGAACACCCGACTCTTCAACAGAATCCTCACAAAAAGCCCCATCAAGAATATTACTCAAACCACCGCTGTCGTAGTTAACATAGGCATCCCTTTCAATTGAAATATTGGTAGCGTTTGCAGCACCATTCAATCGAAAGTTCCTGCCAAGCGAAATACTATTGGTGGCATGCAAGTAAGCGTTAACAAGCATATCTTTGTCCAACGTGATGTAATCATAGGCAATCACAACGAGTTGACTGGGCGTTCCACCGCCATTTAATCGAACGTTTCTATCCGACGTAAACGTATTGACATAAATAACGACGGCATTTCCGGCTTCTACAATAATATTGACATCACGGTCGACAGTTAGCGCATCTATGTAATAGGTACCAGTCGAAAAATTAACAGTAGAGTTTCTTCTTATGGTCAAACTATCAAATCTATAAGTCTGGTCTTCTGATGAGAATGTGAGAATTGAATCTCTCTCCAAGCTTACATCGTCATAATCACTCGCAATCAAACTAACTCTGGAATTGCGTGGAATAGTAATATCGAAAGAGGAGGAAGAATCCTCAAAGGTTGGTAAATTTACCGCGGCCGCTAAATTTCCAGACAGTTGACATGCCTGAGTATTACAACTAGAGCCTTGAGAATTATCGCGAATAGTATCAAAGTCTATCGTTCCGTTAGTACCGGCCATTCTGGCGTTGCGCTCTATTCTAAATTCGCCCCCAGCGACCGAAGACGATACAGGACCGGTGAAGACAGTACTGCATTGATTTCCGTAGGCAGTCCCCACAAAAAACAATAAAGCAAACCAACTAATCACTCTTTTCATCAGATTTCCTGTAACGCATCTATTGCCACAGACCGGCTCACCCATACATCACCCGATTGACAAACGCCCTCACTGCTAAAGCGATAGAAATTATTAAGCTGACCGTCTTTTACTATTTCAGTTGTAGTACATCGAGCGGAGTAACTGCAATTTTCAAAGCCCGCAATTTGACCAAAACTGACATTACTTTGCACGGGAAGGACTAAATCATCGCACGATACAATCCCGCCATTAATAGGAAAGGCATTAGCCGCAATTTGTTGCAAGCCGGCTTGTGCAGCATTGAGCGCTCGGGTACCCAGTACTTCATATACCACGCTTTGTGATGTAGCAGATAACATTTGCACCATCGTAATACCCAAAAATGCCATCACCAAAATCACAAAAATCGCAATGACTAGCATGCTACCTTGGGCTGTTTTACATGACGAAACCATGATTCGACTAGGGTACATTGGATAGGTGAACCTCTTTTTGATAGCCAATCACTTCTTCATTGTCTTCAAATCGCAAACGAAGCTGAATCACGGCGTTTGCTTGTAATGTTGAATCAAAAACACGAAAGGGATCGTCAACACCAGGGGCGGTGATAGGGTTGCTAGACAACGTATTAACTAAGTGTTCTGCAATAACAGCGGCATTGACTGGCGCACTTGCCTGAGCGGTGACAATGTCGTTTTCAAATCGAACCAGTCGACCGTTGGTGATACAAAAACTCACTGAACGGTCAATTAAATAGGCGCGCGAGGCAGGAGATTCTTCAGGAAATGCCGATGCGACCGTCAAATCCACAGTTTCTACACCGTCTTTGGTATTACAGTTTCCATCCCCACTATCGGTACAAGCGCTAATCAGTTGCCGTTTTTGATTACTCGCGTCATACACATCTTCCGTTCTCAACGGGTAGACCAGCGCAAAATGGTCACCACCGGGCAAACTGTACACATTACCATCGATGTCAGACGGGAACACAATACTCAGTGTGGTGTCGCTTGAGGGTAACAAGGGCAACACTGTGTAGACAGAGCTCCAATTAATTGGCACAAACTCAATACAGTGCTCTGTGCTATTGCCCGCTACACGGACACTATTTGGCACCGCGTTTCGCAATTCTCTCGACATGCGTTCAATCGCAAAGCGACTTTCGGTCAACAGTTGTTCTCGCTCGCCAACGTCGATGAAAATTTGCATCGAACTTCTTACGAAGCTAGCGATACCGACCCCTACTACACCAAGAATAGTGACAACGATAACCAGCTCAATAAGAGTAAAACCGTTGGATTTTCTCATCAGAAATTCCACCGATAGCGTGAGAAGCGAATAGCTTCATTGTCTGGCGTCGTCACAGTAATCACGATCAATTTTGCATTGCCCACAACACCGTCATCGATCCCATCTAGGTTGTTGTCATAAAACACACTGACACTAGCAGAAAAGCCTTTATACAAGGGTTCACCATCCACCAACATGGGCGTGCCAAGTGTATTGAGAATGTTGCCGCTTGCTTCATTCAGTCCATGGTAATCGTCGACATCATCAAATTCGTCTCTACTCTCTCCGTCAGGGCCCAAATTGGCGCTTGCAGTACACGTACTTCCACCTTCATTACACCGTAGGTTGCCGGTTAACGCCGTAGACACCTCGTCAAATGCTTTGGACATAATTTCGCTAGTCATCGACGATGCAAGCTCTGTCGCTCGCACCTGCCAAATTGGGTCAATGCTTCTTCTTGACTGTGTCGCTACCAGATTGATAACGATAAGCATGACGACGCTAAAAACAACCATGCCGACTACCAGCTCGATCAACGTAAATCCATTCGCAGACAACGACTTAGATTTAACACGCATAGATATATCCCTGCTGACCGATACACACCGATACGGCACTTTCTCCGGTAAATGTCAGGCGACAGTCCCCTGCGCGACAACTAAGTAGACTGGTGATCGGCCGTCCTAATGAATCAAATCCAATATAATTTAGCGTGGGGAATGAACCGTCCGCACCACTGAAACTGATCGATTCATCAGTAATTTCAGCACTACTCGTGCGCAAAAAATCATCACTGGCAAAATCTATCGTCGAGGCACACGAATTGGCTTGATTACCAGGAGAATAGTCTGTGGTGGGAGGCCCAAAAGCGGCACTACCTGCACCAAACTGGAAGTTAATTTGGTGACAAAAGCCGTCTCGGGTGTCATGCATGGCCTGAGTTTGAGTATATCTCAGTGCTGAAATTAGGCGTTTTTGAAAGGCGTACTCAGGATAACCAGAGCGGCCTTGAAAGCGGGACCCTGCTACAACAGCAAGCGTTGCAATTAGCACAACAGTAATGATGAGTTCAATCAACGTAAAGCCACCCATGGGTGACTTTACTTGATTCAAAGATCGCAAGGATGAACTCACCCTGCTCGCGCTAGACGTTTGCTTAGCAGCCACCGTCCTGAACTACAATAGTAGGAGATGCATTTGCTGACGTTGTCTCGGTATACAACACCTGACAAGCACTACCGGCAGTTGCATTGTATGCCGTACCATTCGGAGTGATAGCATAGGCATCTGGCGTGCCAGAAACAAGAGTCAATATAAAGTCCGATGTCGGATTTGAATCAGTAGACAATTGCAAACTAATTTCTGCATAAGCTGTAACCTCAGCCACTGACGCGGCTGATGCATCTGGGTAACCAAAGTCTGTTGTCACGGCTTCGCCATTAATCGTCACTTCTTCGCCAGCGCTATCTTGCTCACCTGCAATAGCAGACTTGGCGTAAACGAGCTGTGCGCCACCTTGCAATGCTCCACGGACACCTTGAAGTACGCTCGCATTTGCATCGCTTTGCAAGTCGATGAATCGCGGCGCTGCTGTGACCGCCAAAATACCAAGGATGACGATAACAATAATTAGTTCTATTAGTGTAAAACCACGCTGTTGCATGTGTTTATCCCTCTTGTTAGTTAACGTTATTATTCATGAATTTATAAATCAGTACAGTACTAAGTGGCTTTATTAGCCTAATTGTTACTAAATACAATTACCTGCCCAATCCTAGGGTCATAAATAAATCCGTTTCCTGAGCTGTTATCTACCGGTTCCGCTGTTAAGTTACGCACTGTGGCGGTGAGGTAATACAAACACTGATCGTTGCCGCCCGCACCGGTTCCTAAAGAGAGAGTAGTGAAATATCGATGTTCCTCAAACGGGCGATTATTCCAGTTAGACGTAATCGTTGGTGCACTTTGCATAATAAGATTGAAAATGCTTTCACAATCTAACAGTGACATCACATCATCTTCGGTACTCGCATCGGTATTAATTTGGCCAGTGGGATAACCCGTATCTCTGTCAACACCGACCTGAATGCCTTCAATCGTCACAAATGTGACATTAGCGGCTTGGTTATCCTGAGGTCGAGATTCAATTTCCCATTGCGCACGCACTAAGCCGACACCTGTGGCAAAGCCACCCGCCACACCTTCTACAGACGCGTCCTCGGCGTCCTCGGTCACATCTAGAAAACGAGGAATCGCAACCGCTGCCAGCAACCCAAGCAGCACTACAACAATGACCAACTCGATTAGAGTAAAGCCACTTTGCCCAGTAGGCTTGCTCCGATATGAATGCCCAAATCCCATGTTCATCTCTCCTACAGTGCTTCTATTTCAGCTCGGTATTGTCTACCGTTCCCGAGTAAATGTGATAATCAAAATGTGTTCCCGTACTTAACCTAAATCGACAACGGGAATTCTGAGGTTCGTTATTCACTAAGTCGCCTTGATAGTATTCAGGGATAATCCGAAAACCGTCAACGACTTGCGGCAGGTTAAGTAACATTTGCCACAACTTACCACAGCCTTGGCTTGTGGGTTCCACTTTGGGCCAGCCAAAATGGGCCATTTTCACCGGTCGACGATCGGTCTCTCGGTATTGTTCGTCATAATGCACCAACATAATCATGTTTGGACGACCATCGGCTTGCCATTGCCAATGCGCGTTCGTTACCGTGCGTTGAAACTGTTCTGACAACGTAAACATAAACTGGCGATGCAAATTGGGTTCATTGCTATAAAGGCGTACAATAAAAAACATCATCAAGGCCGCAAACGCCACTATGACGAAGATGTTCATCATTAACTTCCGTTGATTTCGTTCTGCGTGTTCTTGTAGCTTCATATCAGCGACCTTTTATCGCGCCCATCATGTCCCACATGGGCGTAAATATACCCAACGCGAGAACCAATACCATCACCGCCACCACTCCGATCAATAGTGGTTCAATTTTAGCGGTTAAACTTTTTAGGTCGAAATCTACTTCTCGTTCATAAAATTCAGCCACCTCGGCTAATAACTCATCAACCCGCCCCGTTTCTTCACCGACATTAATCATTTGCATCACCATCGGAGTAAACAAGCCACTGGCTTGAGCAACACGGGTGAGGTTTTCACCTTTTTCAATCCGTTGACGCATTTCGATAATACGCGCGCCCATGTATTTGTTGTCTACGGCATCCGCCACCAGATTCAACGCCGTAGTCAAAGGCACACCTGATTTGAGCATCATCGAGAAACTGCGGGCAAAACGTCCAAGCAACGAGCGCGTGAAAATACTGCCGACAATCCACAATCGCAATTTAATGCCATCCCACTTGTAACGTCCTTGCGGGGAATTTATGTAGCGATAAATCGCAAACGTTGCTGCCCCTAACCCCAATATCAGCCAATGCCATTTGGTCATAAAGAAACCTGACATCCCCAGCAGTAGTTGGGTCATAGCAGGCAGTTCGGCATCAAACTTGTTGAACATATCCGCAAATTTAGGGATTACCATGACGTTCATGATGACGAACGCAATCACGATCGCGACAATGACAAAAATCGGGTAGCGAGTGGCAGCCTTGATCTGTTTCCGCGTCTCTTGTTCCCGCTCTAAGTATTCAGCCAATTGCAAAAACGCTTCGTCGAGCCGACCGGTATTTTCACCAACGTGAATAACGCTCACGAATAAGTCGTTAAAAATACGAGGATGTTGGTGTAGCGCAGACGAAAATGTCCGTCCACGCTCTAGCTGCGAGATCACATCGGTCAAGGCATATTTTAGCCGTAGCGAGGAAGTCGACTCCGCTAAGCCACTAACCGCACGCAATATAGGTATGCCCGCTTTTGTCAACGAATACATCTGACGAGACAAAATAACCAAATCGTCCAACGTCACTTTGGGCGTGAGAAAGTTGATCTCAGAGGACGCCGTCACTTTTTGCTTTCCGTCGCTCTGCTCTATTTGAATAGGGGTCACGTTTCTCGCTAACAACATCTTAGCGGCACTCGACGCATCCACCGCATCAATGGTACCAGACGTAAGATTTCCGGTTGCCTCGCGACCTTTATACGTAAATTTAGCCATCTGGAATATCCTCCAGACTTAGGCCACCCGTGTCAGGAAACTTGGGCAACGCTGTGTTAGAGCTTTGGTCAGCCGGCTCGGTAGATTCCGGTTGTGTCTGCAACGTGTCTGATGCCATCGACGGCTCGGTTTGCGGCGCTTCGGCAACCATCTCTACCAGTTTCAAGACCTCGTCGACTGTTGTGACACCCATTTTTGCGTAGGTCAATGCAACATGAGAAAGCGGTTGATAACCTGGGCTTTGTAAAGCAGCATGACCAAATGCTGTAGTATCGCCAGATTTCAACGCATCCATCATCATGTCAGTCATTTCGAGCAGTTCGAAAACACCAATCCTGCCGCGATAGCCTGTTTGGTTGCACTTTTGACAGCCCGCGCCTTTTTTAAAGGTGACGTTTCGCACTTCCTTATCAATATTGCTCAACCAGAACCATTCATCTTCCGTTGGGGTATAGGTGGTTTCACAATTATCACAGACTTTTCTAACCAAACGCTGCGCAACGATTCCTCGTAATGAACTGGCAACCAAATAACCGGGCGCCCCCATATCTAGTAGTCGAATAGCAGAACTAACCGCGTCGTTGGTATGCAGCGTGGACAATACTAAGTGACCGGTCAACGCGCCTCGCAGGCCAATCTCTACCGTTTCTTGGTCACGCATCTCACCGACCATGATGATATCGGGGTCTTGACGTAATGTTGTTCTCAGTACGTTAGAGAAGGTTAAATCAATTTTGTGATTCACCTGCACTTGGTTAACCCGAGGCAACCGGTACTCTACAGGGTCTTCGACAGTGATGATTTTATTGTGTGGTTGATTGAGCTCGCTCAGCGCACCATATAACGTTGTGGTTTTACCTGACCCCGTTGGACCGGTGACCAACATCATCCCGTGCGGTCGATGGAGCAAATTGCGAAAACGCTTGAGTAAAGGCCCAGGCATGCCCGTCTCGTCGAGAGTCAACAAACCCGCAGACTGATCGAGCAAACGCATAACAACAGATTCGCCTGCTTGTATCGGCATGGTCGATAAACGAACATCAATTCGATGACCTTTAACCCGCACGTGTGTTCGGCCATCTTGGGGCATACGTTTTTCTGAAATATCCAAACCGGCCATCAATTTGAGCCTCAAAACCAAGGCCGCGGCAATATTTTTTTCTGGAATCACCGTTTCTTGTAACGTGCCATCAACTCGCTGACGGATACGCAATTGGTTCTCATCCGGTTCGATATGAATATCTGACGCTTTGGCTTGCACCGCATCTTCAAAAATTGACTGAAGTAAACGGGCAACGGCGGTATCTTGTTCGCTATCGATACCTGTTGCGAGATCGAAATCTTCCTCAGCTTGATACTCTTCAGCCAACTCTTGCGCAAAAGACGCAATTTCTTCAGTACGCCTGTACAGGTTATCGTAGGCGTTAAATAGTTGTCCTTCACTGATAACCGCAAGCTCTATTGGCTTAGGCAAAATGTCATTGAGATTATCGACTGCGGTTAAGTCAGCGGGGTCGCTCATCGCCACAACTAAGCTGTCGCCTTTGTCATCTATGACTAATGCTCGATAACGACGGGCTTGAATCTCAGGCAGTAACTTGACCGCATTTGGATTAACGTTGTAGTTGTCAATATCAATCAAAGGCACATCAAGGTGAGCCGACAGAATTTCTAGAAGTTGCTGCTCTGACACCAATTCCATTGCGATTAACGTCGCGCCGAGTTTTCGACCCGTCTGACGTTGCTCTGCAAGGGCACTCATCAGTTGCTCTTCAGAAATGGCGCCCTGCTGAACGAGCAGATCCCCTAATCGCATTTTCATTTTTGTCACGGCTGCACCTCTTCTTGCGCTTTCTCACCTAATACCACTAAGCGCTGACGCATAAAGTTCATCACTTCGCCGTCTAATTGCCCTAATGAAATCGCTTCGTTATAAGCGTGTTGGGATAAATCTAGTTGTCCTTTTTTGTCCGCAGACACGGCTAACCCTAGCCACCATTTTGCGACGTTTGGTTGTCGTGTTGTCAACTGCTGATAATCCTTTATCGCTTGTTCCAAATCATCTGCTGATTGCGATAGCGACGCCCGTTGAGCAAGTAAGTCGTCACTTTCGGGAACGGGCTGCGCCTTGAGAACCGCCAAAGCCGCCTGAGTATCACCACGACGAGAAAACAGTCTTGCCAACATCAGCCTAAGCGCGTCATCTTCGCCATCGACGTCATTTATCGCTCGCTCTAATACCTGTTGAGCACTTGCCACATTTCCTTGACCAAAATACAATGCCGCTAAGGATTTGTAGCCTTCGATGTTTTCAGGTTCACGTTGAATGAGCGTTTGAAACAACGCTATTGCCTCAGCCGTGTTGCCTTGACTCGCCGCGCGACGAGCACGCTGTATTAAGCCTAATTGCGGTTCACCTTGGTTGGGTTTAGAAATCGTCAGCACACTTGGCTCAGCAGGAATAACCGTTGCCATATCGTCTTTTGCTGGCTGAGTTTGGGTACCCAATTCTGTCGCTTCATTGGATTGGGTTGTCGTATCTGATTCATCAAGGTCAACCGGGGCACTGTCACTACTTACCGTAGAGATTGATGAGGGTGTCGGATCATCTTCATCGTCAAACACTGTCCCGTCTGCCTCAATGTCATCGACGTTTTCTGTCAGCACGTCGGCTTGGGTGGGCTGTTGCTGATTAATTGGCACAATCACAGTACGATGGTTTTGCTTTGCGTCACGATTGGTTTCACCCAGCATTAGCCAATAGGCACCCGCGGCGACACAAACCAATATAATGACGCCCCAAATGACCACGCGTAATGACACGCCTGAAGACGGCTTGGGCGGTTGATAGTTGGCGCTTGAGCTCTGCTCGCCTTGACGTTTTTCCAAGTCTTGGAGCATTTGGTTAACGACGCTCACACTGCTCCTCCTTGAATCGCAAACACAATCGCGATAATCCCCATTGCCAACACGGCTAGCCCTGCCGCCACTTTGACTCGATAGCCACTCCCCTCTGAGAGCGCCGCTTCTGTATCTTTTGCCGCCGCCAGAACATGCCTGGGTTCGACGTGCTGTAAGCCTTCGCCAAAGGCTAACATCAAGGACTTGTGGCAAAGCACATTAACGATGCGCGGCGTGCCACCACTAGCCTTGATAAGCAAACGACAACACTGACGATTAAACAGTTCTTGACCTGAATAACCTGCAACCGACACCCGATGTCGTACGTACTGGTATACTTGGTCTTCATCCATCAGCTTTAAGCCATAACTAAACGTAATTCTTTGACGCAGTTGGCGAAGTTCGGGCAATGCGAGTTTCTCGTCAAGCTCGGGCTGTCCAAACAGGACAACCTGCAATAACTTTCTCGACTCAGTTTCCAAATTGGTCATCAGCCGCAGCGCTTCAATGCTTTCCATGGGTAACGCTTGAGCTTCATCGATAATCAAAACTGCACTGCGGTGTGATTGATTTATATCGATCAGTTTTTGTTGAATACGCTGCGTAAACTCTTGTTGGTCGCTTTGGGCGGTCAATTCAACACCCAACTCACTAGCAACGGCTCTTCTCAATTCCGATGGAGACAACAAAGGGTTGGGGATATACGCCGATTGAAAATGATCAGGCAGTTCATTAAGCAGTTTCCGGCAAATGAGTGTTTTGCCGGTACCGACTTCGCCGGTTACTTTAATAAACCCCTCACCTGTCTTCAAAGCAGTTAATAGGACAGCAAGGGCTTCATTATGACTGGGAAGCCCAAAAAAATAGCTTGTATTCGGCGTGAGCGTGAAAGGGAGCTCTTTAATGCCAAAGTGATACAAGTACATGCTTAGTCCACATACAACCAGTCGGCCATCTGCGCACGACTTTTTTCAATTTCATTTGCCCACGTTCCCGGACCAACGACCGTTGGTTTGAGCAAAATGATCAACTCGGTTTTTCGTTCAACTTCTCGGCGGTTAGTAAACAGCTCGCCCAATAATGGAATATCCCCCAACAGCGGGGTATGTGTGTTCGTATCGGAAATGGTAGTTTGCATCAAACCGCCGATCACAACAATTTCTCCAGAACGCGCCCGAATAATCGTATCAGACTCGCGAATCGTGCTTTGTGCCAACGGCAACACAATTTGCTCTTGGTTAAGTGTGACGACCTTTTCCTGTTCCTCCGTTTCAATCACGGATGGATGAACATGCAGTAACACTGTGCCGGTTTCATCGATCTGCGGCGTGACATCGAGTGCAATACCACTGAAGAAAGGCGTCAACTCGATATCTGGCACGACTGACGTTGTAGTTGACGTAATGGTATTTTGGCTCGATACGTCTGTTACAAAGTATTCATCATCACCGACTTTAATCACCGCCTTTTGATTGTTAATCGCGGTCACACGTGGACTTGATAACACTTGTACATTGCCTTGGCTCGACAACAAAGACAACACGCCGGTAAAGTCTTGATTGACGATAGACAAACTAGAAATACCACCCAAGCTGGCTGAAATCTGGTTACCGAACGTCCCCGCGGTATTCGAGAAACTAAAATCTGTACTACCGATATTAGCGACAATGTCAGTCCAGTTGATGCCTTGCTGATAATCGTCATTCAGAATCACTTCAAGAATTCTCGCTTCAAGAATAACTTGACGCTGCAAACTCTCTTCTGACACTTTGAGGAAGCGTTTTATTGCTTTAATTTCGTTGGGGAGTGCACGAATCGTAACTAATCCGGCCTGAGGGGTCACAAAAACAGCCCGGCCGCCATCTGTGCCTATCATGCCTTGTAAACTGGTCTCTAAATCATCCCAGAAATTTGTCTCGGTACGGGTGCTTATTGCCGTGCCATTGTTATTCACATTGCCAGCACCGTTTCCAAAGTTGTTGCTGTTTTGCGAGTTGCCACTGAAATTATTAAAGTTGCCCGCGCCGCCGCCATTTTGGCCGTTACCACCGGCCTGCGATACGCCGCCAGAGATAATACTCGTTTGCGTCTGACCATCCCGTTGCATCAGCAAATAATTAACACTGAATGTTTCTGTCTTCATGCCTGCCGGCTGAACGCGATAGACGGTACCTTTTCTCTCAATATCATAGCCATACAGGTCACTTACCAAGTCAAAAACATGATCCATTTCGACCTGTTTAAGACTGAGGGATACCGTGCCGGCAACGCTGGGATGAATAGCAACGCTATAGGGTGTATCGGCCACCAAACCTGCGAAGAAAGCTCTCACATCAACATTTTGCGCATTGATGTCATATTTTTCAGGACCAAACAGAGAGGAAGACGACGCAGAACCTGTTGATTCAGGTCTCAATGCATCGGTTACGGCATCGGGCAACTGAGCCAGCTCAGGACCCGCAGCACCAGATTGCTGTTCGAGTTTAAGCTGCTCGTCGAGCTGTTGTTTCAGCGACGTTTCTACATGAGAAGGCGGTGCAGACTGACAGGCAACCAGTGTTGTTGCCAGTAAGCATAACAGCGCACTTTGAAATAACTTATTGAGTTTGGTCATCTTCCACGACTATTGTTTTAATGTTGTCTTGCTGATTCAAATACAGTACTGAGTCTGTCCAACTGCCCTCGACTTGCCGTACTATTTGCACCTTGTTTGGCTCAATCGCTTTAACCAGCGCATTGTTTACCGTGTCACCCTCAGTCACCCGTGTACCATTAATAATAGCACTGCGTGATTGAGGCAAAATAAAGATTGCCTCCAAAGCCAAACGTCCCTCTTGGGAAGACGTCGACGCCGTTTGTCCACTATTGACATAGGCGCGAGGCTTGGTCGGGTCAACTTCGCCTGTTTTTTGTTGGGCAACGGATGGCGTACTCACTAACAAACTGTATGTAAGCACCACGATCCCAGATAGAAATTTATTCAACACCAATAAATGCCCTCTCTGTACTTAACGTGTACACCTCTATGACTACTTCGGCGTTCGGGTATTCACTTACGTGATAGGACATAGAGCGCCAATACACTTGAGATGTTAATCGCTCTAACTGTGCTAAAAAGTTGCGCACATCAAAATACCTTCCACTAAATACCAATTTAACCCCGTGTTGATAGAGCGCGACATCTTCCATTTCAGGATTATCGGCAAAGATGTTGACGGGTGCCAATGAGCTCATCTCGACC
Organism: uncultured Alteromonas sp.; assembly: GCA_963922845.1. Taxonomy (GTDB): domain Bacteria; phylum Pseudomonadota; class Gammaproteobacteria; order Enterobacterales; family Alteromonadaceae; genus Alteromonas. Next base: position 22,638 of record CAWUJV010000032.1, read on the forward strand.
AGTTCTAACGCTTTTGCTTGCTGAAACACTTGCTCAATTAAAATCGGCATTTGAGCTGGTAACACGAGCTCTTGTAATTCAGCTGCAAAGGCTTGTTCTAACTCTAGCTGTCGTTTATCAAGTTGCGTCAACACAGCGTTAAGTTCAGCATTAGGGTCTTCGCTCAGCGCCTCAGCGAAGACGTCTTTTTGTTGCTTTAGAGAGTTGATTTGTATCTCGAGACCACTGATTTCAGTTGCCATAAAACGATTGTGTTTGAAAGTGGGCTCAACCAAAAAAGTGAACAGCACCAATACGATAACCACGATTCCGGCAGACAAAACCATCACTTTTTCGCGTTGAGAAATCGCAGCAAATTTGTAATGAAGCGTTAATTCGTCACTCACCACCCGCTCCTTGCTCGTCGCTTTCTTCTGCTCGCTCAGTTTTTAACTCAAATCGCAAAACATCGTTATCTCTAAACACTCTAGCGGTATCAAAAGTTTTACCAGTAAATGTTCGAGTTTGTGCTAAACGCTGCAACCATTGAGGGAAAGCCTCGGGTTTGGTCACTTCACCGTCCAGCAGCATATTGAGTTCGTCTATTTCGATAGAATTTAACCATAGGTCACCACTAGACTGATTGGCCAGATCGGTTAAAAGCGGCGCAAAACCTTGCGTTTTAATCACCTCACGTTGGGCAAACTCTTGCAATAATCGTTGCTGGCGCTCTAACATTTTCTGCTTACTCGCCACTTTTTGTTCTAGCACCGGATCTGGCTTGCGATTTTGCATCGCCATTTGTAGTTTATCCACGTCTGCTTGCAATTGACGCTGCTCACTCTGAAGTACGTTTAATTGACTCGATAAACCATCACCTTGCCACGCTAAACCAGCCCAAGTAAGCGTCAACAAAAGCGCAACAGCGGCACAGAACCCCACCACGCTGTTAAGCGATAACAAGTCAAGCTTGGGGGCTAAGTCTGGCGTAAAAAGATTTAAGCGATGCTTCATGCACTCACCTCTTTAGCCGCTTCTTCTAAACGCTTGTGGTTTTGTTGTGACAATGCCGCGCCCAGAGCAACCATATTCAACCTTGATACATCACCACCAGACTCATTGTCGATATCAAGCGAAAGTGGTGTCACTGTTGCGTTAACCGATTGGCTGATTAAATTTGCAAGCACATTGGGGTGAGGCGTGTCTAATCGAATTGAAATATTGCGGATAGGAGGCTGCCGCAATTGGCTTTCAAAATAATCCATCGAGCGTTGAACTTGCACACTAAGTGAATCAGCCAATCCCATTTGCAGTTCTTGTTCGCTAAAACTGCCCAAATTTTCAAAGCCTTTGAGTCGACGCGATACGTACAAATGTCCATCTTTAATGACATTAAGGCTAATCTCCTCACCCGCTTCTTGCACTAACATCAGTAAAGGGTCTTTATCCGGTGCAATGAGGTCGCATGTCACCAATTCAGCGACAGTGATGTGCTTTAGGCACAGTCCTGCGGTCACAACGGCTTCAATAACTTTTTCAACTTCAGGTTGTGGCAATGCTGCAACATTGACTTTTTTACTGCCCGCTAAGGGGACAGGCAAATCCACATAGTCATATACTAAAGGTGCGTCAGTTCCAGATATCTCTTTGATTGGCCAAGCGAGTGCCGACATTAATTCAGCGTCTTCTACGGCGGGACGGTCAATTTGGAGTAGATGGTAGTAGTCCATCGAAAATGCGACATAACAAGCAGTTGGGCCAACATTATGCTGGTCGACCCAATTGGAGAGCTGCTCGGGCCATTGCCCTACGCTAAGCATTTGCTCTTTGACCACAATCAGGCGTCCTTGTTCTTGCTTCAGCAAACACACAGTAACCGCTTCGTGACCCACAGCAATACCAACCGAGTGATAGGCCGATTTGGTCCGAAGTTTTTGCTTAAGAAAGGTACGCCATCCAATACGCATAAGCTTACTTGCTATATTCTTGTAATTTCCCAATTACAACAGAGTTTTAGTCAAAGCGCCAGCGCTCCAAGGGGGGCTAGATAGGTATACTTTGGCATAATATCCGTAAAAAGTTGGTTAATACTTACTCAACTATCTAACCGCAAACGATTGACGCCCCAATATTTATTGTCCTTTTCTTCCACGTGCCAACCAAGTTCTTTCAAGTAGATACGAATATAACGATTCATCATACCGTGAGCAAACAGCGCCACGCGCTTGTGTTCATTGGCTAAATGTTCGAGTTCCTTTGCCGCCCGTTTCGCTCTGTCTTTTGCTTGTACAAAGCTCTCAAACGGGCCGGGTTTACCTAGAATCCATCGCAACCGATTCCAATATACCCAGGTCCATGCACGCAGTGTTAAAGACGAAGGATAAAAAGGAATATCCATTTCCCTGTACAATTCAAAAGAGGCAATAGGCTGGTGCCCGCAATAGTGGATTGTCGAATCAATGGCACGCTTAAGATCACTTGAAATCACATGGTAGTGGCTTAAATCGATTCTTTGCTGCGGATGACTTTGTGGGTCTAGCTCACTGACATCGTAATCAGTAACCCATTGTTTAAATCCTTCACCGCTTAATTTTGTATTTGCGGCAGAGAGTGGCTTTCCATGCCGAATCAGTATAATTTCCAATGGTTAACATCTCGTGCTGAATTCAACGTGCAGACTAACGCAGATTGTCAGTGCATCCAACATTACATAGAGTAATCAATTGTGAATATGCCTCATCAAACCTCTTCAGCCCGACAAGCCTGCCAGCGATTCTCGATCAGTGACGAAGGTCACCCGCTAAAGCGTACGCAGCTTCTGGCCCCCTATATTGTCGAGTTAGGCCATTGCTTTATCGAGCAAGGCTTTAATTTTGCGACAGGTCTGCAACTTCGTATCGCCGACCACGTGTATATCAATCACAATGTTTGGATTGACGATACCCACGGGGTCGATATCGGAGAAGGAGCTTTCATTGGCCCCAATTGCCAAGTACTCACTCAGGTTGATCAGCAGCAAGGTGCGATAGTTATTGAGCCCAAGGTTTGGTTAGGAGCCAATGTCAAAGTATATCCGGGCGTCACTGTTGGAGAATCGGCTATAGTTGGCGCAGGAGCCGTTGTAACCCAAGATGTCGAGGCCCACACAACGATAGTGGGCCGCTATTAAACGTGGCAGCCGAGTTTATCTGCGTCCAGGAGGTGACAAGGTCAAATCTGGTAGCGGAAGCTGGATGCTGGACGTATCGGGCTTGGACCCAGAAAGAAATTGATTGATACGCACTTGTACCTCTGGGTTACTCATAAATAAATTGTGACCTGCATTTTCAACGATAATATGATGTAGGTTTTTTAAACCAGCAACGGCTTCTGTTTGTGACTGCACATAGGTTCGACCATCCAAAGTGCCGCTAAATAGTAGTGTGGGAATACTCGCTATGGGTGCGCGGCGAAAGTCATCCCCTAAATCGAGGGCATTGTCGAGACCAAGCAGCTGAGGCATGGGGAAGTTAAGGGCTAACCCCAGTGTAGCGTGTTGTGCTTGGGTCATGACTTTATCTAAACGCGCTGCCGTTATCCCAGACGCGACATCCATTGCTAGTGGCATCAGTCTGAAGGAAATGCTGTCATCTGCGTAGCCCACTTGTTGCAAAATACCCGTCAACATATCTGTCACGCCGATATCCAAAGTGAAGTAAAGTTGAATCAGCATGGCTAAGTTTGGTCCTGGGTCCGCTACCATGTAACCAGCAATACGCTTAAGCGCATCGTCACTAATAAAAACCGTTGTAGTGGATCCGTCTTGCTTGGTTAACGCAATTTCAAAAGGCGTATTCGATGCTTTTTGATGAACTCGGTGCATAAGGCCTTTTAGGTCCGGGATTTGTTTTCCCAACGCCTGCTGATTAATGACGTCCTGTACACGACTCAAATAAGCATCCGTTCTGGCAGGCAGTTTTACCGTTTGATCGAGTCCTTCCGCACTGGCCAACACAAGTTTATCAATGTACTGAGGAAAGGTTTTCACCGCTGTCAGCGCGAGATGAGTTCCATATGAGATTCCCCAAAGCGTAACTTTGTCTGCACCTAGGTGCACACGCAGATCATTAATATCTAGCGCATTTTGAACAGTATTGTACCCATAAATATCGATACCTTGAGCCTGCCAATGAGACAAGCAAAACGCCGCTCCCGCTTTGAAAATAGCAAGGTAGTCTTGTGCCTTGATATCGGTGTTTTCAGGTAACTGTTGTTCTGCTTCGCAGTGTTCAGCTTGCTCTGATGCTCCCGTGCCTCTTTGGTCCAGAGCAATCACATCTCCAAACTGGCGCATTGCCATAAACATGGGGAATCGACGCCATTTCGCAGTTCCAATACCCGAGCCGCCCGGGCCACCTGACAAGTACACGATTGGATTACCTGGCTTAGTGCCGGTTGCCGGAAAACGAACATAGTTGATGCGGATTTTACGACTGGCTGGATTATTTCGATTCTCTAGCACAAAGAAATGTCCTTCAAAGGCGTCTGTCGTTTCACCACTGTTGGCTTTAAAAACGATTGGCTTTTCCTTAGCCTTACCAAAAACAGGGGTTAGTCCTGTCAACGCTATCACTAGCACAAGCTTGAGTAGATATATCAATAGGGTTCGCATAGTATGAGTCCTCACAAAGGTTTGCTGACGTCGATTGTGATCAACACGTGAAGGAAACCCTATTCATTCTCGGCTAGCGGTAGTGTCTAGCCCTTTGAATTCGATAAAAGGTAGTCAATGTTCGGTAAACGGCAACGCCCCAAAACGTATTTAAGTTTGATATCGACATTGCTGTTCATGTTGTTTTTGGTATCGCTGATAAACGCAAAAGTGGATGCGACCGAATATGTAAATATCCCGTTTAATCAACCTGTCTCCGTTTGTCCTTTAGCGGATGTGCCCGTATCGATTCAGTCGTTGTCTTTGGATAAATGTATGTCGACTCAATTGGGTTATGTCGATGTGCAAGATAAGTTGCAGCTGATCGCGTTTAGCGTTGATATACCTGGGGCATTGGTTGACAGCGACACACCCCAAGGGCTGTATTTCTTTGGAAAAAACGCATCCCAGGTTTATTTGAACGGCATCCTTTTAGGTCAAAATGGCCAACCCGCATCAGACACGTCTGAAGTCCCTGGCAAAATGGATAGCGTGTTTTATATTCCAAATCAGTTGCTTCGTGTGGGCAAAAATGAACTGACTATTGTCGTATCGGCCCAGCACAACTACCTTCATTTAGGCAATCCTGTCCATTTTATGGCAATTGGCCCTTATCAATCGCCATTAGGCGTTATTCAAACCTTCGGTGAAGTAGGATTAATATTGATTGGCGCATTTACGTTGGGAGCTGTGTATTTTGGCGCATTTTGGTTTTATCACAGAGAGCGACGGGCATTTGGGCTGTTCACCTTAATGTGCGTTGTTGCTGCGCTTCAGCTGGGCGCAGAAATTTATCGAGGGTTGGTCGAATACTCCTATCCTGTGCACGATATTCGATTGATTTTGATTACGACTTGCTCTGTGATATTTGGGCTAAGTTTACTTGCGTATACGTCGATGATGAGTCAAGCAAACTATGCCAAACGCTGGTTTGCCGCTGGGGCCATACTCACAATACTAGCCGTACTATTTGCGCCTGGATTTGACTTTAAAACACTATTGGCGTTCGTGTTGCCACTTATTGGAGGCTTGTTACTGAGCGTTTTCCAAAGCATAAAACAAAAGCGCCCCGACTTGTTGCAATGGTCGATAGCGCAAGGTTTGTTTTTACTGACATCATGGTTGGCCACAGCCATGTTCCATGAATTTTTATACTTCTTACTTGTTGCTGGGCTGCTGATGTTCTTGCTTTATCAACAGGCAAAAGATATGGCCTTGGCGGAGCAACAACGCGCACAAGACCAAAGCGTTATCGCCAAACTCGAGTACCAACTCGCTCAGCAGGCAAGTCAAAACGCACCAACGCGGCTTGAAATCACAATTGGCGGCAAAACAGAAATGGTCGACAGTGATAGCATAGCTTACTGCAAAGCGGCTGGTGACTATGTAGAGTTACATCTTTGCGATCAAACAGAGCGTCTTTACTCGGGGTCGTTAAAAACACTTGAGGGTGCGTTGCCTGATACGTTTTTACGGGTTCATCGCTCCTATCTAGTCAACTTGTCTCATGTTGTTTCGTTGCATGGTGCTACGCCTAATAACAGCGCCAGACTTGAGCTAAAGAACCAAGCGTTTGTAGACGTAAGTCGACGACTATTGCCATCCGTGCGTGCCACTATTACTGCAAATTAGGCACAAAAAAAGGCCCTGTATCAACAGTGCCTTTCCGTCATCCTGAGTTTAATTCTGCAGCTTCTAACTGTACTGGAAATTAAAACGGAATATCGTCGTCGAAGTCGAAATCAGGCTCAGCCATCGGAGGCTGTTGAGATTGCGGCTGTTGCGCAGGACGGTTTTGCTGTTGTTGGAAACCACCGCCTTGTTGACCACCTTGCTGTTGATAGCCGCCACCTTGCTGTCCGCCTTGTTGCTGGTAACCTTGGTTGCCGCCTTGAGGACGCTGCTGATATCCACCACCTGCATTGCCGCCTTCTTGGCCACGGGCACCCAACATTTGCATTTGGTCAACGATGATTTCAGTTGTATAGCGATCCTGACCTTGTTGATCCTGCCATTTACGCGTTTGAAGTTTACCTTCAACGTAAATTTGTGAACCTTTTTTCAAATACTCGCCTGCCACTTCTGCAAGACGACGGTACATGGTTAAACGGTGCCATTCAGTACGCTCTTGCATTTGGCCTTGTTGGTCTTTCCAGCTTTCGCTGGTTGCCAAGCTCAGGTTGGCTACCGCGTTACCGTTAGGCATGTATCTAACTTCTGGATCATTACCAAGGTTTCCAACTAGGATAACCTTGTTCACGCCTCTACTGGCCATGGATATCTCCTGTAATATTATTCTGGCAAAGCTAATTACTGTTAGGCCTTTGTATGGCGCAGGATGTAGCTATGCGTTAGCATCTTATAGCACGCCAGTATACTGCATTTCATTTAAACTGGGTACATATCAATGCACATTCTCGCACTAGCGTATCACATCGGTATGCCAGCGGAACTGTACAAACAGAGAGAAGAACTATCGTCAGTGCGCGACCTTACCATTGACGACTAATATACAATCCATTCCTGCGCGAATTGCCGCTTGCTCGCCAATATTGGTGTCTTCAAACACCACACATCGCGCAGGGTCAACACCCATTTTTTGGGCGGCTTTCAAAAAGGTTTCCGGGTGAGGCTTACCATGTTCGACATCACTGGAGGTGACCAGCACATCAAGCTCGGGTAACAAACCGTGATGTTTTAATAGCGTTTCTGCGTGGTCTCGCTCGGCACCCGTTCCAACACCAATGTGCTTAATAGGACGGTAGTATTGAAAAATCGCGAAAGTATCGTCAATCAGTGGAGGGTACTGACTGTAACTGCTCCACAATTCTCGTTTGGTTTTGGCTACCGCTTCGGGACAATGAGACATATCGTATTTTTGATTGAGCATCTCTACTGTTTTTACCGTTGGAATGCCCCCAAGTGAATACATATACTGTTTATCATAAGGGTAACCAAACGCCTCACACGCGCCGCGCCATGCCTCTAGGTGCAGACTCATTGAATCTATCAATGTACCATCCATGTCAAAAATGATGGCATCGTAGTTACTCAAATCGATCATTACTACATCCTCTATGGTAAGTCTCCATTTTGCGCTGGATTAGCACGATTTTCATCAATAATAGGTATACATTTTCATGACAAGGAATCAACTTGGGTGTGTTGACCTTATCGATACACATATCGTTCAGTCTGAACACAGCTAGCCACGGCAATTGGGTAAAAAGAAGCCATTCTGGGTCAGAATAAACGGTCCCATAGCTATCTGTGCTGACGTCTAGACGATTAAAGGGGTTGGTGTTAGGGTAACGCCACTTTATTTAATGTTTTGAGTTTCATGGATAACAACGAAAACTTTGACCAGTATTCTTTAGAAGAACTGAGACAAATGCTCAAGAATCTCGACCGCCAGCGATTTGCTGACGATGTATTGAGTATAGAAAGAGAGATTGCAAAGCGAACCGGCGAGCCAATGCCTGAACCAGAGCCAATAGAATCGCAATCGACTGAGCCAGTATTCGAGCAACACGTTGAAAAACCGGAGTTGGTGTTTACTGTTAAAAAAGATCACCCTAAAGAAGCCGAGCGCCTGCAACGACTTTTCGCTGCGATCATTGATGCGGTCATCTCTATTGTCGCAACTGTGCCATTACTCCTGTTTTTCGGGGCTGAACGCTTTGAAGCTGCGCAAAATGAAGTGGATGTCGAGTTAGTAGTAATAAGCTTTATCTATGGCGTAGTGTCGCTAATTGTTATCCATGGATTCTTTTTACATCAATACGCCCAAACCATTGGCAAACGGTACATGAATATTCGTATCGAGAATTTGGATGGCACCAAAGCGAGCTTTTCTAAAATTCTGTATTTGCGCTTTTTGCCAATAGGCTTGATTGCTCAGATTCCCGGCATCGGGCCAATCATTGCCATTATGGATTCGCTGTTCATTTTCAGAGGTGATCGACGCTGTATTCACGATCATATTGCCGGCACGCGCGTAATGCAGTGTCCCCAGCGCAGTCAGTCAAACAGCGATCACGCGTAAGACAATAGTTTTACGTCCATCACCATATAGTGTTGAGGGCCAACTTTGCTACCGTTGCCCTCTTTACCCCAAGCGAGTTCTGGGGGAATGACAAATTCATATCTTGCGCCCGTTGGCATAAGCTGAAGGCCCTCTTGAAGGCCATCAATGGCTTCTTCAATATCAAATTCATCCGGTTGGTTCTGTGCATAAGTGTCGTCCACAATGGTGCCGTCCACCAATGAGATTTTGTGGTGCACCTTTACCTTGTTCTCAGTAGTCGGTGGTACGCCATCACTCCCTTCTATCACGCGATACATAAGCCCAGAATCCGTAGTAACAGAGTCTGTTTTTTTAATAAAATCAACGATAAATTGGTAATTCATAACACTTGGACTATCGAGAGACATCAACGACATGCTGAGCTTGATGAATATCAAATTCTGCGGTGACTTTGAGGTAGACTACACTATCTTGACTCGCGACTGTGGTTTCCACCACGCCGGGAAGTTGTTCGAGTGATTGCTTGACCTCGGCACTGTGTTCTTGCGAAAACGCACCGTGCAATAAAACCCGTTTTACCTTATCGACAGACTTCAAGCCCGCTAGCAGCCATAGCCATATACCGGCACCCATAATCCCCACCAAATAAACTGACGACGATGAGAAGCTTTCGCTGATGACGCCCGACAAGAGCCCCCCTAAAAACGCACCAAAGAACTGGAAGCTGGCATAAATGCCCATCGCCGTTCCCTTTTGTCCTGCTGGTGCAATACTACTGACCAATGCCGGAAAATTCGCTTCTAGATAGTTAAAGCCGACAAAGAAGACTGCTACCGCAGCAAAAATCCACCACCATTGTTGGGTAAATGTCAGTAAGATACCGAATGCCACAGCCATAAGAATAACAGAGGTCATCAGGATTTTAGTTGGTGCTTTTCCTGGCGCCAGCCTCATAAGCACTGCCATCCCCACGATAGATAAGACAAGCGCAGGCAGGTATAAATGCCACTGCGAATCAAGGGTCATGTCAACGGCAAGCAGTGTAGTGGGAAGCTGCACAAACAACAGCGTAATGTACAAATGTAGCACCATCACGCTGACGTTTAATCGCCATAGTTGTGATGACATGAACAAGCTTTTGAGCTGGGAACGCTGAGGCAGCATATCTCCGCTGGCTAAATGCGTGATGGGATCAGGTACGCCCCACTTTACTAACGGTAAGCAACACAGTGCCAACACCCCTGTGATCGCGAAAATGCCCTGTAAACCAACGCTACTCGCCAGTAGAGGCCCAATCAACACGGCGATATAAAATGAAAAACCAATCGCGATGCCAATAATAGCCATGACCTTGGCGCGCTGAGTTTCTCTGCTGACATCCGACGCCAACGCCATAATTGCACCCGCAATGGCACCTGCCCCTTGCAGGATTCGCCCAACAATCATCGCTGCCATACTGTCCGCATAGGCGGCAACAAAGCTGCCTAAAGCGAAAACAAACAACCCCAATAGAATAACGGGTTTTCTGCCCCATCGGTCAGATAACATGCCCATAGGGATTTGCAATAACGCTTGGGTGAGACCATAACCACCGATGGCAATGCCAACATACAACGGAGAATAGTCAGGATAGGTCTGCGCCGATATTGCCAATACAGGCATTACCATAAACAAACCTAGCATACGTAAGACATAGACGACGGCCAGTACCGATGCCGCGCGAACTTCTAACCCGTTCAACTTCCCAACACACCTCAAATAAAATGGGGTCGAAGTGTATCACAAAATCCAAGTCTGCATGAATAGGTGATCGCGTTGCGTCATTCGACCGTAAATCTTATGTTTTAGCGGGTTACCGCCAAATCAAATTTCGCTTTAATAAGGCTTACGTTACCGTGTTAAAAACAGAACAAAACCTTATTTTCTCCGCCGACTATGGCATACTTTCTTTTTTGGTCTGAATAGCTTTCGAATGGACAACATCGATATTCGCGGTGCCCGCACCCATAACCTCAAAAACATTGATCTGACTATTCCACGAGACAAACTCGTGGTCATTACTGGACTCTCGGGATCAGGTAAATCGTCTCTCGCATTTGATACGTTATACGCTGAAGGTCAACGTCGTTACGTCGAATCTTTATCGGCTTACGCTAGGCAGTTCCTGTCGATGATGGAAAAGCCTGACGTTGACCACATCGAAGGTCTATCACCGGCCATCTCCATCGAACAGAAATCAACGTCGCACAACCCGCGTTCGACAGTGGGGACGATTACTGAAATCTATGACTACCTCAGACTTCTGTATGCCCGTGTTGGTACACCACGTTGTCCAGATCACGATGTTCCTCTGGATGCACAAACGGTAAGCCAGATGGTGGACCGTGTCTTGGCAATGCCTGAAGGTACTAAACTCATGTTGCTCGCTCCCGTCGTTCAAGAACGCAAAGGCGAGCACATCAAAACGCTTCAAGGCTTAGCAGCACAAGGCTACATTCGGGCAAGAATAGACGGTGAGGTGTGTGACCTATCTGATCCTCCCGAGTTAGACCTCCACAAAAAACACACGATTGAAGTCGTTATCGATCGTTTCAAAGTGCGTGATGATTTGCAGCTTCGTCTGGCGGAATCTTTTGAAACTGCATTGCAGTTATCCGGCGGTACAGCAAAAATTGCCGATTTGGACAAAGCTGACGCCGAAGAAGTCGTCTTCTCAGCCAATTTTGCTTGTCCACACTGTGGTTACAGCATCACTGAACTTGAACCAAGAATGTTCTCGTTCAACAACCCTGCTGGCGCATGCCAAACGTGTGACGGTCTGGGCACAAGGCAGTTTTTTGACCCTGCGCGAGTTGTCAGTAATGGTGAACTCAGCTTATCAGGTGGTGCCATTAGAGGTTGGGATAAACGCAGCTACTACTATTTTCAGATGTTACAAGCGGTAGCCGATCATTATGATTTTGATCTAACTGTACCGTTTGATGAACTTGATAAAAAAGCCAAAGACGTCGTGCTTCACGGGTCAAAAGGTAAATCGATCAATTTCAAATACATCAATGAACGCGGCGACATCATGGAGCGCAAGCATCCATTTGAAGGCATCATTCCCAACATGGAACGTCGCTATCGCGAAACAGAGTCAAATACCGTTCGTGAAGAATTGTCGAAATTCCTCAGCCAACAACCGTGTAACAGCTGTAATGGCACGCGATTGAGATTGGAATCTCGCCACGTTTTTATCAATGATACGACGTTGCCGACCATCACCGACATGTCAATTGCAGATGCGCTAGCATTCTTTGAGGGCCTCGAGTTAACCGGACAAAAAGCGCAAATCGCAGACAAAATTCTAAAAGAAATTATGGACCGACTGCGATTCTTGGTAAATGTCGGCCTTAATTATCTGACGATGTCCCGTAGCGCCGATACGTTATCAGGCGGTGAAGCACAACGAATCCGTCTGGCAAGCCAAATTGGCGCCGGCCTTGTGGGCGTAATGTACGTATTGGATGAGCCTTCAATCGGCCTTCATCAAAGAGATAACGAGCGACTGTTAAAAACGCTTACTCACCTTCGAGATCTAGGCAATACCGTTTTAGTCGTTGAACATGACGAAGACGCCATTCGAGAAGCCGACTTTGTGATTGATATCGGCCCAGGTGCGGGTGTCCATGGCGGACAAATCATTGCACAAGGTACGTTAGAAGACATTCTTAAAAGTGAAGACTCACTTACAGGTAAGTATCTATCAGGTAGAGAGAAGATTGAGATACCTGAGCAAAGAACGCCAACCAAAGACGGCAAATGGATCACACTATCGGGCGCCAAGGGTAATAACCTCAATGATGTCACATTGAACATCCCGATGGGCCTAATGACGTGTATTACCGGTGTTTCCGGCTCCGGTAAATCGACACTTATCAATGGTACCTTCTACAAAATTGCTCACCGCGCGCTCAACAATGCAACGACATCAGAACCCGCGCCTTATGATGCCATAGAAGGCCTGGATCAACTGGATAAAGTGGTCGATATCGATCAAAGCGCCATTGGCAGAACGCCGCGTTCAAACCCAGCAACCTATGCGGGTATTTTCACCCCCATCCGCGAACTGTTTGCCGGCACGCAAGAAGCCCGTTCACGAGGCTATAAGCCCGGTCGCTTTAGTTTTAACGTTAAAGGTGGTCGCTGCGAGGCATGTCAGGGCGACGGCGTAATTAAAGTCGAAATGCACTTTTTACCTGATGTCTACGTACCGTGTGACGTGTGTAAAGGCGAGCGCTACAATCGCGAAACGCTGGAAGTTAAATACAAAGGCAAAAACATTCACGAAGTGCTTGAGATGACGGTAGAAGACGCTAGGGACTTTTTTGACCCGATTCCGTCCATTGCCAGAAAACTACAAACATTGATGGATGTGGGGCTTTCGTATATACGACTGGGTCAATCTGCCACCACGTTGTCAGGCGGTGAAGCTCAGCGCGTGAAATTGGCAAAAGAACTGTCGAAGCGCGACACAGGTCAAACACTTTACATCCTAGACGAACCTACAACTGGTCTGCACTTTCACGATATTAAACAGTTGCTCGCAGTACTACATCGACTGAGAGACCACGGAAATACCGTCGTTGTTATCGAGCATAATCTCGATGTTGTCAAAACCGCCGACTGGATTGTCGATTTAGGGCCAGAAGGTGGCTCAGGCGGTGGCTTAATCATCGCTGAAGGAACCCCTGAAGATATCGCTAATGCAGAGGTATCTCACACCGGGCGTTTCCTTAAACCTATGTTAGAGCAAGGATAATTATGAGTGTTTCATCATATATGGAAGCGACCTACGACGTTCGCTTCTACGAAACTGACGCCCTTCAACATGTCAGTAATACCGTGTTAGTGGGCTGGTTTGAATCTGCCAGAGAACCCATCTTTCGCATGTTCACACCTGAGCTCGATTTACAAAATTGGCCGCTCATTTTAGCCAGTTATAAAGTCGACTTTCTGGAGCAGATCTTTTACGGACACCCTGTCACTGTGAGAACGATGATGAGCCGTATGGGCAAGAGTTCTTTCGATGTCTATCAGGAATTGTGGCAGCAAGACAAACGCTGTGCGTCAGGCACCACCACTATGGTTCATTTTGATTACAAAACACAGAAATCCGCAGCCATACCTGAAGACGTAAGGGCGACATTAGAAGGCTATCTAAAATCTGTAGATGAGCAGTAAATAAGATATCAGGCGCGCCGACTAATCATTGGTGCGCTCCCTGCTTCAAAACTAAAATGGTGCGACGGACATTCCCGTCAATCGATAGCCGACCGAGGCAATTTCACCTGTCCACCCAGCTGTCGACAAGGTGCCGGTTACCCATATCGCGTCGTAAATGTTATCTATTGCCACACCTTCCTCAAATTTAACGTATACGATCTGATTTGACGGTGGGGGTGGCACGTGAATACAGGCCCCAAAATACGGTACGAGTAGAAATTCACTTACCAACTCATCCGTTCCCTCTAAAGGCACGACGAATCCTGGAATTTTTACGAGCTTGCCATCATAGGCATTCACTACAGGCGCATTTGGCTGAACTTGGGTCATGTTTCCGCTGTGATCGACCTCACCAGGAAGTGGTTCAAACCCTTCTGGCACGAGATCTTCCCAATAAAGCTCTTTTGGAGCGGCAGTATCATATGCGGCTACGTTAAACGTAATTAGCAGTAACAAACTTGCGATGATTGTTTTCATAACTTCACTCAAAACAAAAAGGGGCTCGCGACGCGATCCCCTTTTTTAACTATTTATGACCCCATAAATGTTGAACATTTAGGTGCTCAACATTGAGGTAAAGCGCCTTTACTCGCCTTCTTCGTAGCGGGCAACGCTTGCAACGATTTCTGCTTTTGCCGCAGCAGCATCCGCCCAACCGTCAATCTTAACCCATTTGCCCGGCTCAAGATCTTTGTAATGTGCGAAGAAATGCTCTAACTGTTGAAGGAGTAACGCTGGTACGTCAGTCGTTTCTTTAACATCACGGTATAGAGCAGACAATTTATCAACCGGTACAGCCAATACTTTTGCGTCCTTACCAGACTCGTCTGTCATATTAAGCACGCCAACCGGGCGGCAACGAATAACAGAACCCGCTAATAGAGGGAACGGTGTGATCACCAATACGTCTACCGGGTCACCGTCTTCTGACAATGTGTTAGGCACGTAACCGTAGTTAGTTGGGTAATGCATACATGTCCCCATGAAACGGTCTACAAACAAAGCACCAGTATCTTTGTCTACTTCGTACTTAACTGGATCAGCGTGTGCAGGAATTTCGATGATGACGTTAACTTCATCAGGTAGGTTTTTACCCGCAGGAACGGCGTTCAAACTCATTGGGATTATCCTCGTTAAAATAAAATTTGACCAAGTATACGGTGACTGCGACAAAATAAAAACTGATTACGACTGATGTCGCACAGCATTGACCAATTTATCGCCATATTTAACCGCAAGAGCTGCGTAAGACGTGCTTAGCGCAGCTCGAGTGGCTACGCGTTATTCACTATCAGCGTCTTGGTAGTAGCTCAGGCAGGTTTCAACTTCTTCTTTTGAACCAATTAACACAGGCACGCGTTGATGAATTTCGGTTGGCATTACTTCCATAATCCGGCCGGCACCCGTATCAGCTAAACCACCCGCTTGTTCAACCAAGAAGGCCATTGGGTTAGCTTCATAAAGCAAACGCAATTTACCTGGTTTAGACGGATTACGCTTATCAAATGGGTACATGAAGATTCCACCACGGCACAACACGCGATGAATGTCACCGACCATCGCAGCCACCCAGCGCATGTTGAAATCTTTGCCGCGAGGCCCTTCAGAACCTAGCATCAAGTCTGCGATATAGTTCTGAATAGGGGCTTCCCAATGGCGCTGATTTGACGCATTAATTGCGAATTCTTGAGTTTGAGCAGGAAGCGCAATATTGCGTTCGGTAACAAGAAAACCACCATGGGTTTTATCTAACGTATACAAGTGCGTACCGCGCCCAGTGGTCATTGCCAACATAGTTGATGGACCATAGAGTACGTAACCTGCTGCAACCATTTGTGTGCCCGGTTGCAAAAATGCGGAAGGATCGTCGGCGTCCATCCATTGAGGGGCGTGAGCAATAGAAAAAATGGTACCAATCAAGCTGTTGATTTCAGTGTTGGACGATCCATCAAGCGGGTCAAAGCTTACCAAGTATTTTCCCTCAGGATTACACGGCACGACATCATCTTCTTCTTCTGAAGAAATGGCTTTTACATAGCCCGATTCTCGCAATATATCTTTGAGTATCTGATTGGAAATGACGTCCAGCTTCTTTTGCGTCTCTCCTTGCACGTTCTCACTTAGCGTCGAACCCAGTACGCCAGCCAGTGCGCCCTGACTTACCCTAAATGATATTTCCTTACATCCCGCTAGAAGAGTTCGAATCAGTAAAATCAGTTCTAACGGTGCGCCGTCCTGCTGCAATTGCGAATTTAAACGTTTCATTGTGTGCTATAGCCTTATTTGGTTTGTAGGGGTTATGGGTGCCATTGGTGGCACTTTGGCTGCTTTGAGCTGATCACTTATGCGCATCAACACTGACAGTCTTATTATTTATTTTGAACATCTTAGGACACTGTTTTCACAGCACCAAAGGAGACATTCATGCTCACGTATAGATTGTAACCATGATTAGCCTCTAGGGGAAATGAGATGTACGCACATAGCCCTGTATTTGTTAAAGTATTTGAAAATAGATTGGCATCAGATAGAGCACGAGAAAATATGCACGTCCACATTTTAGGAATTTGCGGCAGTTTTATGGGCGGAATCGCAGCGATTGCACAAGCCATGGGTCACAAGGTCACAGGTTCAGATAAAAACGTGTACCCACCGATGAGCACGCAACTCGAATCCCTCGGTATTACTCTCACACAAGGATACGACCCAGCACAATTTGACCCCGTGCCGGACATTGTGGTGATTGGCAACGCCATGTCTAGAGGTAATCCAGCCGTTGAGTATGTGCTAAACCGCAATATTCCATACACAAGTGGGCCTCAATGGCTGTTAGAGCACGTTCTCAAAGACCGCTGGGTAATCGGGCTCTCTGGTACCCATGGTAAAACCACAACGTCTAGTATGGTTGCTTGGATATTAGAATACGCTGGCCTGAAACCCGGTTACCTGATTGGCGGAGTTCCTGAAAACTTTGGGGTGAGTGCAAGGTTAGGCGACAGCCCGTTCTTCGTCATTGAGTCGGATGAATACGACAGCGCTTTTTTCGATAAGCGGTCAAAGTTTGTGCACTATCGCCCGCGTACGCTCGTGATTAATAATCTCGAATTTGACCATGCTGATATTTTCGCCGACTTGGCTGCCATTCAAACCCAGTTTCATCATCTGGTAAGAATGGTTCCGGGCAATGGCCTTATTTTGGCGCCAACCAATGTCACCGCAATTGACGACACGCTGGAAAAAGGCTGTTGGAGCGAACAGCAATGGCTTGGAAAAGACTGGACACATCAACTCGTTAACGCTGACGGGAGTCACTTTGAAGTGTACTTCAATCAACAAAAGCAAGGCGAAGTGGTTTGGTCATTAATGGGTGAACACAATGTTCACAATGGGCTAATGGCCATTGCTGCTGCGCACCACGCTGGTGTGCAGATTCATGACGCTATCGATGCACTGGGCCAATTTAAAAATGTAAAGCGGCGCATGGAAATCAAAGGCACGGTCAACGATATTACCGTTTACGATGATTTTGCTCATCACCCTACCGCGATTACCACCACACTGGCGGGTCTTCGCAACAAAGTCGGCGAGCAGAAAATCATCGCTATTCTCGAACCGCGTTCAAACACGATGAAAATGGGTATCCATCAACAAGAACTCGTAGACGCGTGGCAAATTGCCGACCATACTCTCGTTTTTGAGCCTCCAGGGCTAAATTGGTCACTTCGAGACATCACAGCTGCAAGCTCTAGTCCTGCGTCGTGTTACCACGACATAGACGACATCGTTAAGCAGGCTTGTGAACTAACCCAGCCAGGCGACCATATATTAGTGATGAGTAACGGTGGGTTTGGTGGTATACACCAGCGGTTGCTCGATGCCCTAGCTCAACACAGAGGAAATTAAATGTTCAATGGCAAAGTCACACTCGCAATAACGGGCGCATCTGGTGCACCTTATGCTTTGCGATTGCTTGAACTCTTGGTAAAAGCTGAATACCAAGTTTATGTACTTATTTCGTCAGCTGCGAAAGTCGTGTTTGCAACAGAAGAAGAAGTAAAAATACCCAGCAAACCGGAAGCGGCTAGTCAATTTTTCACCGACAGGTTCAATGCCAAGCCCGATCAAATACGCTGTTTCGGCAAAGAGGAATGGTTTTCGCCCGTCGCTTCTGGGTCGGCAGCACCAAAGAAAATGGTCATTTGTCCGTGTTCTACCGGTACGCTATCCGCCGTCGCAATTGGGGCGAGTGACAATTTGATCGAAAGGGCGGCTGATGTGGTCATTAAAGAGCGGGGGCAACTGATCATGGTCCCCAGAGAAATGCCGCTGTCGACGATACACCTAGACAACATGCTCAAGTTGTCACAAATGGGCGTCACTATGATGCCCGCCTCCCCCGGCTTTTATCACAATCCGACTTCCATTAAAGATTTAATTGATTTTGTTGTGGCGAGAATTCTCGACCACTTTGGGGTCGATCAATCGATAATGGCTCGCTGGGGATACAGCAATAAAGAGAATTTACAATGAACGTAAAAATGAAGACACTTGCCGCTGTGGTCGCAGCAGCGTCAATTTCACTAGCGAGCGCCCCAGTATTGGGTTGGGGCCAAACGGGGCACAGAATTACTGGCGCTATTGCCGAACACTACCTTAGTCCTGCTGCCAGAGCGGCCATCGACGATTTATTACCTTACGAATCCTTGGCTGAGGCATCTACTTATGCAGATGAAATGCGTTCTAGCCCAAGTCCTTTCTGGCAAAAGCAAGCGGGCCCTTGGCACTATGTTACCGTACCCAAAGGCAAAGCGTATGCTGACGCCGATATTCCTGAAGTGGGTAATGCCGTTACCGCGCTAGAAAACTTTGCTAGCGATTTGAGAAACCCCAATGCATCTCGTGCCCAAAAACAGTTGGCGTTGCGATTTATCATTCACATCATCGGTGATTTACATCAACCGCTTCACGCAGGTAATGGCACTGATCGCGGTGGGAACGACGTAAAAGTGCGTTTTTTCTGGGAAGACTCAAACCTACATCGAGTGTGGGACTCGCAAATGCTTGATAGACGCCAGTTGTCGTTTAGTGAATGGACTGATCAACTCAACCGCAAAATAACGCCTGAGCAAATCAAAGCGTGGCATACCACTGATCCTGAAGTTTGGATAGCAGAGAGCATTGCAATTCGCGATACGGTTTATCCTGAAGACGCCAACAATATGTCATGGCAATATTTGTACGACCATCTTCCGACGGCAAAGCAACGTTTACAACAAGGCGGTATTAGAATGGCCCTGTACCTTAACGAAGTATTTGAACACGCTATCGACGAATCAAAAGACGCCTAATCTATTGTTTCGAGGCAGTACAACAGGTCAACGTTGCCTGCCTCATCCTTGCTAATCTAAGTCTAAAGGTTCGGGCGATAAAATAACGCCAGTGCTATCGGCGTAAAGGTGATCTTCGGGCAAGAACGTGACCCCAGCGAAGTTCACCGCCACATCGACATCCCCTGTACTCTCCGATTCAGCATTAACCGGAATAGACGCAACGGCCAACACACCAATGTCGATATCAGACAGCGTATCGACGTCTCTCACGCTTCCAAAGCAAACGATGCCTTCCCAATCATTGTCTACGGCAAGTTGCACCGAAGCGGCGTCGATAATGGCCCGCCTAGTAGAACCGCCACCATCTATCAGTAATACTTTGCCCGCACCAGGCTGACCTAAAACCCGGTCGATGAGCCCTCTGTCTTCGTAACATTTAACGGTGCTAATTTCACCACCGAACGAGAAGCGACCGCCGTAACTAATAAAAATCGGGTCAACCACATCAATACTGTCGGCAAACAAATCACATAACTCGGAAGTGTTGTAGTCCATGGTAAAGCCTTTTGGGTTATGACATTCACGAAAACACTACTAAACATAGTAGTCAGCAACGCTCAAAGTGACAGGAAATGGCGCGCGAGCAACGCCCCACTGTTCAAATCTTAAACAACATCACTAGCATAGCATTATTTTAAGTAATGGGAATCCCAGGTGTTCTCGAAGTGTGTTGATTTATATACACATTGCTTGGGGGTGCAGACCATCGCGAGCACAGGCCTTAAAAAAATTGGTTAATTTTTGTCACAAAGGTTTCTTATTAGTGTCACCCAAGCTTAACACTGTAATTTTAGCCTACATCGCATACTAAGACAGTAATAGGCGAGTCGTTCGTGAGTTTAAAATCCTTAACGAAATATGATACCCACCTGTTTTTCTGGCTATATAAAATGACGCTGAAACGCGACTGTCGAAGCATCATCTGGCTTTCAAAAACGGGCGACGGATACTTATATCTGGTCATGGGCCTGTTGCTTTGGGCATTTGAGCCAGACTATGGACAGCTGTTTTTATACACGGCTTTGATGGCGTATGGCTTGGAATTGCCTATATACGTCGTTTTGAAAAAATTATTCAAGCGTCCACGACCCTGTGATTTTCTTCAGAATCTCACGGCTCACGTCACGCCTTCGGACAAGTTTAGTCTGCCGTCAGGCCATACCGCGGCCGCTTGGTTAATGGCGTCAATTGTGGCTCACTTTTACCCTCCATTCGCGGCTATAGCCTACATTTGGGCGGCCCTAATCGGACTGTCTAGAATTCTACTTGGCGTCCACTACCCTTCTGATGTACTCGCAGGTATGGTACTTGGCGTCACTATCGCATCACTGAGTTTGACCATATTGGGGTAATATGAAGATATTGTACGGCGTCCAAGGAACGGGAAATGGACACATCGCAAGGGCTCGCATTATGGCTCAAGCCTTTGCAAACAGAGATGACATAGACGTTGATTTTGTATTTTCCGGCCGAGACGCTGATAAATACTTCGATATGGAATGTTTTGGTGATTATCGCACGTATGCTGGGCTGAGTTTTATCACTCACAATGGTCGTGTAGACAGGTTGGCGACTGTTAGTCAAGCAAAACCACTGCAATTACTCAAAGATATTAAGCGTTTTGATTTAACGGGCTACGACATTTTGCTCAATGATTTTGAACCTGTCACCGCTTGGGCCGCAAAGCGACAAGGTTTGCCGTCGATATCGATCAGTCATCAAGCCTCGTTCAGCCACAATGTCCCCAAAGAGGGCGACGGCCCGCTTGACCATCTCATTATGCGATACTTTGCACCAAGTGATATCCAGCTCGGCGTTCATTGGTATCATTTTAATAACCCTATCATGCCCCCCTTCGTATCAGATAAACCCGTTGATATGCCGAGCAATGCACATGTTCTTGTTTATCTGCCGTTTGAGGAAATTGAAGATATCCAACAAATGCTTGAACCACTGAGCGATCAACTGTTTGTTTGCTATCACCCGCTTGTCAATGAACCCAAAGATTGTGGTCATATTCAATGGTACCCGCCGTCGAAAAAAGGTTTTCAAAAAGCGTTACAGCACTGCACAGGTGTGATCGCCAATGGTGGGTTTGAACTTTCGAGCGAAGCACTTCAACTCGGCAAGAAATTATTGATCAAGCCTTTACACGGCCAATTTGAACAGTCATCCAATGTATTAACATTGAGCAAATTAGACTTGTGTCATACCTTATTCCAACTCGATCCAGATATTGTGGAAGAATGGATAGACGCTCCCGGTATTGAGGCTGTTCACTTTCCAGATGACCCCACACCCTTGATAGATTGGATAAAAGCCGGCAATTGGAAAGATACACAATCTCTTTGCGACACACTGTGGGCACAAGTAGAGTTTGGTGACAAAACTCGCCAGAAATTATTGTCACTTGCATTTTAATCTCGCAATGCGATGATACCCGCATATTAGGCTAATTTTATGCGGGTATCGGCGTAGTGAAAAAACGCTTTTTTTGTGGTTGTCTTGTAGCTTTTTCTTTGTGTTTGTCGGCGTGTGGATACCGGGGAGCGCTTTACCTTCCCCAAGACGCAGAAGCATCAAAGTCAGCAGAGACACAAGAAGAGACTCCTACGCTCCAACCTGACGCACCAAGAGACACTGAATAAATGGATTACTTTGCATATCGTGGGCATGACTTATTTGCCGAAGACGTTGCTGTTGCAGAGCTAGCAAAACAACACGGCACGCCCCTATACATCTATTCTCGAGCAACCCTTGAGCGCCACTGGCACGCTTTCAACGACGCCATTGGTGATCACCCACACCTTATTTGTTACGCGGTCAAAGCTAACTCAAATATTGGTGTGCTCAGTGCCTTAGCTAAATTGGGATCTGGATTTGATATTGTGTCGGGTGGTGAACTTGCTCGCGTTATTGAAGCCGGAGGTGATGCCAGCAAGGTCGTGTTCTCTGGTGTGGGTAAAACGTCTGAAGAAATACGTTATGCGCTAGAGCAAGGCATTAAGTGCTTCAACGTTGAATCAGAACCAGAGTTGCACCGTATCAATGCCGTCGCTGGCGAGTTGGGAGTGAAGGCGCCGATTTCACTGCGTATTAACCCAGATGTAGATGCCAAAACGCATCCGTATATTTCAACGGGATTAAAAGCAAATAAGTTCGGTATTGCCCGCGAGAAAGCGATTGCCACTTATGAACTGGCACATGGCCTACCGCACTTAAACGTCGTAGGTATGGATTGTCATATTGGTTCACAGTTAACAGAGATAGGTCCGTTTGTAGACGCACTAGACCGCCTACTTGTGCTACTTGATGAGCTCGCCGAAAAAGGCATTCATATTGAACACCTTGATGTCGGCGGAGGTCTTGGCGTGACATATAACGACGAAGTGCCGCCTCATCCTAAAGCCTATGCCGAAGCGATGGCCGAGCGTCTTGTTGGCAGGGAGTCGCTTACATTGATTCTAGAACCGGGTCGCGCCATTGCCGCCAACGCAGGTATTTTGGTAACGGAAGTGGAATTTATTAAGCAAGGTGAAGAAAAGCACTTTGCCATTGTTGATGCAGCGATGAATGACTTGCTGCGGCCTTCACTTTACGCCGCGTGGCAAGCAATTATTCCAGTAAATACTCAGTCTGATGCAATACCTGCGGTATATGACGTTGTGGGCCCTGTCTGTGAGACGGGTGATTTCTTGGGTAAAGATCGAGAACTTGCCGTTGCACCGGGTGATTTATTAGCGGTGAGAAGTGCCGGTGCCTATGGCTTTGTTATGGCATCAAACTATAATAGTCGCTGTCGTCCTGCCGAGATCATGGTAGATAAATCTGAATCATTTGTGGTTCGTGAAAGAGAAAATCTAAAAGATCTCTGGAAAGGTGAGCACAAACTTACGTAAACTAGATAAAAACAACAATTAGAAGTAGTTAATGCAAGTTCAATTCTCAAAAATGCACGGTCTAGGGAATGACTTTGTCGTGATTGACAACGTCACGCAGAACGTTTTTTTCTCTAAAGATAAGATCAAGCAGTTAGCTGACCGCAATTTTGGTATTGGCTTCGACCAACTATTAGTTGTTGAGCCTCCTTACGATCCCGAACAAGATTTTCATTACCGCATCTTTAATGCCGATGGCTCGGAAGTATCTCAGTGCGGTAATGGCGCTCGCTGTTTTGCGCGATTTGTTAAACTGAAAGGCCTGATCAATCGAAACAAAATCATGGTCAGTACCAAGTCGGGCAAGATGGTGCTGTACCTTGAAAAAGACGGTCAAGTCACGGTTAATATGGGCAAACCTATGTTTGCGCCCAGTGATGTGCCTATCAAAGCGAATAAAGAAGAAAAAACCTATATCATTCGGGCTGGAGAGCAAACCTTTTTCTGTGGCGCCGCCTCTATGGGCAACCCCCATTGCGTGTTAGACGTAGAAGACGTCAACACAGCGGATGTCGAGTCTATTGGCCCACTACTGACGAAACACGAACGTTTTCCTGAAGGGGTGAATGTAGGTTTTATGCAAATCCTTTCTCGCAACCATATCAAGTTGCGCGTGTTTGAAAGAGGCACCGGCGAAACACTCGCATGTGGCAGTGGTGCATGTGCCGCTGTGGCGGTTGGACAAATTCAGGGCAAACTTGATAAAGACGTCAATGTTGACCTACCTGGCGGACGTTTGAGAATTCGTTGGCCCGGTGAAGAATCGGTACTGAAAATGACAGGACCGGCAGAACATGTATACGACGGATTGGTCAATCTATGAGTGATTTTCAGAGTCAAAAGAAAGTAGCGGTAGGAATGGACACAGTAGAGTCCATTGCCGAGTTGTCTCCTCAAGAGATTGCTGACTACTTGAAACGACACCCTGATTTTTTCACTCGCCATCCCGATGTACTTAATGCATTAGTGATCCCGCACGAACAAAAAGGCAGCGTGTCTTTGGTTGAGCTGCAAAGCGAGCAACTGCGTAAAAAAGTCCGTCATTTGACGACGAAACTCAACCAACTGTTTAGCGTCGCAAGGCAAAATGAGAAACTGTTCCGAGTCTACTCTCAACTCAATGTCAGATTACTTGCATGTACCCAATTAGCTGAGATTGAACAAATCCTTGAAGAAGTAATGGTCGATGAACTGGGTTTAGCGTCTGTTGTAATCAAGCTTTATCACGGCGCGCACGCGTTACCAGAGCTTCAACAACGTCTCATTGTCGAAAAGCGTTTTCCATCTGACGTATTCTTCTTTGGCCGTTTAAGCCATCATGAAAAACAACTTTTATTTGGTGATCTGCCCGCTGAATCCGTCGCCTTGATGCAATTAGGCGAATCGGTTCCTATGGGTATTCTAGCCGTAGGCAGTCAAGACGCTAGTCATTTCACTCCCGACATGGATACGTTATTAATCAAGCAGTTGCGCGAGGTGTTAAACCTTGTGCTTCCGCCTATACTCAATATCTAACATGGCAGATAGTAGGGCGGCACCTCAAGGTCTGTCTCCTAAATGCCAATTGTGGCTAGATAAATTCCTGTTACACCTTCAAGTCGAACGCGGTCTCTCGCCTCATACAATCGGTAACTATCGCCGACAAGTTACCTTTGTTGGGAGTTTTTTACGACTACGAGACTGGTCTGGGCTGGCGACAACCGATATCAAGCGGGTCATGGCAGCTGACAAGCGAGCCAATCAGCACGCGAGAAGTATTGCATTGCGGTTATCCGCACTACGTACATTTTGTGCTTATTTACTGGATCATCACCAGCTTTACACCAATCCAATGGATGGCATACAGGCCCCAAAACAGGGCAAACCACTCCCCAAACAACTCAGCGTCGATCAGATGCAGCAACTTCTGGCAGGGGAATCTGATGAAGATATAGTCATGCGGGACCAAGCCATGTTCGAATTATTGTACGGTTGCGGTTTACGTCTTAGCGAATTGACTGGCTTAAATCTCTTTGATTGTCTGGGCGATGGCACGATAAGAGTCACAGGTAAAGGCTCAAAACAGCGTATCTTACCCTTGGGTAAAACGGCTTTGACGGCCTTGCAGCACTGGTTGAAAGTCAGAGGCAACTTGGCAAAAGAAACCGAGTCAGCCGTTTTCGTCAGCAAACGGGGAAACCGCATATCAAATCGACAAGTGGCAAATCGGCTCAAGCAGATGGCTTCAAACCAGTCTATTGAACAAACCGTTAGTCCACATAAACTGCGCCACTCTTTCGCTACGCACGTATTAGAATCAAGTGGTGATTTAAGAGCTGTGCAAGAACTGTTGGGACATGAAAACCTCTCGACCACTCAGGTTTATACCCATCTGGATTTTCAGCACCTCGCCAAGGTGTATGATGCAGCGCACCCTCGTGCCAAAAAGCGCAGCAAACCAGGACAATAAAACAGGAATTTATCAGGTGAGAATATATCGTGGTTTACAACCTATCAAAGCAATGACATTTGATTTGGATGATACCTTTTATGACAATGGCCCTTACATCAAACATGCCTATCGGGTATTAGCAGACTATCTGCAAACCCATCACCCAAAAGCTTCTGCACTCTCTGCACATGACTGGGCAATGTATCGCAGAGAATTCGTTCAACGGGATCCTCGTTTAGCCTCTGATGTTAGTGCACTTCGTCGCCTAACACTTAAACGGGCATTAGCCCATGATATAAAGGAAGAATCTGCCCTTAACGAGGCAACAGACAAGTGCTATGACGTTTTTTACCAGGCGAGGAGCGAGTTTAAGGTCGCCAATAATGTTCTGACGTTGCTCGATACCTTACGTTCGCGGTTTCCGCTAGTAGGGATAACTAACGGCAACGTCGATGCAGAGATGATTGGAATTTTGCCATTTTTTGTCAAAATACTACACGCGAGTGTTGAGCGGCCAATGAAACCTCATGGACACATGTTTGACGAAGCCAGCCAACTCGTTGGCGTAGCGCCAGAAAACATTTTGCACGTAGGGGACAATCTAGAGAAAGACGTGATGGGCGCGGTGAATGCAGGCTTCCAAGCAGCGTGGTTTGCCCACGACCGAGAGATGCTCCTCAATCGAGAGGACGTGACCGTATTGCCACATATTGAATTAGAAAGCTTAGAAGAGCTCGCACTAATCTAGCGGGCTCTCATCCTCCAGTACATTTTGCATCATCGATTCGCAGGGCTGCGTACATTTTGGTCTCCCAACGACCTGCGCAGGCACACCCACCACGGTGACATGAGCGGGCACATTATCGAGCACTACACTGCCCGCGCCTACTTTGGAGCCTTCGCCGATTTCGATGTTACCCAGGATTTTCGCACCTGAACCTATCATCACTCCCTGTCTAATTTTAGGGTGACGGTCGCCAGATTCATTACCCGTTCCACCTAAGGTAACGTTCTGCAAAATAGATACATTGTCTTCGATTACCGCTGTCTCACCAACAACAATACCTGTCGCGTGGTCAAACATGACGCCTTTGCCGATTGCCGCAGCCGGATGGATATCCACACCAAAGGCTTGAGAGTTGCGACTTTGTAAAAACAACGCCAGCTCATGTCGTCCCTTCTTCCACAAATAATGGGCAAGTCGGTGAACCTGAACAGCCTGAAATCCTTTAAAATGAATCAGTACCGTTAGGTTTGCCTCGACCGCTGGGTCGCGCTTAAGTACCGCTCTGATATCTTCAATCGCCGCTTCACTGATCGCTGGGTCGACCAGATAAGCTTCATCAAATACTTCGCGTATCGCCATTGCAGGCATCACATCATCTGCCATCTTGTTCGACAAAATAAAGCTCAATGATGCTTCGAAATTATGGTGCGTCAGAATGCAAGCGTGAATAAAGCTAGCGAGAAGAGGTTCTTTCTCTATGACTTGCTCTGATTCGTGCTTCAAAGTCATCCAAAAATCATTTGATGGACGTTGTATATGCATAATCCTGACTATCCTATTTTTCGTATCTAGGGGTAATGTTTAAGGGTATTGGCAAATCGACATACCACCCTTAATGCTGACGTGGCGACAACAGCCATTGTTTTCAATACGCAGGACGCGAAGTTTAGCAGCAAAAAAAAATAATTTCCCGTAAATACGGAGTAAAACGATCGATTCAATGGCATACTACACGCAAAACACTGGCTATAAACACAGGTAAAGTAACGATGGATGT
>CAWUJV010000033.1:0-49646 GCA_963922845.1 uncultured Alteromonas sp.
AGGTTTGTTGAACTAATATGACAACTGATTAGACCAGTTGCAATACTTATGTTTATTAATTCATCATAACTATCGGAAATACAGCCTAATTTTCCGACTTTTTAAGGCAACATAACGCAGCCGTATAGTCCACATTGAACCAAGAAATGAAAATAGTCAAAGTGGACTACAAGATTTGCGTCGTTATTTTCATTTGTGGGACAAAAAGATGGAAAAAGCGTTGTGGTGTCGTTCGTTGTCTCTGAATTAAGAGGACTATTGTAGCGCCTCACTCATACTGTTCCCCTGTCGATGAGCAAGGGAATGCACAATGAGAGAGGGATTATTTAGGCATCAAGCAATTGAATACCAGCAGATTAAATTGCAAGGCTCCGTTCTTGTTGTGCCTAGGCTATCGAGTCGTTGGTTAGCATTGGGCTTAGTCACCATCACACTGACTTTGATCGCCTTTGCGGCCCATGGACAATATGCCAGAAAGACAACAGTTAGGGGCTGGCTAGAGCCACAACAAGGCTTACAAAAGCTTTATTCCCCAAGCGCAACGATGCGCGTTGACCAGATTTACGTTGAAGTTGGACAATATGTAGAGCAAGGCGCACCACTCATTCAGCTGACGCAGAACGCACCTCAGTACAACGGTATTTCTTCTACGACGTTGCTAAACACAGAATATAAAAAACAGCGGGATGAACTCACCAAAAGTATCGAATCAGTAAAAAGTAAAACCGCCCACAGAAAACGTGACATTGAACTTAAAAAACACAACCTAACGTTGCAAATGCATGAAATTCAGCAACTCAGTGCTCTCAACCAACAACAACTCAAACTGGCAAGAGAACAAAACGAAAAACAAACAACGCTGCTGCATCAAGGCTACACAACGCAGAGAGAGTTTGACCGCCACCTAACAAACCTCCTAGAGCTAGAAGCACAAACAAGAAAACTAAATCAACAAACGCTAACGCTAGACATGGAATATGCCTCGGCTCAGGGGACGTTAGAAAACATACCACTAGAGCAAGATGAAGAAATTCGAGCTTTGCGCCATAGACTTAGCGACATAGAACAAAAAATCATCCAGCTAAATAGCCAACATACTCACCTCATTACAGCCGAAAGCAGTGGCGTAGTGGCCTCAATCAATATCATCAAGGGCCAACAAGTTTCTGCGTCACTTCCGCTGGCAAGTATCACACCTTACCCCAGTCAGCTTCACGCAAAGATTCTCGTGCCAGTGCGTGCCGTCACCTATCTTGAAAACCATCAAGATATTTATCTGCGGTATGACGCCTTTCCGTTCCAAAAATTTGGATTGCAACGTGGCCATATAACGCTAATCAATCAGGACGTCATTATCCCCGGAGAATCTGGCCCTTTGCCCATCGTGCTTAACGAACCCGTCTACTTGGTAAACGCAGCAATAGACAAACAAGCGGTACAGAGTAACCACACACACGTTCCCCTTAAATCGGGTATGACGTTCCTAGTTGATATCAATCACGCTGAGCGCTCACTGCTTGAATGGTTGTTTGAACCGCTCATCGCATTAAAAGAGCGAGCTTAG
Organism: uncultured Alteromonas sp.; assembly: GCA_963922845.1. Lineage (GTDB taxonomy): Bacteria > Pseudomonadota > Gammaproteobacteria > Enterobacterales > Alteromonadaceae > Alteromonas. Next base: position 1,565 of record CAWUJV010000033.1, read on the forward strand.
TTGTGTCGATTCTATCTTCTCTGTATCGCTCTAAAATCACACCTGTACTGCAAGCCGATGAATCGGAATGTGCGTTAGCTTGTTTGGTTATGCTATTGAATTACCACCAACACAGTACCAGCCTGCCGCTGCTTAGACAGCAATATGGTGGCATAAGTGGTGGCCTGACTCTTAGACAATTCGTTGAGCTTGCCGCGAAACAAGCCTTGATTTGTCGCACACTGAAACTTGAACTAGACGAACTTGTTCACCTCCAATGCCCTTGTATATTGCATTGGGATTTACAGCATTATGTCATACTTGAAAAAGTGTGGGGTAATCGCGCAGTCATTATTGACCCGGCGTCAGGTAAACGAGTTTTCAGTACGCAGGAACTGGACAAACACGTGACTGGCGTGGCCGTTGAGGTCACACCTTCCCCCGAGTTTACGATTCGGCGTGAAGAAAAACGGCTTAAAATAAGTGACTTATGGCAACGCATTTTAGGAATAAAGCGCAGCTTAAGCCTCCTTTTTCTGCTCTCGGCACTACTCCAATTGTTCGCCATTGCTAATCCCTATTACGTGCAGCTAGTTGTGGATGATGTGATCGTAAGAAATGATCATGCCATGCTACAAGTCGTCTCAGGTGGCTTTGCAATCATTCTAATTCTAGAAATTTTGACATCACATCTTAGACAGTTCTCCACGCTGCAATTAGCCAATCAAATAAATCTGCAAATAACCTCCAACGTGTTTGGCCATTTAATAAAGTTGCCTGTGCAGTTTTTTTCGCGAAGAGATGTGGGAGATATCTTAACGAGAGTGCAATCCGTTCAACCTATTCGCGACTTGCTCACTTCTGGTTTGGTCGATGCAATCCTTGATGGATTAATGGCGATAGCTACTCTGTGTGTTTTACTGATTTATTCTGCCAAGCTAACGCTTGTGGTGTCTTGCTTTCTTGTCATCTACATAGCGCTTCGCCTACTCACCATAAAACCCTTCCAAGCGAAGAGTCTTGAGGTACTTAAAACCCAAGCTACCGTGACCTCACACTTAGTCGAATCGATCCAGGCTATTAGAGCTATTCAATTAAACGGCTTAGTCAATAATCGCTTATCCATCTGGCAGAACAAACTGACTAACAACGTCGCGACAACACTGCAACTAGGCGTATGGGAAATTCGTCTTGCGAGTGTCAACAAGCTATTGTTTGGATTGGAAAACCTTATTGTCATTTTTACCTGTGCAACCTTGGTAATGTCTCAATCAATGACAGTAGGGATGCTCTATGCCTTTATTGCCTACAAACGACACTTCACTTCAGCGATCGATGGTTTTGTCAGCAAAGTCATCGAATACAAATTGATATCCGTCCACCTTGAAAGGCTGGCTGATATCGTTTTTTCTGAACAAGGCAAGCTCACTAACCTCCCGATGGCATCGCGATATCAGTCAGTCCCATTGTTACAAGTCAATAATATTACTTTTCGGCACGAAGGCGCACAGAAACCGACACTTGATGACGTGTCATTCACAGTAAAAAGCAAAGAATGCATAGCTATTGTAGGTCAAAGTGGCAGTGGAAAGAGCACCCTAATACATTGCCTAATGGGTTTGTTACCCGTTCAATCGGGTGACATAAAAGCAAACAATCATTCCATTGCTAAAAATAATGCCTTTAACCAGTCAATTGCCTGCGTGATGCAAAATGATGAGCTGTTCTCGGGGTCCATAATAGATAACATTTCATGCTTTGATGAAAAACCACACATAAAGCGTATAGAAGTTGCCTCCAAGCTCGCATCTATCTATGACGATATTCAAGCGCTGCCAATGCAGTTTAATACGCTAGTAGGCCCTGCAGGGAGGCAACTTAGTGGCGGACAAATACAGCGCCTATTTCTTGCACGCGCGCTTTATCGCCGTCCCAAAATCTTGTTTCTCGACGAAGCCAGTAGCCATCTAGATCTTGCGACTGAAAGAGCGATAAACAAAGCGCTCAACGCATTAAAAATCACTCGAATTTTGGTGGCTCATCGCCCCCAAACCATCCAACTTGCCGACCGCGTTTTGGAGTTACGGAATGGCAAATTGCATCCCGTCAATACTGACAAAAACCAAGACAAGGAGATTCACTATGTTCCATGAAAATGAGGAACTTACATTTGATCAAAAGCTCGCTACGCTTTCAAAGAGAGAATGGCAGGTAACTGAGAAAATACTCGAGGGCCTACCGAACAAGTCGATAGCTAATCAACTGTTTATTAGCGAAAGAACGGTTAAATTTCATTGTGCCAACATCTATCAAAAGCTAGACGTTCGAAATCGAGCCTACCTGATGGCCCATTATTTCAGGAAAAAGTTTGAATCGACGGGTACGGAAAATCGATTCACACTACAGTGAAAACTGTTCCTGTCGCAGACAAAGAAAAGGCGCCATGTGGCGCCTTTTCCATATCCGATTTCACATCACGCGCTTAGAGGATAAAGCGACTTAGATCTTCGTTGTCGACCAAGGTTTCCAGATGTGAATTAACATATTCGGCATCGATAGTGACGGTTTCGCCGCTCTTTTCAGACGCGTCGAATGAGATATCTTCCATCAAGCGCTCAAGCACCGTGTGCAATCGACGTGCACCGATGTTCTCAGTGCGCTCGTTTACCTGCCACGCCGCTTGTGCAATACGCTCGATACCTGAATCCGTAAAAGAAATGCTCACACCTTCCGTTTGCATCAACGCGATATATTGCTCGGTGAGTGATGCGTTAGGCTCGGTCAAAATGCGTTTAAAGTCTTCAACTTCAAGCGCTTGTAGTTCAACGCGAATGGGTAAACGGCCTTGTAGCTCTGGGATCAAATCCGACGGCTTAGCCATTTGAAACGCGCCAGATGCGATAAACAAGATGTGGTCTGTTTTTACCATACCATGCTTAGTGCTAACGGTAGACCCTTCAACCAGCGGTAGTAAATCACGTTGTACACCCTCGCGGCTGACATCGGCCGAAGAGGCGCCTTCGCGCTTACAGATTTTATCAATTTCGTCGATGAACACGATGCCGTTTTGCTCAACGGATTCTAATGCTTTTTCTTTTAAATCTTCTTGGTTAACAAGACGCGCAGCTTCTTCTTCGATTAGCAACTTAAAGGCTTCTTTAACCTTTAGTTTCTTTTTCTTCTTCTGGCTGCCAGATAAGTTCTGGAACATACCTTGAAGCTGGTTGGTCATTTCTTCCATACCAGGCGGTGCCATGATCTCTACACCCACTTGCGGCAATGCTACATCGATTTCAATTTCTTTATCGTCAAGCTGGCCTTCGCGAAGTTTCTTTCGAAATGCTTGGCGCGTACCCTTGTCTTGATGTTCTTCTTTGTCGCCCCACACGTTTTCAGGTGGTGGCAGAAGCACGTCAAGAATACGCTCTTCCGCGGCTTCTTCTGCGCGATATTTGACCTTAGTCATCTCTTGTTCTTTGGTCATTTTAACCGCGATGTCGGCTAGGTCTCGAATGATGGTTTCGACTTCTTTGCCGACATAGCCAACTTCGGTAAACTTAGTCGCTTCAACTTTGATGAATGGCGCATTAGCTAGTTTTGCCAAACGACGAGCGATTTCGGTTTTACCTACACCCGTTGGACCAATCATAAGTATGTTTTTTGGCGTCACTTCTTGGCGTAAATCAGGCGTTAGCTGCATACGACGCCAGCGATTACGCAAGGCAATCGATACCGCGCGCTTTGCTTTTTGCTGGCCGATAATGTGACTGTCCAGTTCGTGGACGATTTCTCTTGGAGTCATCTCTGACATAAAAAACCTCTGTTTTGCCTGAACCTATTCAGGTAACGAAACGCCAATGCGCTTCGCGTAAAATTAGTAGTCTAGTGTTTCAACCGTTTGGTGATGGTTTGTGAACACACAAATATCACCCGCGATGGTCAAAGACTTTTCAGCAATCTCTTGCGCACCCAGCTCAGTATTGGCCAGTAATGCTGTTGCAGCGGCTTGGGCATAATTGCCACCAGAGCCTATCGCAATAAGGTCGTTTTCTGGCTGTACGACATCGCCATTACCCGTGATGATAAACGACGCCGTGTGGTCAGCTACCGCTAGTAAGGCTTCTAGCTTGCGAAGCATTCTGTCTGTACGCCAATCTTTGGCCAGTTCAACGGCCGCACGGGTCAGGTGCCCTTGGTGAATCTCAAGTTTAGATTCAAAACGTTCAAACAAGGTGAACGCGTCAGCAGTACCACCAGCAAAACCCGCCAGTACTTTGTCGTTGTATAGGCGTCTGACTTTGCGGGCGTTACCCTTCATCACGGTGTTACCTAGTGATACTTGGCCGTCACCAGCAATTACCACCTGATTATTTCTTCTTACAGATACTATTGTAGTCACTCTATTCCCCAGTTGTGGGTGTACGCTGCATCATTGAGCGTAGTCAAAAACTCTTAAGGGTAAAATGGGGCACCCAAAAGAATTTTCAAGAGACTGACGTGAATCAAGGAAAGCAGGCAACCTACGCACTAGGTGCCTGCCACTATTGGAAGGTTAAAGATTCCAGGTCCAAATCTCACAGGTGGTGATGTTCGATTTGCGCAATGTGTGTTTGGCTCGCTCGGCTTCGCGTTTCGTCTCAAATGGTCCTAGGATCACTCTAAACCACTCGCCATTATCGCCATTTGACGCGCGAATTTGTGCCTCTAACCCCTGAAACGCTATCTTAGCGCGCATTTCATCAGCTTGCGCTCGGGTTCTAAAGCTCGCACACTGCATCAAGTAACGCTTGCCTGAGTTTTCGACCTCAGACACATCCGTTTCCACTTCATAGCCAGGTAGAGAACGAATATATTCCCATTCTTCTTCTGGCAACTCAGGGAGTTCGTCTTCAGTTTGCGTTACCGTCGATTTAACGGGTGCGTCAGGTACGGTTTTCGCTGAATCTTTTATCGACCACAAAAACACACCAAAACCAATCAATAATGCTGCCACCAGTACAACTCTGATCCACTGGGTGAGATTCGATTTAGCCGACGGTTCTTGTTGTTTTATATTCTTCTTTTTTTGAGGGGCTCTTCCCCTCGACACATAATCTCGTTGAGCCATAGCGCGTATACTTCCCGACTTTCTTTATTATTGGGCTGCGTCTCAGTCACTTTACGTTGAAGTGCTGGCAGTTTGCTCGAAAGACGTCAGTGTAGCGTGAATTGCAAATAAATGCTGCCCAGAATCTCGCCATTCTAGCTAAAATCTGTTGGGTCCACGTCGACAGCCCAGCGCACTTTATTCGCCAGTTTTATCTTGGGTATTGCCGGTAAAATGGTGGCAAGAACACGATGCAAATCGGCTCTTTCTTTCGCTTGTAACACCAGCATAAAACGGTATCGGCCCTGTTTTTTCTCGAGCAACGTCGGTACAGGTCCTACGACACTATAGGTGTTAACGCCAGGCAAGAGTTGTCGCACGCTTTGTAAAAAATCGAAGGCCAAACGCCCATCCATCGCTTCAGCGCGAATCATCACTTGGCTAGCGTAAGGCGGTAGCAGTGCCATTTTACGCTCAAGCAAAGCGTGTCGAGCAAAATGACTGTACCCATTGTGAATAAGGTCTTGTAGCAAGGGGTGGCCGGGATTGTGCGTTTGCAAATACATATCACCTGATTTACCGGCTCGACCCGCTCTACCCGCCAACTGCGTGACTAGCTGAGCAAGCTTTTCTGGAGCTCTAAAGTCGCCACTAAATAGCGCCCCATCACAATCAAGTACCACCACCAAAGTGACGTGAGGAAAGTGATGACCTTTAGATAAGATTTGTGTACCGATCAGCAACTGATACTGCTGCTGATTAATCGCTTCAAGCATAGACGTTAGCTTGTCTTTCCCTCTTACCGCGTCACTGTCAATGCGCACTTGTTTCACATCGGGGAATAGTCTCGCTAAGCCTTCTTCCAGTTGCTCAGTCCCTACGCCTTGAGCCAGCAAGTTGTCGCTTCCACAATTGTCACATCGATTGGGCATGGGCCGCGTGTGACCACAGTGGTGGCACTGTAGACGCCGCTGCGCTTTGTGAACGGTATACGGCCGGTCGCACCGTCGACAATGAGATATATCGCCACAATGGTGACAAATCAACGCAGGCGCATATCCCCGACGGTTCACAAACACCATCACTTGATTGCCAGCAGACAAATGCTGACGCATAACGCCAAGTACCGGCTGACTGATACCTGCACTTAGCGGTAAATCTTTGATATCGATGACATGCTGGCGGGTTTGCTGCGCGCCACCCGCTCGGGCTTTCAGCTCTAAATGGGTAAAACGGCCGGTCAATGCGTTGTTGAGCGTTTCAAGGGACGGCGTCGCTGACCCCAACAACACTGGAATCTTATGCTGCTTTCCCCGCACCAGGGCAAGGTCCCGCGCATTGTATTTCAGGCCATCTTGTTGCTTGAAGGAATCATCGTGTTCCTCATCGACAATCAACATACCCGGGTTTGCTAGAGGCGTAAAAATCGCCGACCGCGTGCCGATGATTAGACCCAGCTCGTTATTTTTGGCCCTTTGCCATACCGCATAGCGCGCTTTGTCATTCATTTGAGAGTGCAGTAAACCCACCTCAATGCCAAAGCGTTTCTCAAAACGGCTAACGGTTTGCGGAGTAAGGCCAATTTCAGGCACTAAGATCAGGACTTGTTTCCCTTGTTTTAACACCTCTTCAATGGTTTGAAGATAGACCTCTGTTTTGCCACTCCCCGTGACGCCTTCGATAAGCGCCGGCGCAAACTCATTCCGTCGAGCATTGATTCCCGCAATCGCCACAGCTTGCTCAGGATTAGGTAAAGGCTTTTCTCCCACCGCTAAACTCGCTTGCCACGCGCCTGAGGCGATAGTGGGTTTGCGATGCGTTGTTTCTACTAATCCTTTGGTTTCTAGCGCTTTGATGATGGCCGCCGAAAAACTCTCGCGAATAAGGTGCTTATCGCGATCGCCGGTGCGCAGCAGTGTGAGCAATTCAACTTGTTTTTTACTGCGCTTGAGGGTGTCGATATCGCATGTTTGACCGTTTTGCGTCACAGTTAAAATAGCAATATCGTCATTCGGTAGAGGATCTGACTTACGCAAAAGCACGGGCAACACACTGGCGTACACTTCACCGATGGGATGGTGATAGTAACTAGCCAACCAATGCGCAATATGACGAATAGCAGCGTCCAAGCATGGCACTTCATCAAGCACTTCTTCAATGGTTTTTAAATCGCCTGTGCCCTGTGGCCCCTGCGGCTGCTCAACGACCACACCCACCATTGTGCGTTTACCAAAGGGCACCAATACGCGTTGCCCCGGCGCAATTGATGCGTCATGGTGGTATGCAAATGTTTGTCTCAGCGGCACTGGGACCGCGACGTGAATTGTCGGCATCTAGGTGTATGTTCTTCGAATCTGCGTTGCAATTAGGCTTTATTATGCCTTCTGCGAAACGGCTGCGGTTATCGCACAAGTTTGCAGTAAGCCGGAGTAAATCGCAATTCAACCTTACAAGGTGTCAAAACTGAGCAAAAATCACACTAAATAGTGGTAAAAGCATTGATCAATGCCACGTCTTCCATTAATATGCGCGCCTCTTTACAGCAAGGCCTCATTGAGGACTCGCATATTATTAGTAATGTATGGTGTTCAGCTTCGGGCTGGATTGCGATGCAGCCTTAATTACGAGGTAACCCATGAAACAAGGTATCCACCCAACTTACGAAGAAATTACAGCAACATGTTCTTGCGGTAATGTTATCAAGCTTCGCTCTACGCTTGGTAAAGACATCAACCTAGACGTATGTTCTGCTTGCCACCCGTTCTACACAGGTAAGCAACGTAACGTTGATACCGGTGGTCGTGTTGACCGCTTCAAGAAGCGTTTCGGTGCACTTAGCAAAAAATAAGCTGCCCAGCTTCTTCAAAAAAGCGCCAAATTGGCGCTTTTTTTGTGCCTGTTTTTTACCTGCATAAAAAGTGTAAAAACCTGTCAAAGCATGTCATGCGTGTTGACACAGAATTCGACAGTTTGAGACGGAATCTCACGTTTTTATTTGTCATGATTATTCCATCAACAGGACAGGAACCCATCATGAAAACACTTAACCCAAAACACGCTATCGCATTTACCTTTGTACTTATCGCTTGTGGCCTTGGCGGCTGTACGTCAATGAACAGCGGCGCTAACTATCGTCCCATTGTCGACGGTGGCGACTTAACGAATTACGACCAAGACGTCGCGCAGTGCCAAGAACTGGCAAAACAACGCGAATATCTCAATGATGACTCTAAAGGTGATTTTCTTCTGGGCGCATTGCTTGGCGCGCTGGCAGGTTCAGATGGTGACCGTGGCGATATCATCGGCGGCATGATTGTCGGTGGCGCGGTTGGCGCAGGAAGCAGCGCTTACGATGCCCGAGACGAACGCAAAAACATCGTCATTAAATGTATGGAGAATCGTGGTTACAACACAATTGAGTCTACCAATATCTAGTCTTCTGAGACTGGCTGTCTCCCAACTTCAGTCAGTCTCACTCTCCCACTTATATTTCATTCCATCTTTGACTAACAGGTAGGATCTGCGCTCTACTATAGTTGTCACAAATCTGATTTACTTTTAAAAACAAGCGCTCACGGAATCGAGCGGCTAAAAATACACAAGATAAATACAAAACACACTATTTAATAAAAGCCGTGAATGATGAGTATAGATATTGTGCGTTAGAGTCCAGCTAAATAACCGTTTAGATTACGAATAACGTGGCCTGATCAGATATGTGCAGTGAATGTAGCGTGATACAGTCTCATAACAATAAAAAAGTATCCCATATACACAAAATACCTCGAACCCTACAAAAAAAGGACACTGAATATAATGTCAGACTTTCGCCAACGCGCCCTTGATTACCATGCGAAACCAACGCCAGGGAAGATTCGTGTAGAACTGTCTACGCCAGCAGAAAGCGTTGATGACCTAGCATTGGCTTACAGCCCGGGTGTAGCTGAACCCGTTAAAGAAATCGCCGAAGATCCATCAACGGCCTATCAATATACAGCGAAAGGCAACATGGTAGCCGTTATTAGTAACGGAACGGCGATCCTAGGGCTGGGTAACCTTGGTCCCCTCGCGTCAAAACCCGTTATGGAAGGTAAAGCCTTGTTGTTCAAACGCTTTGCAGGTCTAGACGCCATTGACATTGAAGTGAAACACCGCACGACCGAAGAGTTTATCAACACCGTTGCCAACATTGCCGATACCTTCGGCGGTATTAATCTGGAAGATATCAAGGCACCAGAGTGTTTTGAAATCGAACAGGAGCTGATCAAGCGTTGTAAGATTCCGGTATTCCACGATGACCAGCACGGCACTGCAATTGTAACGGCTGCCGGTATGCTTAATGCGCTTGAGATTCAGGGTAAAAATATAGAAGACGCTAAAATCGTCTGCATGGGCGCTGGTGCCGCGGCAGTTGCTTGTATGGAGCTACTGATTAAATGTGGTGCGCAAAGAGAGCGTATCTATATGCTTGATCGCAAAGGTGTCATCCATACGCGTCGTGATGATCTTACGCCACACAAACAATTATTTGCTAATAACACTGACAAGCGCTCACTAGAAGACGTCATGGACGGGGCAGATATCTTTGTTGGCGTATCAGGTCCAGATTTATTGCCACCAGAAACCTTAGCATTGATGGCGCCTAATCCAATCGTATTTGCTTGTTCCAACCCGGACCCAGAGATCAAACCTGAACTCGCTCATGAAGTGCGCGATGACTTGATTATGGCAACAGGTCGCTCTGATTATCCAAATCAGGTCAATAATGTCCTTTGCTTCCCATTTATTTTCCGTGGCGCATTGGATGTAAGAGCATCGGCGATTAATGACGAGATGAAAGTGGCGGCGGTCGAGGCGATTCGTTCAGTATCTCGCGAGCCAGTCCCTGAGGAAGTTTTGGTTGCAAGCAAAAGTGAATCGCTAACATTTGGGAAGGACTACATCATTCCCAAACCCATGGATCCTCGTTTGTGCGCACGTATTGCCAAAGCAGTGGCGCAAGCAGCTATTGATTCAGGTGTCGCACAAATCGAAACCTTACCAGCGGATTACATGGCCGAGTAACGTTAATGCTAATGCCCTATCTAGGGCGCAAACCAATACAAAAAAGCCGACAAATGTCGGCTTTTTTTATTCTTCGTCGGCCTCTGGGTCAATCCCCATCTCTTCCATTAATTTTAACGCTTCTTCAGGAATGCGATTGTCGTTGTCTTTGCTAAGATCGTTGTCATTAGGTAAAGGTTGCCCCGTGAACGCATGCAAAAACGCTTCACACAGCAACTCTGAGTTGGTTGCATGGCGCAAATTATTGATCTGGCGGCGGGTGCGCTCATCAGTGAGTACTTTGAGTACATTAATGGGAATTGATACGGTAACTTTTTTAACTTGTTCGCTTTTTTTACCGTGCTCAGCGTAGGGATGTATATATTTTCCGTTCCATTTTGCCATTAGGTGAGCTCTGTGTTTTATTTTTTATAAAGAGAAATTCTAAACAATAAGAATAAAAGGTCAATTGAGCAGTGTAAACCTCTTGACGTCTAGACATATATTTCGTAGTTTAGACGTCTAAACGTCCAGAAGGTATTTATAATGGTCTCATACGCACAAGGTATCGACGCGCTAAATCAATCACTCTCAGAATTGAGGGATATTGATGTGTCTTTCGAATTCTTCCCACCTAATTCTGAAGCGATGGAAAAGACCCTCTGGAAATCAGTTGAGCGTCTTGCGCCGTTAAAGCCATCATATATGTCGGTCACTTATGGTGCCAACAGTGGCGAACGAGACCGCACGCACGATGTAGTAAAGCGTATTCAGCAACAAACGGGGATTTCTGCGGCCCCTCACTTGACCTGTGTCGATGCGTCACCACAAGAGCTACAACAAATCGCAAAAGACTATTGGGATTCGGGCATACGACGTATCGTTGCATTGCGCGGTGATTTACCGCCTGGCGTCGATAAAACGGATATGTACGCGTCTGACTTGGTGGGCTTGCTAAAAGACGTAGCAGACTTTGATATCTCCGTTGCAGCTTACCCAGAAAAACACCCTGAAGCGCCTAACGCCCAATTTGATTTGCTCAATCTCAAACGCAAAGCAGAAGCCGGTGCGAGTGAGGCGATTACACAATTCTTTTTCGATACCAGTGTTTATTTGCGCTTTAGAGATCGTGCCGCTGCCGCTGGCATTGACCTTGATATCGTACCGGGCATATTGCCAGTAACGAATTATCAAACCTTGGTTAAATTTGCCGGTTTTACCAACGTACATGTGCCCGGCTGGTTACACAAAATGTTCGACGGTATCGACGAACAAGACCAAACCACAAAAAATCTTCTGGGTGCCAATATTGCGATGGAACAAGTTAAAGTCCTCGCCAAAGAAGGGGTCAAACACTTTCACTTCTACACGCTCAACCGCAGTGAGTTGAGCTATGCTATCTGCCATATGTTGGGTGTTCGCGCAGAATAACTATTTTCTCGCGCCCGATGAACCGTTACACTTTGTGTTTTCAGGTTGTGGGAGTCGGGCGTGTATAGGGATTGGATAAAAGACAAATGGCAATCGCTGCAACCAGCGATGTTGGCGCTGTTCCAGTGTTTCGTCAAACGCTGTAAAGAAGACAGCATAACGATATCTGCTGGGCACCTCGCCTATGTAACCCTGTTGTCTCTCGTCCCCTTTATCATGGTGTTTTTCACCATCATGTCAGCCTTTCCTGCATTTGCTGATGTAAGAGGCAAGCTTGAACAATTCGTGTTCAGTAACTTTGTCCCCACAGCCAGCGATACCGTTCACAAGTATATGTCAGATTTTGTTGGCAACGCTTCGGAAATGGGGGCCATCGGAATCTTGTCGCTCTTACTTGTCGCGTTGCTACTTATTTCAAACATAGACAAAACCCTTAATCGCATTTGGCGCACGCAAATCAGTCGCCCGACCGTGTATACCTTTGCCATATATTGGATGGTCATTACGCTTGGCCCGATGCTGATTGGGTCAAGCGTGGCGATCAGTTCTTATCTTACAGGGCTGGCGTCATTTGCCGAGGAATACACACCAGGGCTAGGTACGTTTTTATTAAAGCTAGTGCCGTCTTTCGCTGCCCTACTGGCGTTCAGTATTTTGTATATGCTAGTACCCAATACAAGAGTCAACGCCAAACATGCGCTAATTGGTTCGCTATTGGCCATGTTTTTGTTTGAAATGACAAAGAAAGGGTTTGCACTTTACGTCACAAGCTTTCCTTCGTATCAGGTCATTTACGGCGCATTAGCGGTGATTCCCATTCTGTTTGTATGGGTTTACCTGTCTTGGATTGTGGTGTTGGTGGGTGCAGAGTTTACTTGTAGCTTAGAAGACACCTTTGGTCATGACGATAACTCAGGTCATGATGAAAGTGAAAATGCATTGGTAGAGCAAACCGCGCCTGATTCATCAGGCACGGTACAATAAGTTAGTTTCCACTGCTCATTTCAGCGATAAACTCGTCTGATACAGCAATTGACGCTTTCATTTCTTCAATTAGCACAGCCACTTCTTGCTCAATCTGGCCTAACTCGCCTTGTAGCGCGCCGATAGCAGAAGCGTTTAAGTTGTGTTTGAGAAACAAAACGTTGTCATGCAGCGCATCAAGTACAGGTTGCATCGTTTTTTCGGCGTTACGCATAGCGCGAATTAGCTTGCCATAGCGTAACTTAGTTTGTCTCAATTGCTGTTCACTGGTGCGACGGTACTTGGCATTGGTGTATTGCTCGAGTTCTTCTTGCCATTCATCGAACAGCGCTTCGGCAACCGATTCAACGCTATTGATTCGTTCAGACACATTATCAGCAGCAGATTGACTTGCCTCGTATTGGGCGTTTAAGTCATCGTAAACGTCCTCAAGTTCGCCACCGTCAAAGTTGATCAGTGCACTGAACTGTTCAAGCGCCGACGCAAACTCTTCTTGCGCGTCTTCTTGAGAGTCCTTAGCGTTTTCAACGCGGTCCACCAGAATGTCGCGCTTTTCAACGCCAAACTTTTCCAATGCACCGTAATACGCACTTTGACAACCCGTTAAGGTGGTACTCACCACCGACGCTAGCAGTACTGCTTTAAGCAACGTACGCATCAGTCGCCTCCGGAATATTTAGCCGCATCGATAATAGCCCAAAGGTGAAAAATAGCGCCAACAGGCCACAAAAAGAAAAAGATGACCGTTGCCGCTAAGCCATAACAAGCAAAGCAAACCACAAAGAACATCAATGCTTTCATGATGCGACCTTGGACTAGTTGACCCAAGCCCGGAATGAAAAAACTACAGATAGCTGCAATAACATTACCACCAGAACCTTGACCAGACATACGACCTCCGTGCATAAATAAATAGTGTTACTCTGTTCAGTGACTACACTAAGTTACACTAAGTCATCGAAAAATGGAAAACGATGCCACACTATTTCAATACAGAATGTTTCTTTAATGGCTACGTCAACGTCGCCAATGACGCCTCGATTTACTACGAATTAAGCGGCAATCGTACAGGAACACCTGTTCTTTTTTTACATGGTGGGCCAGGTGCAGGCCTACCTGCAAACTACCAGCGCTTCTTCGATCCAGAGCATTGGTTGGTCGTTGGATTTGATCAACGAGGTTGTGGTCGTTCTACGCCACTACCTGATCATTCCGAGAACACGACACAAAACCAACTGCTGGACATTGAAATACTCAGACACAAATTAGGCATCGAAAAATGGATTATTTTTGGCGGCTCTTGGGGCGCGACACTTGGGTTGCTATATGCCATCAATTACCCTCAGCATGTCGAGCACCTAGTTTTACGAGGCGTGTTCTTAGGCCGCCAGTCGGATGCACATTGGTTTTTACATCCACAGGGTGGCGCTGCCCGTCTTTATCCAGACGCCTACAGTGCCTTTGTTAATGGCATTGAGCCCAGCGCTTTAACGGTTGATGGTGTGATTAACTCGTTCTCTGAACGATTTAAAGCCTCTGAAAACATACGCAAAGACGCTGTAAGACGATGGTGCCAATGGGAAGAAGCCTTGTCGCAAATTGTGAATACGCCAGTCAGTGTACATCGCCCTACACATCCTCCCTGCAAAACTATGCACGATATCGCCACCTTGGAATGTCACTATCTCGCCGAGCATTGTTTTATACCCAACAACTTTATTTTGGATAACGCTGCTCAACTAGATAAAATCAGTGGTGACATCATTCACGGCCGTTTTGATGCCGTATGTAGCCCTGACTCGGCTTACTTATTACATCAGAGCTGGCCCTCAAGTACGTTAACGATTGTTCCCAATGCGGGACATAGCTTAGCAGAGCCCGCAATTGGTAAAGCTCTGCTTCGCGCGATGAATCATCTCAAAAATAGGAAGTAGCCTTGATAGGTTTAGTACAACGTGTCACGCAAGCCAGCGTCACAGTAAATAATGACATTGTCGGTAAAATTGGAAAAGGTATGGTGGTATTGGTTGGCGTTGAGCAAACCGATAGTCAGCAAAATGTAGAGAAAATTGCGAATAAGCTTGCCGCATACCGAATGTTTTCCGATGACGAAGGCAAAATGAACTTGAACGTTCAACAAATCGAAGGGGAAATCTTACTGGTATCTCAGTTTACATTGGTCGCCGACACGGCCAAGGGGAACCGCCCAGGCTTTTCAAAAGGGGCATCGCCAGAACACGGCAAAGCCATGTTCGATCTATTGGTCGAAACAGTTAAAGCCAAAAACATCCCCGTTGCGACCGGTCAATTTGGCGCAGATATGCAAGTTTCACTCATCAATGATGGGCCCGTCACCTTTCATTTCAACTTGTAATCGCAACATACTGAAACCCTTTGACACAGAAAATCCCCTTGCCGCAACCTTCGGCTTAGGATTTAATGATTGTTCTATTAAAACAAGAGCGCCTAATACGTGTTTAAAATTGAAACACCGACCACGGAAGAAATGTTAGATGCCTACTTTCATTTCAGATGGGAACACTTGCGAAAGCCTTGGAATTTTCCACAGGGATCGGAAAAAGACGAGTATGAACAAGTCGCAGAGCATCGCGTCATCGTTGATGGAAAAGGGAATATTGTTGCGTGTGGCCGCGTACATTTGAACACGTCTGAGGAAGCCCAAATTCGTCATATCGCGGTATCACCAGCGATGCATCGCAAAGGTTTGGGGCAAATGATGTTATCAGCATTAGAGTCTGTCGCGAGAGAGCTGGGGGCGACTCGCGCCGTAACCAATAGCCGCGAAACCTCGACTGCCTTTTTCGAAGCCTGTGGTTTTGAAGTAGAAGGGGATGCATCAAATGAAATGGGTTCGCTCAAGCGTCAACAGATGGTGAAAAAGCTATCTGATGTCAATGCGCTGGTTATGCACCCCAAGTGGTGCCAAGAGTTACAACAAACTTGGACAGAAACCATTCCCATCTCTGAACATATGGGTATTAAACTGCACCAATACAGCGGTCGTACACTAGAGACACGCGCGTCACTCAATAAAAACATCAATATTCACGGTACTATGTTTGCCGGCAGTATTTTTTCTCTTGCCACACTAACAGGCTGGGGCATGATCTTTTTGCAGCTCAAAGAGCGTGGACTAGACGGCGACATAGTGCTTGGCGATGGCGATATTCACTATCACAAGCCAATAACAATGAAGCCCCGAGCACTGTGTAACATCGAGTCATTACAAGGTAAGTTCAGTGTGCTAGAGAAACGCCACAAATGCCGAATCAAGTTACAGGTCGACATATTAGACGACGAAAAGCCAGTGGCTGAGTTTAAAGGAGTGTATTGGGTTTTACCGCCGACACTGGATGGAGAGTAAACACGCCACCAATCGACAAATACAAAAAAGGCGAAGTGAACACTTCGCCTTTTTTAATACTAGATACTGTCTAATTAAACTGCCATTGCTGCCTGTAGCTTTTTCATGGCGTTCTTTTCTATCTGACGAACACGTTCAGCAGACACTTCATATTTGTTAGCAAGGTCTTGCAACGTAATTTTATTGTCCGCCAACCAGCGAGTTTCAATGATATCTTGGCTACGCTCATCCAGTGTTTTAAGCGCAGAATACAAACGCTTGCTCGCGTTGCTATCCCAATCTTCATTAACCACGCTCATTTCAACGTCGGTGGTTTTGTCTTCTAAAAATTGTGCTGGAGCGAAGTTACCGCTTTCGTCATCGTCAGCGCCCAAGTCAAAGGCTTGGTCTTGGCTACTCATGCGCGCTTCCATTTGAAGTACTTCTTTCGTACTTACACCTAGCTCTTCAGCTACCGTTTGTACTTCGTCATGAGTAAACCAACCTAGTCTTTTCTTCGCTTTTCTCAAATTGAAGAAAAGCTTTCGCTGCGCTTTAGTTGTCGCAACTTTAACGATGCGCCAGTTTTTCAATACGAATTCGTGGATCTCAGCTTTGATCCAGTGGACAGCAAACGATACCAAGCGAACACCAACAGAGGGGTCGAAACGCTTGACGGCTTTCATCAAACCAATGTTGCCTTCTTGGATAAGGTCAGCTTGAGGCAAACCGTAACCAGAATATGATTTAGCGATATGAACAACGAAACGCAGGTGAGACATAACAAGTTTACGCGCGGCTTCGAGATCCTCGTTTTCGCGTAGACGAACAGCTAATTGATGCTCTTCTTCAGCAGTAAGCATATTGATGCTGTTTACAGCTTGAATATACCCTTCAATACTTCCACTGTGCGGCACCGAAAGTGCCATTGACTGCATGTTATTGCTCATAAATACCTCAATTAACTAAGCCTCTGATGATAACAAATGAGTGGAGGCTTTGCGAGACGTTTAGCTTAGATCCGAGTGGATAAGCTGTTACAAGTTATGACTATAGGGTCATACTTCCTAATATCAAGACCCGATCACAAATAAAAAAGTTTCATTTGTTTGCAAAAAAGTCGTCCATAATAGACAGTACAATAACGCAGGGCTGCGACATATGATTTTGCGACCACTGCATGATATTCGAGTTAGGTAACAGATTTATGACTGCAAAAAAGTCTCCCAGTCACCGCCTAGCTGTGTATGATGGTTATTCTAAGCTGATGGACACGTCAAAAAGTAGTAGTAAACAGTGAGGACAGTATGTTCGCTTATGTAGCACGCCAACCTATCTTTGATCGCGAAAAAAATGTTTATGCTTATGAGCTTTTATTTCGAGATGGCGAGCAAAATTGCTTCCCCGATATCTCCCCCGACGAAGCAACATCGAAGATCATAACCTCAAGCCATCTCAGCTTAGGATTAGAAGAAATCACCGGCAACAGTCTTGCGTATATCAATTTTCACAAAGATACGCTCATGTTTCGCTTTCCCACTTCACTTGACGCGAGCAAGGTGGTCATTGAGGTGTTGGAAACGATCGATGTCGATCCGCAACTGATCGCGGCGTGCAAACACATTCGCGGCTTGGGATACACCATTGCACTCGATGACTACGATGGTGACCCAAAATGGGACGAGTTTTTGCCCTTCACTAGCATAGTGAAATTTGACGTGCAGGCGATGTCGCGTATTCAAATCGCGATGCGCGCCAAACAGCTAAAACAACACAAAATAAAGTTAGTTGCTGAAAAAGTCGAAACCATGGAAGAATTCGAGGCCTTTAAAAATATGGGTTTCGATTACTTTCAGGGTTATTTCCTCGCTCGCCCCGAAATAGTAAGGCACAGAAAACTCAGTTCTTCTAAATTGACACTGATCGAGTTACTTGCCGCAAGCAGTACTGTGGCTTTCGACTATGACAAAATTAACGATATTTTAGAGCGAGATGTATCACTCACTTACATGTTGCTGCGCTTTATCAATAATCCGCTATTCAATAAACGCAATAAGATATCGTCGCTTCGCCATGCGCTCACTTACATGGGTGAAGTGGAAGTGAAAAAGTTTATCGCCTTGTTAGCGCTTGCCAACCTTGGTGAGAATCAACCCATGGAGTTGTTACAAATGAGCTTGGTAAGAGCCAAGTTTTGTGAACTGACCTCCATTGCGTTGAAAGAGCGAGAAAACCCGCCTACAGGTTTTTTGGCGGGTTTACTGTCACTTATCGATGCATTAATGGAACAAAGCATGGATGAGCTAATGGAAAAGGTCCCTGTTGCCGATAAAGTGAAAGACGCCTTATGTGGCAAAGATAATATTTTAAAAGATTGTATCGAACTGGTTCATCAGTTCGAAAATGCTAATTGGGATGGCATTACCCGATTGTCAACTAAACTGAATATGAAGCACCAAATGCTTCACCATTTTTACAATGAATCAATCAAGTGGGCCAGAGCATTACAAAGCTCGTTAGACCAGAGTTGATAAGCAGTGCATTAACACGGATTAATGGATTATAATTTAGGCATCGGGTAAAGTGGATTTATCAGCTTACCTATCCGGCAAGCGACAATAATAAAAAGAATTACGAAGGAAGAATTTCAGGTCATATGTTTGCGTTTATAGCTCGTCAACCTATATTGGACAGGGACAAAAATGTCTTTGCCTACGAATTGGTTTTCCGCGATGGGAAGGGCGGAACCTACCCTGAACTCGACCCTGAAAAAGCCAAATACGTTGCCAATCGCTTTCACACGCTTGGTTTGGACGACATTTGCGGCGAGAAAAAATCTTTCATCAACTTCTCTACCGAAACCTTGATTTCCCGTTTCCCGACAACGCTGAATCCAGAAACGGTGGTAGTCGAGTTAGCAGAAAGCCCCAATAAGCAAGTTGGCTTGGTCGAGGCTTGCCAGCATATCAAGCATATGGGTTTTAAACTGGCTATCGACGACCCTATGATGATCAGCGGTCAGCACGAAATTTTCCCGCTGATAGATATCGTCAAAGTCGATGTATCAAAAGCACAATTTAGCCAAATAGAGAAAAATATTTCTCGCTTTGCGGATTCCAAGATTCAATTAGTTGCCGAACAAGTTGATAACTACAAAGACTTCAACACGTGTCGCGATCTCGGCTTCGATTTCTTCCAGGGTTATTTCTTCTCTCAACCCGAAGCGCGCGTTCAGCGTCATCTTCCCGCATCGAAGATGAACCTTGTCGACTTGATGGGCGAAAGCTCTCAATCGACCTTTAATATAGACAGAGTCAATCAAATCATTGAGCGCGATGCCGCGTTGTCGTATTTATTGTTGAAGTTTATTAACAATCCAACAATCAACAAACGCTACAAAATCACGTCGTTGCGTCATGCCCTAAATTACATGGGCGAGGTTGAAATCAAAAAATTCATTGCCTTGTTGTCGTTGGCAAATTTGAGTGATGATAAACCCATCGAATTGATTCATATGTCGTTGGTCAGGGCTAAATTCTTTGACCTTGTCGCGGAAGAGCGCAAGCTTAAGAATGATCCACCTATCGGCTTTTTAATTGGATTATTTTCGCTGCTCGACGCGCTACTCGACCAAGATATGCCCAACATTCTGCGTCAATTGCCGCTGACTGAAGATGTGAATAATGCACTATTGGGTAAATCCGGCGAATTCAACCACTATCTTACCCTTGCCAAAGCCTTCGAAAGCGCGATTTGGCTCAATGTCATTAAGCAATCACGAGAGCTGAACATCGATCAGAAGCACTTACACAGCTTGTACAATCAAGCGGTGGTGTGGGGCAATGGTGTGAGAAAGACAATCTCGGCTTACTTCCCGCGAACCAAGGTTCAAGAGTAAGCCACAAGCCATATCCGTTTATTGAGGCTCAATAGCACGCACGTGTCGCTGAACGGAAATCATTGAGCCGAGCAACCCAAGAGCAACCGATAAGCTCAGCATGATTAACAGCGCATTGCCTGTTAGTCCGGTGATATTGAAGTCTTTTTGGTACAAAGATGCGAAGGCTTCGATGCTCGAATCCATCCACCACAGGATAAGCACGACTGCGAACCACGCCATCAGTCCCCCCAACAATCCATACCAAAAGCCGGTATACAAAAAAGGACGATGAATAAAGGCATCTGTCGCGCCTACAAGTTTCATCACCAATATCTCATCGCGTTTGTTCAATATATTAAGCCGTATGGTATTGCCGATGATTAAGACAACGGCCAAGAACAATAACAGACCTATCATAGTCACCAACTCGGTCGCGATATCTAATAGTGCGTACAATCGCTCTAACCATTCGATGTCCAGCTTACCAATATCGACTTCACGTTGCTGTTTAAGCTTGTCAAGAAGGATGCCGGCGGCTGTCGGTGTGGCGTGCTTAGGCATGGGCGTAACCAAGACCACATCGGGCAATGGGTTTTCATCTAAGTAAGCGATAGCATCACCAAGACCCGAAAGCTGTTTAAATTCTTGTAGCGCATCATTTGACGATATATATCTGACCCCTTCTATTTCGGGCCAAGTGTTTAACCGTGTCAGTAACTGCTGCGTAGCGGCGGGGGTTGTATTGTCTTTTAAAAACAGTGAAATTTCGGCAGCTTGTTCCCAACCAGCACTGATCTTTTCGGTATTTTTGACCAAGATATATAAGGTGCTGGGCAAGGTAATACTCAACCCTAAAACGCCAATCGTCATCAATGAAGCTGCTGGGCTTCGCCAAAGCTCACCTAAACTCGCTAGCGCCTGACGAATATGACTAACAAAGAACATGATGAATGTTTGTATTACGCCAATTTTATTGCGACTAGCGCCCTGTTGACGACCCGTAAACAGAATACTCATGACAAGATGTCCTCTGCACTATCCGTTAAGCCATCAGTGATCATCTGACCATTTTTCAGCGTCAGCGTACGATACTTCATCCGCGCAATCAGGCCCAAATCATGGGTTGCAATAAATACCGATACCCCTGCTTGATTGAAATCTTCAAATAATCGGATGATTTCCATCGACAGCTTGGGATCTAAATTACCGGTTGGTTCGTCGGCAAGCAGCAGAGGAGGCTTGTTCACCACAGCCCGCGCAATACCGACCCGTTGCTGTTCACCACCAGACAACATGATAGGAGAGCTTTTCGCTTTGTCTCTTAGCCCTACCATCTCTAGCGCAGCATGAACGCGCTTGGTGGTTTCTTTGTGGGTGTAGCCTTCAATGATCAACGGCAACGCCACATTGTCAAATACCGATTTGTCCATCAACAACTGGTGACTTTGAAATATCATTCCAATATCACGACGGATATAAGCAATTTGGCGGCGTTTAATGACGTTTAAATCATGGCCATTGATAAGAACGCGCCCAACCGTTGGGCGCTCCATGAGACTGATAAGTTTGAGTAACGTACTTTTACCGGCACCAGAGTGACCAGTCAGAAACGCCATCTCACCAGGTTCAATGTGAAAGTTCACCTTACTCAATGCCCGCTGTCCACCGGGATAGGTTTTGCTTACCTGCTCAAACTTAATCATGACCTGGTCCTAATTACTTCACCTTACTCGCCAGCGTTATCACCTTCGCTAAACAAGGCATCAATAAATTCATCGCCTTTGAATGGACGAAGGTCATCAATACCTTCACCCACACCAATACATCGAATTGGAATACTAAACTGGTCAGCAATAGCGAAAATTACACCGCCCTTAGCTGTGCCATCTAGTTTAGTCAGTGTCAAACCGGTTAACCCCACGGCCTCATTGAAAATTTTCGCCTGACTCACTGCATTTTGACCTGTTCCAGCATCCAAGGTCAACATGACTTCATGTGGTGCATTCGGATTGAGCTTTTTCATGACGCGTACGACTTTCTTAAGCTCTTCCATAAGGTTATTTTTGTTTTGTAGTCGACCAGCGGTATCGGCAATTAAAACGTCTACATTACGCGCTTTTGCCGCCTCCAAAGCGTCATACAGTACCGATGCACTGTCCGCACCTGTGGCTTGAGCAATGACCGGAATATCGTTCCGTTCGCCCCATACTTGTAGCTGCTCAACTGCCGCGGCGCGGAACGTATCACCTGCCGCGAGCATGACCTTTTTACCCTGCTGTTGAAATTGCTTGGCGAGTTTGCCGATTGTGGTTGTTTTACCCACGCCGTTTACACCAACCATAAGAATCACAAATGGCCCTTCACTGGCATCGTGTTTGCTCATCGGCACTGACAAAGGTTCTTCCACCTTAGCTAGCATTTCTCCCATTTGCTGCTTGAGCTTCTCGTACAGTGCATCGCCGTCTTTAAGTTGAGAAATCTTGGCTGAATCCGTTAGGTTACTGATAATTTTTTGAGTAGTATCCATCCCCACATCAGCAACAAGTAGCTGAGTTTCTAGCTCTTCGTAGAGCTCATCGTCAATTGCTTTGCCCTTGAACAGACTAACGATACCACTGCCCAAGTTGGCTTTTGTGCGGGATAAGCTGGCTTTGAGTCGTTTAAAGAATGACGCTTTTTGCGGGGCTTCTTGGTCATCTTGCTCTAAAGGGGCTTGCGCCTCAGTCTCACTAAGTTGCGCCTCGGCTTCGCTGCCTGACGATTCATTATCTTCAAGATCGCGGGTTACTGGTTCATCAGCAACGTTCTCTTCTGCAACGTCAGTGGTAACCGGCTCGACAGTCGCTTCAACATCTTTTGCAGGTTCAGTGACCTCCTGTTGTATAGGCTGCGACGCTTCCTGTTGAGTATCGTTCGTTTCGTGTTGGACCTGTTCGCTTGACTCGGATTGAGCGGGTTGCTCATCGATTTGCGTTTCTGGCGAGTCAGGCTGCGGTTGTGATGATTGGTTTTGCTTGTTCTTGTTGAACCAGCCAAAAAGTTTCGACATCGTGCGGACAAACCCTTAGTAAATAGATGAATTTCGGCTAAACTAGGCGCCGTTTAATTTATCTATGATATCACTGTCTACCCTTATGAAGCGAGTCCCTAAATCAGCTAACTCTACACAAGGCGGTACTGGCCAAGTTAGGATCATTTCAGGCCAATGGCGTGGTCGCAAATTACCCGTGCGAAATGCAGAAGGATTGCGTCCAACCACTGACAGAACAAAAGAAACACTGTTTAATTGGTTAATGCATGACGTGGCAGATGCCAATTGTCTGGACGCGTTTGCGGGTTCCGGGGGCTTGGGCATGGAAGCGTTATCGCGCTACGCCGCACATTGTGTCTTCATAGAAGCAGATAAGCAGGTCGCGGCGGAACTCAACAACAATTTAGCCACACTAAAAGCCAATGGTTCGGTCGTACACGGCACAGTCCCTGCAGCATTTACGGGATTAACGGATAAGTTCGATCTCGTGTTTATTGACCCGCCTTTCAACAAAGGCCTTGTTGAGCCAGCCATTGTTGCCTTACTGGATAAATCCTTATTACAGGTTGGAGCCAAGGTCTATATCGAGCAAGAAGCAACGTTACTCCTGCCCGATTTGTCACGGCATTTCGACCTCCTCAAAGAGAAGTCAACCAAGGCTCTAACCTATGCCTTGTATGAATTCCTAGGTTAGAGTTCGATACCGATATTCGACATATTTTCTTCTAGCGCAAGTTTGCGCGCTTTATCGATTATGTCGTTTGCTTTACCTTGTCCCTCGACAACATCGAGTAACTCGTTTTGAAGCGCGACTTCAAATTCCATCAATGGATGCTGTTTTACCGTGTCGTCATCTGCTTCGCCTGACGCTAGCAAATAAGCCTCTACACTGCCTTGCGATAGCTTACTCACCACGACCGCTCCTTGCGGATCCACATCGAGTATAAGATTAATAGTCGCAGCCAACGCCATACCCGCATCGACGGCCGGAAATACACCAAAGTTATCGTAATCCGCGGGGTCTGGAATGACGTCTTCGACTTTTTCTAGCTGCACAGAAAAATTCACTTTGGTTTTAGGCGCTTTCAGCGTTTCCCAAATCAGGGACAAACACTTTTGGCAAATATTGTCGTGCTCGTAATCTGTGAGTTCACAAAACAAGTGATAGTTTGGCACCATGCGTTCAAGCAAAGCGGCACTAAACGCGATTGCGCGCCAGCCAGTCAATGCTCTTACACGAGCAAAAGTATTCAGTTTAGGTTTGCTCATTAAGCGGCCCCTGCAGTATGTGAAAAGTAATTGGCTATGCCGTCCAAAAACATCTGAATTGCAATCATCACTAGGATCATGCCCATTAAACGTTCCATGGCAGTTAACCCCCGCTCACCCAGCACGCGGTGTAATACGCCAGAAAACAACAATATAACAGCACTCACAAGCCATGACGCCCCCAGCGCGATCGACCAATCCATCATGCGATCGGGATTTTGATTCGATAATAAAATCAATGCCGCGAGGGTAGATGGTCCAGCGATCATCGGAATCGCTAAAGGAACAAGGAAGGGTTCCTCGCCTACGGCAAGATCTGACGTATTACCTTGTTGAGGAAAGATCATTTTCAGTGCGATTAAAAATAAAATAATCCCACCAGCGATGCTCACTGTCTCTTGTTGAACGTTGAGAAAATCAAGCACGGCTTGCCCACTGAACAAGAAGACGTAAAGAATAACAACAGCGAATAATAGTTCGCGGATTAGGATAATTCTGCGGCGTTTGGGCTCAATGGTTTTTAGCATGGACATAAAAATCGGCAGATTGCCGAGTGGGTCCATGATTAAAAACAGCATGACAGCAGCGGACCAAGTATCCATGTTGCAACAAAGCCTTATCGTAGTTGGTGATGAAAGGGACGCATTGTTATTGCGTCGGCGCCAATTTTTGGCGGCATTTTGCCTGACTCAGTATTGTTGGCAAAGAAAATATTCGCAAATTATCTCATTTCAGCTTAAATTTTACTATCTAAACAACAACAAACACGCCCTAACCAATGGTTTTATTATGACAATGATGACAGTAAAAGAGGTCGCGGCCTTCTTAGAAGTACAAGAAGTAAGAGTAGAACGACTTGAAAGAGAAAGCTTACTGATCGCAAAAGACAGAGATGTTGATGGTCAACCTTTGTTTTCAAAAGAAGACGTAGAAAAGTATAAAGTGCTCGCTGATCGACTAGGTGGGATTTAGTGAATTCACCCTGACTCCTTTGCGTCAGGGCATCTAACTTTACTTATTCAACAATAGATTAGCGATACTACGTATCCCAAGCCCTGTTGCGCCAACAGGCATTTCCGACGTCGCACTGCCGTGATAAGCGGCCGCTAGATCAAGATGTATCCAACCTGTGCCTTCGTTCGGTACAAATCTCGATAAAAATCCTGCGGCGTTTGATGCACCACCGAAACCACCGCCTTTTTGTGCACGACTGTTGGCGGTATCGGCGAAAGACGACGGGCATCGTTCTTGGTGAAAAGGTTCTAACGGTAGTGGCCAGAATTTTTCACCTTCTTCGCGCGCACAATCCAATATCGTACTTCTTGCATTATCATCTAGCGCGAATACACCGTGATAGTCTTGCCCCAAGGCCACCAATGCCGCACCAGTAAGCGTTGCAGCATCAAGAATCCAAGTCGGCTCACAGGCAGCGGCTTTGAGCAAACCATCAGCAAGGACTAATCGACCTTCCGCATCTGTATTGACGACTTCAACACTCAGTCCATTAGCGTAAGTGAGCACATCACCTAACTTGTACGCATGGCCACTGATCAAATTCTCGGCACAGCACAAAATCAGCTTCACACGTTTGTCTAACCCTTGAGAAATCGCCAGTCCAAGGGCCCCCGTGACCGTTGCAGCGCCGCCCATATCGCACTTCATATCGAGCATGCCTTCGCTACTTTTAATGCTATAGCCGCCACTGTCGAACGTAATGCCTTTGCCCACTAATACAGTATGAACAGGTGCATTGGCGTCACCTGTTGGGTTGTAATCGAGGTGTAACATGACTGGAGGGCGTTCACTACCGCGTCCAACGTTGTAAATGCCGACCCAACCCTGCTGTTTGAGCGACTCTCCAACAATGGTTTCGACCGATACATGTTCAGGTGCTAGAGAGCTTATCCACTCGGCAGCGCGATTGGCTAGGTGCTGAGGCGATAGTTCTTCTGGTGTTTCGTTAACCATGGCGCGTGTGAATACTAGCGCATTGTAATGTGATTCAAGTTTTTCACGCTGTGCATTATCTACAAACTTAATTGGCGTAGCTTTACGCGCTCGGGTGAAGCTCAGTGCAAACGCCCATTGTTGTTCAAATGTCCAATCGCCCGTAAGCGCCACACTTGGCAATGAAAACCCGTCCAATTGACGTGCGGCTTTTTTAATGCTTTGCAATGCATCACCTTCCTCTTGAAGATGAATCTTGGCGCCCGACTCTGTCATCGTCAAACGGGCGAGTCCTCCCCATTGGCTTGAAGGTATCTCATTGGACAAGGAGACGGTAAAATCTGTCATAATATTTCCTTTTTTTATTCCACATAGGCTTTGAGCAACCATGCAGTTTTCAGCTCCCCTTATTAAAGGGACCTTGAACAAGCGCTACAAGCGCTTTCTCGCAGACGTCACTTTGAACAACACTGGTGAAGAAGTGACGGCACATTGCCCTAATACAGGTGCAATGACGTATTGTGCCGAACCTGGCTTCACGGCATGGTTAAGTCGCTCAAACAACCCGAAACGTAAACTAGCTTACACTTGGGAGCTTGCACAAAACACCCAAGGCGATTGGATTGGTATTAATACGCACAATGCTAACAAATTGGTTGCTGAAGCATTAAATAACAAGTCTATCCCATCATTTTCTCATATCACGCAGTGGAAAGCTGAAGTAACACCTCCCAGTGGCGAAGGCCGCTTGGATTTCCAAATCACTGAATTAGTAAACGGTGAAGAACAGCATGGTTACATCGAAGTGAAGTCTGTCACATTGGCAGAAGGCGCTAACGGTTATTTTCCTGACGCGGTCACGCAGCGAGGAGCAAAACACTGTAAAATGCTGGCACAGCTGGCTGAAAGTGGCATACCTTGCACTCTACTATTTTGCGCTCAACACACGGGCATCAAGACTATCGACGTCGCGCGTCACATTGATGCCAAGTATGCGGACGCACTCCAAGAAGCGAAAGCGAAAGGGGTAAAGATAGTCGGTGTAGGATGCGACATTGACCAACAAAAAATCGTCATAAAACAAGAAATACCGGTTTTAGTGTAAAAAACTACTTGATTTTTTTTAATCTGCCTCCATATTTGCGCCTTGCTTTTACTCATCTTCACTGTGTATCGGTATGGTATCGGTATACTAGCGAAGGGTAATAAAGACACTTAACGTTGCCTGCGACGACCGATTCTGCTATAGATTATCGATTAATATCAGGACATGCCGAGTGTCGTAGTGTAGGAGATGTAGCACATGCCAACAGGAAAAGAAACGAAATCCCTCGGACTATTAGCCCTTGCCGGACTGGAGCCGTATCAGGCGGCGGCTGATGAAGAGTATATGAATGACGCACAAATGAATCACTTTCGTTTGTTGCTCAAAGCATGGAGAGACCAGCTACGCGAAGAGGTAGATCGCACTGTTAGTCATATGAAAGACGAAGCAGCGAACTTCCCTGACCCTGTCGACCGCGCAGCGCAAGAAGAAGAGTTCAGTTTAGAGTTGCGTACCCGTGACCGCGAACGCAAACTCATTAAGAAAATTGAAAAGACACTGAAACGCATTGAAGAAGATGACTTTGGTTTCTGTGATTCTTGCGGCATCGAAATCGGCATCCGCCGTTTGGAAGCCCGACCGACTGCTGACCTCTGCATCGACTGTAAAACGATGGCTGAGATCAAGGAAAAGCAACTTCAAGGCTAAGCACCTTGGTGTGACTTTTCAATTGAATCGAAACGCGATGGTGCTTGACATCATCGCGCCTTTCTAGCGAAGCGCATCAATGGCGTTATCCTCAGATTATATCGGGCGTTTTGCGCCGTCTCCCTCGGGTCCACTTCACATGGGCTCATTACTCGCAGCCGTTGCAAGCTATCTGGACGCCAGAGCCAATTGCGGTTCATGGTTAGTGAGAATTGAAGACCTTGATACACCGCGTTGTGTAGCAGGGGCAGATCGTTCTATTCTAGAAACGTTAGACGCTCATGGCCTTCACTGGGATGGCGATGTGGTTTATCAATCCAACCGCCTGTCTGCTTACCGAGACGCCATTTCTCACTTGTCTGAACAGCAACGTGTGTACTATTGCCAATGCACGCGGAAAATCGTTCAGTCTTCAGGAGGGATTTACCAAGGTACCTGTCGCAATCTTAAGCTTGCTGCAGATAATAACGCCCTGCGGTTTACATTGCTCGACGCCCAAGACCAATACAACGATAGCGTTCAGGGCATGGTGACCGTAGAAGATAAGTATTGTTATCAAGACCCAGTTTTACAGCGCAGAGATGGCATTATTGCGTATAACTTGGCAGTGGTTGTCGACGATATTGCGCAAAATATCAGTCACATTATTCGCGGTTACGATTTACTCAGCACCACGCCAATCCATTTGAATTTGTATCAAGCGCTACACAGCCAACCGCCAGTATACGGACATATTCCGGTACTGTGTGAACACGCAGGGCATAAACTAAGCAAACAAAATCACGCCCGAGCTATTGATAACAATAATGCGTCATCTAATCTTTTCTTCGCGCTAAACGTACTCAATTTGGCACCGCCCGAGACCTTAGTAGGTGAACCTGTAACGACGATAATTGATTGGGCGGTACAACATTGGCAACTATCCAAGGTGCCAAAAACTGCGGAAATCGTTGTGACGACAAGCGATTCCTCTTATCATAGCGACCCTTAGTAACTTGGAGATAGTGTTATCATTAATCGCGTGCTTAAATCTGTGAAAAACGTTTTCGGTAAAACCGACGCTGGCAACGTGCCGCAAGCGACGATTATTCCCAGATCAGAACATTCCATATCGCGAGAAGATATCTCTCCAAATGCGTTAAAAGTATTGTATCGTTTGAATAACGCAGGCTTTCAAGCGCACCTTGTTGGAGGTTGTGTCCGCGACCTCATGCTGGGCTTGCATCCAAAAGACTTCGACGTTGTGACCGATGCCACACCGGAGCAAATCAAAGGCTTATTCAAAAACTGTCGACTCATTGGCAGGCGTTTCCGACTCGCGCACATCGTATTTGGGCGTGAGATTATTGAAGTGGCCACCTTTAGAGGTCATCACGAGTCAGCTGACGAGAAGAAAGACCACGCTAAACAAGACAAAGAGGGTTTGCTGCTAAGGGACAACGTGTTTGGCAGTATCGAAGAAGACGCACAGCGTCGCGATTTCACCTTCAACGCCATGTATTACAATGTTGCTGACTTTACAATACGCGATTTTGCCAATGGCCAAGCCGCGATCGCCAAGCGCGAAGTCGAGTTGATTGGTGATCCAGAAGTTCGCTATCGAGAAGATCCAGTAAGAATGCTGCGCGCCGTGCGTTTTGCGGCAAAACTATCGATGACGATAAGCCCAGCGACGGCTGAGCCTATTGTTAAACTCGCACATTTATTGAACAATATTCCACCCGCTCGATTATTCGAAGAAACGCTCAAATTGTTTTTGTCTGGCAAGGGTCTCGAAACATTCGAGCTACTGCAAGATTTCCAATTGATTGCGCCATTGTTTCCGCAGCTTGCGCCCTTGCTGAAAGACCCGTCGAGTAAAGAATATCAATTTGTTCGTCAAGTGCTGATCAATACAGATAAGCGTATCAATGGTGGTCAGCGTGTTACACCTGCGTTCTTGTACGCCGCGATATTGTGGTACCCGCTAGAAGAACACACGGCCAAGCTGACTGCCGAATCTGGCTTGGCACCACATGATGCCTTTAACATTGCCATCAGTGAGGTGATTCATCGCCAAACACAACGCATTATGATCCCTAAACGCTTCTCGACAGTGATACGGGACATTTGGATGCTTCAACAACGACTGCCCCGTCGATTTGGACGTCGCGCCTATCAGATGCTCACCCATCCCAAGTTTAGAGCGGGATATGACTTTTTATTGATCCGTGGTCAAGTTGAAGGCGGCGAACCGCTTGAATTGGCCGATTGGTGGACCGATTTCCAACACGCCGAGCCCGGCAAACAAAAAGCCATGCTAAACACCCTGCGTAAACAAGAAGGCGGCACAAACAAACCCAGACGGAAGAAACGCAAACCTCGTCAAGAAGGCTAAGGACTATGGAAACTGTCTATATCGGCCTAGGAAGTAATCTGGGTGATTCACAAGGGCAACTCACCAGCGCGCTAGAAGCAATGGACCAACTTGGGTCAACTCGTGTCCAGGCGGTGTCATCAATGTACGCCAGCAAACCTATGGGGCCACAAGATCAACCGGATTATGTGAATGCGGTTGCGCAATTAGAGACCCAATTATCGCCAGCTGCGTTGCTCCGTTCATTACAAAAAATCGAACAAGATCATCACAGACAACGCAAAGATGAGCGATGGGGCCCTCGCACGTTGGACCTCGATATCTTGCTTTTTGGTGATCAAAAAATAGATACACCAGACCTCGTAATCCCGCACTACGGCATGGCTGAGCGCGAGTTTGTACTCGTTCCTTTGTTTGAATTATCACCCAGCATGATCATGCCTGACGGCAAGCCAATCGCTAAGTGGGTTGCTCGATGCTCGTTGGATGGCCTTCGTCGCCTCAGGTCTTCCAATCTAAGCTAAAATCCGTATAGTTGCGGCGAAAACCCTATAAAAAGCGGACAATGTCTATGAAAAAAGTCACCGTATCCAGTTTGCTTCGCAAAAAACAAGCTGGCGAGAAAATTACTGCGCTTACCGCGTATGACGCCTCATTCGCAAAGATGTTTGACGAACAAGGTATTGATGTGATGTTGATTGGTGATTCTTTGGGAATGGTTTTAAAAGGTGATGACGATACACTTGCTGTAACCGTCGATAATATTGCCTATCACACACGATCTGTTCGCTCAGGTACTGACCGCGCCTTTGTTATCGCTGACATGCCATTTATGTCCTACGCTAGCCCCAATAGTACCTACGAGAATGCTGCACAATTAATGGCTGCAGGTGCTAGCATGGTTAAGCTAGAGGGCGGTACATGGCTGTGTGAGACGATTTCTGGTCTCAATCAACGCGGTGTGCCGGTTTGTGGACATCTCGGTTTGACGCCGCAGTCTGTACACGTTTTCGGTGGTTTCAAAGTCCAAGGCCGAGAAGAAGACAAAGCACAACAATTACTCGATGACGCCTTGGCTCTTGAACAAGCAGGCATTCAGCTATTGGTTCTAGAGTGTGTCCCAACCAGCTTGGGTAAACGCGTGTCAGATGCGCTATCCATTCCAGTGATTGGTATTGGCGCAGGTAACCAAACCGACGGACAGATATTGGTTATGCACGATATGTTCGGTGTCAGCGCGAATTACATGCCTAAGTTTTCTAAAAATTATTTGTCCGAAACTGGCGATCTAAGACAAGCCGTAAGCCGTTATATTGAGGAAGTGCAATCGGGCGCGTTTCCGTCAAGTGCCCATAGTTTCGAGTAAGATATGCAAGTTATAGAAAGTATTACTGAGTTGCGAGAAATCCGTCGTCGCTGGAAACACGACGACAAGGTCATCGCTTTTGTGCCAACTATGGGCAATCTCCACGATGGGCACCTACAACTGGTGCGTGCGGCGAAAGCGGAGTCGGACATTGTGGTGGTCTCTATTTTTGTCAACCCACTGCAATTTGGGCCTGACGAAGATTTAGATGCCTATCCGCGCACAATAGAACAAGACAAAGCTAAACTCGAAGCCTTGGGCGTCGACGCATTGTTTTTGCCTCGCTCGTCGGATATTTATCCCAGAGGCTTAGAACAACAAACGTTTGTCGAGGTGCCCGGTATTTCTTACATGATTTGCGGTGCGAGTCGACCAGGTCATTTCCGTGGTGTGGCAACTATCGTATCTAAGCTGTTCAATATGGTTCAGCCAAACAAAGCGTTTTTCGGTGAAAAAGACTATCAGCAATTGCAAGTGATTAAAGCAATGGTAACGGATTTATCGATGAACCTTGAGATTTTCGGTGTGCCCACACAACGCGAAACTGACGGTTTAGCGATGAGTTCTCGCAACGGTTATCTGACGGAAGAGCAGCGCACATTGGCGCCTAAGCTTTACGCTATGTTGAACGAGCTTGGCGACGAAATATTAGCGGGAAGAAGAGACTTTTCGAAGCTAATCCAAAGCTACAAGGAACGCGTCGCTGGTGCAGGGTTCAAGCCGGATTACATCGAAATAAGAGAAGCCTCCAGCCTATTACACCCCAGTCATGAAGACACTAAGCTGGTCATCTTAATAGCGGCGTTCTTGGGTAAGACACGGCTGATCGACAACCTTCAAATATCGCTCTAGTTATCAGGAGTGAGTGTACACTCACTCTTAACTAACTGCTTCCAAAACGGCGCGTTCAGCGCAATTTGATGCTGCTCTTCAAGAATAGCTTTGAGATCGTCGAGCGTGGTTAATGGGTTAGCCAACACCACTCTGAAAACGGTAATCGGTCCCTCTGGGTAAGCCGGTGCCTCTAGTCGTGTACGAGACACAAAAGACTTGCCGGCCTCGCGTTGTTGCTTTTGTACTTTAACAACTAAACGGTCAAGTTTTTCATTTAGCGCCGCTCTGTCACTATCGCTACTCAAGCGCTCGGTCAAACACGAAGGGCGCACTCGATAAGTCAGCAAAGACAACGTTGGGCTAGTTACAAGCTCGAAATCAGGGTGCGCATCAATCATCGCAGCGAACGTTTGCGCTTTTTCGATGCTTTGGTCAATCAATAATTCATACCCTTTTCGACCAAAAATGTGCATCGATGAATAGACCATCATCGCCATGCCATTGCGAGACCCTTCAAGAGTGGTAGCACCTAAGTCTTTCGAACCCTCGCGCAAAATGTACTGAGCGTGATGTCTGACCGCATTGGCATCTTCAGGGTTTTTAAACAAAGCCATACCCGCGCCCATTGGCACGTACATTTGTTTGTGCGCATCAATCGTCACTGAATCGGCGCGCTCAATTCCTTTCAGACGAGTCCGATACTGATTGCTAAACAAGGTTGCGCCGCCCCACGCTGCATCAACATGGAACCAACAGCCTAACTCTCGTGCAACATCTGCCAACTCATCAAGTGGGTCAACATGACCGGTCTCTGTTGTTCCACCCACTCCAACAATCGCTAACAAGCGATTGCCTTCTTCCTGATATTGTTTCCCAGCTTGTAAGGCTTGTTCAGGCGACAGCGTCTGAGACGGGCAATCTAGCTTAATCAGTTGGTCTCGACCAATACCTAAAACGTCAACGGCTTTTGACAGTGAGTAATGGCCACGTTTAGAACACAGTAACCCGAGATTTTCGATACCATAATGGCGATATGCTGCGGCCACACCTTTTTTCGCAACACCGGCGAAACCCGCGCCAGGACCCAATATTTTGTTTCTTGCAACCCACAAGGCCGTAATATTTGCGATGGTACCGCCGGAACAAAACGCCCCTAGCGCGTGACGAGCGCTATGCAGGTAATTGGCGTAAAAAGCGTCATCTTGGTCATAAACAATATTGTGCATCATCCCAAGCACTTGGCGCTCTAAAGGCGTAAATGCTTTGGACGTTTCAATTTTCACCAGATTCTGATTCAGCCCCACCATTAGCTTAGCCAATGGCAGATGAAAATACGGCAAGGCCGACGTCATGTGTCCAATGAACGTAGGAGAATAGGTGTTGACGGAATGGGCGACGAGTTTATCCAGCAGTGCTTCGGCGTGCGTAGAGACGAAATCAGGAGATTCAGGAATGCGCGCATCGGAGAAGTCTTGCTCAACTTCTTCAAGTGATGTTTTTTTCGTCACAACGTGTTGTGACAAAAAATCTAATATATTGTCAGATAAGTGCTGCTCTATTTGAGCCAGTTTTGAGTCTTTGTGTTCCGGTTTGGTAAAGACCCGAAACAAGTGCTCTAAACTTACTTGCGCTTCACCCACTAAACACCTCTTACCCTTCTTGCACCGACACTTAAATCTTGCCGCTAACGACAGTCACTTCGAATCTTTACTACTAGAACCTTGAACGGACAGACTTGATATCGCGATTGAAAACTTTGCAGCTTTATTACAAAACCCGCGAACTTTACCGTAAAAACACATCGAACGCCAAATTTATAACGTTTATAACTCTTATTTATCTAGCCTTATTGAGGGTCAAAATGGTATTACCATTGAGGATTTTCGTCGTTGGTCACCCTGCTCTGCTATAGTTATTGTACTGACCCCGGTGAGATTTCGATCGTCATTAGGCGTCAGATAGGTATTAAAGGGGGTAACTATGCCTATCAGAGAGATCACAGAACACGTACACATCGACAGTATTGTGCCGTACTTTCAACCCATTATCGACCTGCGCCAACAACGTGTGTGGCGATATGAATGTCTTGCGAGACTCGTCACGCCTGCCGAGCAAACATTTTTACCCAGCGAATTTTTGTATTTGCTCGAAAGGGACAATCACGCTCAGCGGCTAACCGAAACCATGTTCACACAAAGTGCCCGCTATTTTATGCACTCCAACTTGCCGTGGAATATCAATCTCAATGCCGCTGATTTAGACGACGAGCAGGTGACTAATATTCTGCTCACGTTACTGGGCGACTACCCCAACCCATCGCGAGTCAGCGTTGAGGTCAGCGCTCACGCGGCACTCGAACATACAGCGTCACTTAGAAAATTTATCGATAAAAGCTTACACAGCGGCTTAGGGGTATTTATTGATAATGTTGGCAAAACACCGGTAAATATAAACACCTTATTGGCCTTACCCGTTAGAGGCATCAAATTAGCCGGTGAGCTGTTTTCCAATTACTTGGCCGAGCCTGATGTACAGGACTATGTCAAACACGTCTGCGATTGTGCCAAAGCGAAGAACATTACTGTCATCGCCGAACAAATTGAAGATGAAGAAACCCTGACACAAGTCGAGAAACTTGGCGTTAACTACGCGCAAGGATATGTTTTTTGTCAGCCTTCGCCGTCAGTATCACACTGATGGCGAACAGTTCAACTGCCAACATGACTGCCCACTTTCGCTGTACTTTTTCTCAAAAGGTGTCATGTAGGGCGGGCCATCAAGGGGTGAAAGTGACGTTGTTAGACCATAAGCGCGTGCCGCTTGAGCAAACTCTTGACAGTATATTTTCCAGTTACTTCTGACTTCTACTGTCGGACATATTGCCATCAAATCAACCATCGCTGGTGAGGCGTGCCAGCGTTTTTGCACTTGTGTTCCTTTCGGGTAAGGATTGGGATACAGCAAATAGTGCTTGATGACCTGCCATTGAGACTGCCGCACAAGACGCCAGAAATCATTTACGTCAGCTCTGACCACGAGGTAGTTGTCACTTTTTGCTGCATAATGGGTGTGTTTTTCCACCCGCTGAGCAGATTTGTCGATACCGATGACTCTTGCATCAGGATAGCGGGCAGACAGTGCGGCTGTACTTTGCCCAACACCACAACACGAGTCTAAAACGATATCCCCTTGCCAATCAGCCAACCAAGCCACGGTTTGATTAAACGCCTCCAGCGTATGATCAGACACTGGACGTTGGTTCTGGGCCGTTTTGTAGCGCTGAACCAGCTCATCCAGTTTATCGTGTACGTCTTGTTGTGAGGTAGTAATCCCGCGGGAATTGCCTGACGTCATTAGTGCCTAATACCTGTACCGCGTTTAAGTAGTACATATGCTGTGGTAAACAGTGCCGCGTTAAATAGCACGAGTAAACCCAGTGATAGCCATACATTAACGTCAGAAACGCCCAAAAAGCCATATCGAAAACCGTTAACCATATAGACGATTGGGTTGGCTTTACTCACAATTTGCCAAAAATCAGGAAGCAAGGTCAGCGAGTAAAAGACGCCACCTAAATACGTAAGTGGAGTCAGTACAAAGGTGGGCACAATACTAATATCATCGAACGTTTTCGCGTATATACCATTGATCAAACCGGCCGTCGCAAAGAGGCTTGATGTCAGCAATACCGTGAGCACAATTACGGCAAAGTTATGTATCTGCACATCCACAAAAATGAGCGAGACAAACGTTACTATAATGCCAATGAGAATCGCGCGAGCGACACCACCACCGACAAAGCCCATAATGATCACCCATGTCGGTACTGGCGCTACGAGTAATTCCTCAATATTACGTTGGAATTTAGCACTGAAGAACGAACTGGATACATTGGCGTATGAGTTGGTGATAACCGACATCATTATTAGCCCTGGTACAATGAACTCCATGTAACTGAAACCACCCATCTGACCAATGCGTTCACCGATCAAATTACCGAAAATAACGAAATACAAACTCATCGTAATCGCTGGCGGCACTAGGGTCTGAACCCAAATTCGCATCCATCGAGTACACTCTTTGATCCAAATAGTGGTTAACGCAACACGATTGTCACTCTTTTGCATCTTACTGCTCTCCTGCGTTGCGACCAGACTCCACCAATCTGACGAACAATTCTTCTAAACGGTTTGCTTTGTTGCGCATACTCATCACTTGTACACCTTGATCAGTAAGCTGCTGGAATACCCCATTCATACCTTGCGTCTTTTCCACATCAACTTCTAGTGTATGCTCGTCCAACATACGAGACTCAAAGCCTTCGATCACAGGACTGAAACCGGGTGCCTTTAAATCTAAAATAAAGGTTTCGATATTCAGCTTTGACAACAAGTCTTTCATTGTTGTGTTTTCTACAATCACTCCTTTGTCGATAATGGCGATGTTGCGACACAACATTTCCGCTTCTTCTAAATAGTGAGTAGTCAGAATGATCGTAATACCCTGGCGGTTTATCTCTTCGAGAAACTTCCACATCGAACGGCGTATTTCTATATCTACACCGGCAGTTGGTTCGTCAAGAATCAATAACTTAGGTTCGTGCATCAGCGCTCTGGCGATCATTAATCGACGCTTCATACCGCCCGATAGTTCGCGTGCTCTTGCGTTGCGCTTTTCCCATAAATCCAGTTGCTTGAGGTATTTTTCAGCACGAACTTTGGCAATATTGCGCGGCACGCCGTAATAACCAGCTTGATTGAGCACAATTTGCAACAGTGTTTCAAATTGATTGAAATTAAATTCTTGTGGCACCAGTCCTATAAACGACTTGGCGAGCTCTTTTTCTGTCGTCAAATCATGGCCGAAGATATTCACTTTACCTTCGCTTTGGTTGACCAGTGAGCTAACGATGCCAATTGTGGTCGATTTGCCTGCGCCATTTGGGCCAAGTAAAGCGAAAAAGTCGCCTTGCTCTACAACGAGGTCGACACCCTTAAGTGCCTGAACTCCACCATCATAGGTTTTCTTTAACTGCTGAATATCTAATGCTTTCATTGCACCGTCCGGTGATTGTGAGTTGCTGTGTGGTTACTAAGGTGATAGAACTAACTTTAACAAGTTGTTAACACAAGTGGTTATCACTTCTGATCTTTTGAACCCGTAGAGGTGTTGGCATTTTACCAATTTTCAACCCCTACACTCTATTAAAACTAAAGCGCGTTGATTTTTGAAGCGAGTATTTGGCCGAGCCATCGCATTTAATCAACACATACAATAAAACGACAAGAGGATTATATGGCACATTTGTCCCCCCTACCGGCAGAAACGACACCAGAGCTGGCTGATGATTTCGCTATTTTTGAACGCATTTTGGGTTTTGTTCCCAACAGCTTGTTAACGATGCAACGTCGTCCTGACATCGTAAAAGGGTTTGGTGTATTGACCAATGCAGTCATGTCGCCAACTGGAAGTGTTGATTTGGGATTCAAACGATTATTAGCCCACTTTGCTAGCCGCGCGGCAGGTTGCCAATATTGTGAGGCACATTCACTTATTGCTGCTGGAATTCACGGTATCAGTGATGAAAAAATTGCAGCAGTATGGGAATACCAAACTTCCCCCCTGTATTCAGATGCTGAGCGCGTTGCGCTTGATTACGCATTGGCAGCGGGTAGTGTACCCAATGCGGTCGATGAACCGCTTATGGTAAGAATGAAGCAACATTGGGAAGAAGATCAAATTGTCGAGATTCTTGGTGCGATTTGCTTGTATGGTTTTCTTAACCGTTGGAATGATTCGATGGCAACCGATTTAGAAGAAGCCCCGACAGAGCTTGGCGATAAGGTGCTCCGTCAGGGCGGTTGGACAGGCGGCAAACATCGGGATTAGACCGCCTTTTTGGGGAACGCTGGTGTAGTAATAAAAAACAGTAGGTGAGGCAGGAGGAAGGGTTTCACCTACTGCGCGCCAGCTTCACGCAACCTTATCGACGAGCCGTCAATGCATTTGGGCTGTCAGCGATTTGAACGACGACCTTTCTTTCAAAGAATGTGGCCTCACCTTTTTCGCCCGCACTGTTGTTTTCTCCTAACGCAACAGTAAGTACTTGCTCACTATCTACTCCCTGTTCGACGAGATAGTTTTTAACATTTATCGCTCGCTGCATTGACAACGCTTGGTTGTAGTCAGCATTGCCGCGGTGATCCGCGTGTCCAATCAATCTTACCTTCAATTGACCGTGGCGCTTCATCGCCGATGCAATCAAATCTAATTGTGGTTTGTAGGTCTCTTCCACTTCAAATGAACCCGTTTTGAACTGCACGTTGGTTTCAATGGCAAGTACACGTTCGGTTGGAGACGTCTCCATTGCGACATGTGTCGCCTTTACTTGTTGCTGCATGTTTTCTAATGCATCGTGCATTGCAAACAACTCTTTTTGTGCACTAGAGAGTGCTTGCTTCGCGGCGGCGAGTTCCATTTGCTCGTTCTCAAGGCGCTCTTCTTGAACGACGTCCGTACCGAGCATCGCGCCAAAAATGCCTGCCACCAGTGCGCCAACAGGGCCTGCGACAGCAGCGCCGACGACAACGCCGGTCCCCATGCCGACAACCGGTGCATATTCTGTTGTTGATTTTTCGTCTGATGAACTGCCCGCGTAAGCTTGGCCGCTAAGTGATGAAATAACTAATGCTGCTACTGCTGTTTTGACTAATGTATTTCGCATGTTGTGTTCTCCCGTGATTTGCGTCTACGGAATTAATTAAACGCGAAGAATCTGGCGATATTGGGCAAATACAAAGCCAATGTGGCGATAGTAAAAGGCAATTTGATTAGCAGATAATTGTTTTCCATTTTCTTAAAATCTAGCTACAGCCCTTTAAAAATAATGGTTAACCTAGTTCGCAAACCAAACAAGCTACGCTGGATAATGGCAACAATATGGCGATTGTGGGGATTTCGTGCCTTCTTTGCCTCATCTTTGTCATTCTGCGTTATGATGAGCTCAATGTTTGAGATGGTTAAAGGAAGTTCGCTATGCCAAAAGTCATTGCACTTGTTGAGGATGATGCAGCGATTAGAGAAAACTATAAGGCGGCATTATTAAGCCAGGGATATGAAGTACGTTCATTCAGTGACCGTCCTTCCGCCTCACAAGCCTTCAACGAATCACTGCCTGACCTGGCGATTATTGATATTGGTTTGAATGATGAAATGGAAGGTGGATTCGTCCTTTGCCAACAATTGCGCCAGCTTTCCCAATCTTTGCCAATCATCTTCTTTACTGCCAGAGACAATGATGTAGATACGATCAGTGGTTTGCGGATGGGAGCAGACGACTACTTAACCAAAGATATTAGTATGGCGCACCTTTTAGCTCGTATTGCCGCCCTGTTTAGGCGAGTAGATTTACAAGCGACACCTGCCACACAGAGCGACGAGATTCGATTGGGTCACCTCAATGTCGATGTTAACCGCATGACAGTGACGTGGAAACAGCAAGAGGTGGCATTAACCGTTACTGAGTTTTGGATGTTGCACGCCTTAATTAAACGTCCTGGACACGTTAAAAGCCGGCAACAACTGATGGATGAATCACAGATGGTTGTCGACGATACCACTATCACTAGTCACATAAAGCGTATGCGCAAAAAATTCGTGCAACTTGATGATACATTTGATCATATAGATACCGTTTACGGGATGGGATATCGCTGGCAGTAATGATGTCAAAAGTACGTTTGTCGATTCGCGCACAATTACTCTTTCTCTCGTTATTTCTATTTGCGATCCCTTGGCTTGGGTACAAGTATGTGTGGGAGCTGGAAGAGTACCTGAGGATTGGCCAAGAACAAACCATGATCGGTACAGCGCGGGCCATTGCTACCGCGTTACATGAACAGCCTGCGCTATTTGATAACCAGTCAGCCTATTTGCAAACCGTGAGGCCGGGGACTGATCTTTATGCGCCGCCAATCGATGTGCCCATCCAACTCGACGGTAGCCTCAATGACTGGGATAACGTTTGGCCTCTTGTGCAAACCTATGATGAAAGTAATGTCGTACATTGGTTTGACGACTCATTTCCACGCCCAACCATTAGCCTGTCATTTGAACATATGGTGGGTAGATATGGTGCCTTTTTATATGCCATGTTCTCCGTCAAAGACGATACAACAGTTTGGCGCCGTCCCAGTTCATTATCAATTGACAAAAGTGATCACTTACTTATCGGATTACTCAATGAGAATGGAGACTTAGAGCGCTACGTTATCTCTCCATATGGGTCCGGATGGGTTAACGCTTATCACTTGGACGCCACACAAAACACCTATCGTGCCGTTGACAATGAGTTGCGCATCCAAGGGCACTGGCGCCAAACAGACTCGGGTTATAATATTGAACTGCGCTTTCCATTAGACATGACATCGGGTGCGTTGGCCTTTGCGCTAATTGACGTCGACAAACCCATGGAGCGCAACAAACGCTATGCCATTGGTACGGCTAACCCCAATCAGACAGACGCGCTAGGCACTGTATTGACGCCTTCCCCCGAAATCAAACGGATTTTATCGGGGCTCAAATACGCAGACTCCCGAGTTTGGGTGGTCGATAGGCACAAACGCGTGTTAGCCAAAGCGGGGAATATTCAATCTGCAGACGGCATCAATGTTCGTTTTCGTCCCAAGCCACAAGACACCTTGTGGAGTCAGTTTGAACAAAACTATTTGCTGCCGCTTTACTATCAAGTTTTGGTTAAGCCTCCATCGGATTTCGTTGATGAACTTGAAGGCGCTTACACCTTGGTCGGCCAAGATATTACGAATGCGCTTAATGGTAAAGCCGACTCATTGTGGCGATTAACACCTGACAATAAAGCAGTGGTGTTGTCAGCTGCCTACCCGATATTCATTGACGATGTAGTGCGCGGCGCTGTGGTCGTCGAGCAAACCACTAACGGAATTCGCACTTTGCGTAATCGCGCATTAGAAGAGCTATTCCACGTGATGGTAGCGGTTATGCTACTCGGCACCTTGAGTATCTTATTGTTTGCCAACCGAATTTCGTCTCGGATCCGTCGTCTACGCGACAATACCGAAGCGGTCATTGATGATAATGGCAAGATTATTGGCGAGCTACCCGTCGTACACCAGAAAGATGAAATAGGTGACTTGTCTCGGTCTTTCAGCGCAGTACTGAGCAGCTTGCAACAGTATAATTCGTATCTAGAGAACATGGCTTCAAGGCTGTCTCACGAACTGAGGACGCCTATCGCTATCGTCAGAAGTAGTCTTGATACGTTGGGCCATGTACAAGAACCTGAACAACAATCGCAGTTTATAGAGCGCGCACAATCTGGTCTCACTCGTTTGAGTAATATTTTAAACAGCATGAGTGAGGCAACCCGATTGGAGCACGCGATTTCGCAAGAAGACACGGCTCCGTTTGACGTCGCTAAAGTGCTAACAGGATGTGTTGAAGGGTATCGACACGCCTATAAGGACCGTCAGTTTGTCATCAAAGAATCTATCGCTAACGTCAAAGTATTGGGTTCGGATGAATTGTTCGCGCAGATGTTAGACAAGATTATTGCCAATGCAGTCGAGTTCAGTCAGCTAGAAGATGTTATATCTGTGCACATCTGGCTTGAGGGCAAACAATTGAAGGTTTCGGTGACCAATCCTGGGCCACTGCTACCTGATGGAATGAAAGATCAACTTGTTCAATCCATGGTGTCAGTGCGCCCTGATAAAGGTAACCAGCACAACGAAGATCCCCATTTAGGCCTAGGTTTATATATCGCTCAAATGATTACGAGTTTTCACAAAGGGCATCTAAGCTTATCTAATTTACCTGATAATACTGGCGTTTGCGTTGTCATTACTTTGCCTGTTGTGAGCTAAATGACGAGCGCCTATCGGTTAACCCGTTGGCGAATAAAATCAACAAAGGTTTGAATTTTCATCGAAGTGTCAGCCCGTTGACGATACAACATCGACAAATACTTTTTATCTGGCTTTTGCGCAGTTAACACTTGCTCTAATTCACCCGTACAGAGTGCCTTATCAACAAACACATCGTATACACGAGCGATTCCACAACCGGCTTTAGCCGCGGTGATTAAACTTTGATAGCTATTGGATACCATCCGCCTGGTTTGTTGTTCCTGCTTTTCTTGGGGTTGATGAATATCAGTTTGAAACACAAGTCGCTGGTGTTTGGTTAAATCCCCCATGTCAGAAGGTTTTCCATAGCGAGAAAGATAGTCAGGCGACGCAACATAAATAGATTGCAAAGTAACAAGTTTTAACTCGAACAAACCACTATCTGGCAAATGGGCGGCAGTGCGAAAAGTAATATCAAAATCTTGTTCTATTAAGTCCATTGGCGTGTGAGAAAAATCCAAAGTCAACTGAATATCAGGATGCAATTTGGCAAACTCAGTGAGCAGTGGCATTAACAATTGCTCACCGAGCATAAGCGGCATTGAAATTCTGAGCAAACCGTTTGCACGCTGCGTTAGGCTGAGAATTTCTTCATCTAAGTCCTCCACTTGCTTAAGAATCTTCTGTCCCTTTTGATAATAAATATCGCCCATATCGGTAAGCTGCATTGAACGGGTGTTTCTAATGATCAACTGAGCAGACAGTTGCGCTTCGAGTTGCTTGACGTATTTACTGACACTCGAAACGGGCAAACGCAAAAAGGTAGCGGCTTTGCTAAACGATTGAAAATGTACAACCGTGCAGAAAATTCGCAGTAAGTGGTATTTATCAGTGTAGGTTGGCATACAGTACAAATGGACGAATTTAGTCCACTGTACTCGCTCTTTATATTTCTACAAAGAGAAATATTACTTTCTCCAACAGAAATAGACGCAACGCGTTTCTTGCGTATAGTGACGCTATAGCACTAGACGGGCAAAGAGGCGTAAAGGTGCACTACAACAATATTGAATATGAGTTTAATGGGCATATCGATGCCAAACATTACGTCGCCTTAGTGTCACGTACAGCAGAGCATGGTATCGATTTGACGCAGGCTCTTGATCTCATTCAACAGCGACTTAAACACAGTAATCTTATCGTTAGCGCGTGGTATGAGGGAGATTTAGTCGGGATATCGCGATCTATCACAGACTTTCATGACGTGTGTTACCAATTGGAACTCATTGTCGCAAGTGGATTTCGACACAGTGCATTGGGTCAAACACTTAAGGCGTTAACCAAGAGCCGTCTTACGTCGACGTGCCATTTTATTGACCGAGTAAACCCTTCGTCTCATCAGGGTTTGTCAGGATGGGATATTCACCCCAACTAGCCAAACGCATAAGCAAAAGAGGATAGAAAGTTATGATACGAGGGTCTTGCCTATGTGGTCAGGTCGCCGTGGACATCACTGGCCAAATAGAGGCAGTCATTCATTGCCATTGTAGTAAATGTCGCAAAAGTAGCGGCAGTGCATATTCGACTAACGGTTTTGTCGCAAAAACAGACTTTGCTGTAACTAAAGGTGCACAGCAACTTGGGCGATACGAGACGACACCGGGGAAAATTCGCTATTTTTGTCGCACATGTGCGTCTCCTATTTATAGCACAAGCGAAACCACACCTAACTTTATTAGATTGCGGCTGGGTATTCTCGACACTGATATTGATGCACGCCCTACTTCGCATAATTTCATCACGTCTAAAGCCAACTGGGAAGAACTTAACGCGCCATTACCCTGCTAC
The DNA here is from genome assembly GCA_963922845.1 of uncultured Alteromonas sp. Lineage (GTDB taxonomy): Bacteria > Pseudomonadota > Gammaproteobacteria > Enterobacterales > Alteromonadaceae > Alteromonas. Next base: position 45,620 of record CAWUJV010000033.1, read on the forward strand.
GAAGAACACGAGCCTGACCGAGCCCGTTTCAAACAATAAAAAGCAGAGCCAATGCTCTGCTTGTATACAGGGGTAATTATCTATTAAGCACTGGCGAGCTGTGGTGATGGCTGACCCAACCCTTTAGCTAATGCGTTATCTAGCGCAAACTTACCCGCACCAGAGAACACCAAGGACAGAGACATACCAAATAGAGCTAAGCCGAATTCATAGCCATTTGTCGCCATGAAAAAGCCGTTTTCAATATGTACAGCAAAAATAGCAACTAGCATTGTGAACGCTGTAACAATAGCAGTAGGACGTGTCAGTAACCCTGCAATTAAGAATAACCCACCAAAGAATTCAGCGCTTCCTGCTAGCAACGCCATTAGGTAGCCTGGTTCCAAACCAATTGACGCCATCCACTGCCCAGTGCCCTCTAGACCATAACCGCCAAACCAAGCAAAGAGTTTTTGTGCGCCGTGCAGGCTGAACGTAATACCAGCGATAATACGCAGAACTACAGGAGCGTAACTATTAGATGTATTTGCAAAAAGTAGTGATGTTAATTGTGAAACCATAATAATATCCTCATTAGAAAGTGACCGATGCCTCAGTAATGAAAAGATTAATATCTAATTATAAGAACGTAAATTAGTTAAAATAGCCAAAAGCATTCTATTTAATAGAACATTCAGGTAATCATGCTAGATTAATGTCACACAATGAAAGCTTTTAAAGTGCTATCCTTTCTTATTAGGAAAAAAGAAATGGAGAAAACTATGCGCACCTCGCTAGTCATGATGGGGATGTTGATTTTTGGGTCAATGACAGCCATAGCCGAAACCGTCACCATCAGTGTTGTAGACAGCAACGGTAAGCCGGTAGAAGGAGCGGTCGTCGCATTGAGTTCAGCGGCAGCCAACGCTTTACCTAACGAACAAAAACAAGCAATCATGGATCAGGTGGACAAGCAATTCACGCCTCATGTTCTGGTTGTGCAAAAAAATACAGAGGTTGCGTTTCCCAACTCTGATTCAATCCGCCACCATGTTTATTCATTTTCTCCCGCCAAAAGCTTTGAATTAAAATTGTACAAAGACTTTGAAGCCGAGCCGATTAGCTTTGAAGAAGCCGGTGTCGTCGAGATCGGCTGTAACATACACGACTGGATGGTGGGTTATATTTATGTCGCTGATTCACCCTATTTCGCTAAAACCAGTACAGACGGCATTGTTGCGCTTGATGTACCAAATGACGATTATGAGCTCAGCTTTTGGCATCCTGCCGCGTCTTTTGAAGACAATCAACGTACCTTCACACTTAGTAAAAATGAGACATCGATGACAATAACCCTAGTTGACGAACTTGTTGAAGGGTTGGATTTCTCTACTGGTTTCGAAGAATACTAACTGGGTGGAAAGACTGATGCGTAAATTTATCTCTCTTGCCGCAATATTGCTGCTGTCAACCTCAGCAATAGCAGAGGTTAAAGGACTGATTCGATTAAATGGTGTCAATGCGACAGGTCCAGACAGTTATCAAGATGATGGCACAGGTTTGTTTCGATACACTGACAGTGACTTGGTTCTATCCCAAGCCTTACTCAGCGCTGATTTTGACCTAGGCGCCGATTTCAGTTTTCACGGTGTGGCCAATGCCTATTCGGATGGTGAGCAACAACTAGGGTTTACTCAAGCTTATTTCAAATACCAGCCACTAATGGCAGGTAAAACTAAAGTCAGCGCCAAGGCGGGGTTCTTCTACCCTGCATTGTCGGTGGAAAATACCGATATCGGTTGGTTGTCATCTCATTATCTGACCAATTCAGCTATTAACAGTTGGATTGGTGAAGAACTCCGAACCGCTGGCCTTGAAATCACCATAAAGCGACCGGGTCGTCAACGCCGCAGCCCTTGGAGTTGGCAGTTTCATGCGGCCGGGTTCAAAGGTAACGATACATTAGGGGCGTTGCTCACTTGGCGTGGATTTGCGTTGCACGATCGACAAAGTTTGAATAACGATGAAGTTAACTTTGCGCCATTTCCCGCTGTAGTAGATCCCAACATATTAAACAGCCCGAGTTGGAACCAACCATTCCACGAAGTCGATAAACGATGGGGATTCTATTTAGGTGTGCAGGCAAACTATCTGCGTAAATTCGATGTTCGTTACTACTATTATGACAACAATGCAGATCCCAATGTGGTTAACCGCGAGCGCTTGTATTCTTGGCACACTAAGTTTCACTCAGTGGCTGCTCGTTACATGATCGATAAGGATTTAGAACTTTCCATGCAACTCATGCACGGTGATACGATCATGGGCTACAAGCTAGTGTATGCTGACTATTCGGCCGGTTTTATCTCCTTAACGAAAAAATGGCAAGACCACAAAGTATCAGCGCGTATTGAGCGTTTCGTCGTGTCAGAAGACAAATATGACATGACGCCGGAGGATATCAATTCTAGCCGAGGTAGTGCGTTTACACTCAATTGGACATACGCTTTCAGCGACAACCTTGAACTAGCGTTAGAAGGCACGGTTAACAAGAACCAAGTCGACAACCGGCTCACTATTGGTGAAGAAGTGGAAAGTACGGATACGCTAACGCAAGTTGCCGCTACTTATCGTTTTTGAGGCCAGAAACAGGCTATGTTGAAATGTGATCTACATGATTATCTAGAGATAGCTTCAATGTTTGCTATTCCAGTGGCATTAACCAGTGCCACTGGCGAGCGTGTAGAAGGTGTCATCGCTGACATTTTTATTAATGAAGACCGACAAGAATGTGTCCGCGTCGTTAACCACGAGCTATCGAGTGTTGTTCTCACCGGCCATCTCACATCAATGAAAGCCCTTGTGAACAATACTCACTTCGACCACGTCAGTTTTCAGTAATGTTTTAGCAGTGCCGCTAACCCAAAGTCATGATCACGCTTCGCAATCGTACGACCTACCCTGTGTATTAAAGGGCACTTTCTCAGCGCAATCGAGTGCGCGTAAAAAATTCCCGCCCGTTTAGAACTATTTTTTACACGTCAGCGACTTTAGTAACGTCATCTATTCATCTGCTTTAAGGACTATTAATGAAAGCGACGTTATTTACTTCTCTATTTATTTTTGGCGTTTTAATCGCAAGCCAGCATGTACATGGACAACCTACACCGGTGCAAACCAACGCGTTTGACGCCGTTTATTACCCAACGGAAGAAACTGGCCTATACGGCATTATTGTTTTTACTGGGTCTGCTGGTGGTAAAAATGAGTTCATGGCAAAGAAACTCAATGCAATGGGATACCCAGTGCTATCTCTTGCTTATTTCGACTGGGATAGCAAAGGAGAACTGCCAAACTCACTGGAGCTCATTCCCCTCGAATATGTCTCGGCAGCTAAACAATGGCTAATGGATCATCCAAGTACTCGGAATGACGGCGTCATCGTCTATGGCGTATCTAAAGGTGCTGAACTTGCTTTGTTACTTGCGTCTTATGATCAAGACTACAAAGCCGTAATTGCAACAGCACCTAGTTCAGTTGTTTGGACTGGCATACCTCAAAACCCAAGTAACGACTATTCCAATGTATCTTCAAGTTGGCGTTATCAAGGTACGCCCGTGGACTACATTCAATACCTAAATCGAGAACCTTTTAGAGAAGAAGGGATCACGATGTTAGACTGGCATGCTGCGTCAATTCATGCAGCGACAAACTACGCTGATGCGCGTATTAAAGTTGAAAACGTAGAAGGGCCAATCTTATTGTTTTCTGGTGGACAGGACACGGTATGGCCCTCTGCTCAGATGGGGAACAGTCTGTGTGCCATAGCCAACCTCACTAGTAAGCTACCAAAATGCAAACATGTTATTTATGAAACTGCGCCACACTTACTCGGTGATTATGGGCCTGATGCGCGTCTAGAGATGGATAGGTTTCTGAGAAAACTCAATAGCGAGAGCAAATAAACGTTGTCCTTCCCGAAGGTCAACGAAAACAAAAAAGGCGCTCTACTGAGCGCCTTTTTCTAAATGCTATGGTTAGCTAAATC
>CAWUJV010000034.1:0-49360 GCA_963922845.1 uncultured Alteromonas sp.
AACGTCGAGACCAAATCGTCAATCAAGATGGGTTTGCCCAGATACGCATTCATACCCGCATCAAATGCACGGGCTCGGTCCTCCGCCATAATGTTTGCGCTCAGCCCAACAATAGTGACAGTCTGATCAAAGGACCGGATTTGCGTTGTCGCGACATATCCATCAAGTATGGGCATTTGGATATCCATAAAGATGACGTCAAATCGCGTGCGCTTTGCGGCTTTTACGGCATCTTCTCCATTTTTTGCGTGCATCACTTTGTGACCAAGATTTTCAAGCATGGTTTTGGCCACCATCGCATTGATATCATTGTCTTCAGCGAGCAGTATTCTCAGGGAAGTCTGAGGTTGTCGTTCAGTGTCCGTTGGAGCTTGCAAGCTAGATTGCTCAAACAGGTACGCTAACAAGTGCGCCTCATCAACTAAGCCCGCACTGCTTTGCCCACCGTAAGACGCTTGAGTAAATTCAAGAGGCTCATCTTCCTTTGAGGTACACTGGTTGAACGCGTTGGCAATAGCCTGTTGACGTTCATTTTCAGGGCCGATTAGATGTATCGACCTAGCTGGCCCCTTAGTTTGGGCGCGTTGAATCGCTAAATCTAATGGTAATGCATCAATGGGAAGCGAGACATAAAAGGTACTGCCTTCAAAGGGTCTAGATTCTACGTCTATATCCCCTTCCATCAGCCTCAGTAGCTCTTTGCAAATGGCAAGTCCAAGCCCCGTTCCTCCAAAGTGCCGAGAAATACTGGTATCAGCTTGCTCAAATGGCGTAAACAGCCGCGACAGTTGTTCGTCAGAAATACCTATCCCCGAGTCAGTTATCGCCACATCGAGATAACCAAAATCCTCTCGCAACCAACGAAAGCCAACATTTATGGATACCTGACCATGCTCGGTAAATTTGACGGCATTGTTGAGCAAGTTTAACAAAACCTGTGTTACTCGTTGTTTATCAACACTCACTTCAAAAGGGCTGGCAGGTGATATTTCCGCGCGAAACTCGAGACCTTTGTTATCTGCCAAAATCTGAGTAATGGTAGTCACATCAATGATCAGTTGACTCAAGTTGACCTTTTCTTTGTGCAAAGTAAACCGGCCCTCTTGCAGCTTAGAAAAGTCGAGAATGTCATTCACCACTGACAATAGATGATGAGACGACGTGATCAGCTGCCCAAGTAAATGTTTGATTTCAGATTTTGACTGAGAGGTTTGACAAAGCTGTGCAATGCCGAGAATACCGTTTATTGGCGTGCGCAATTCATGGCTCATATTGGCCAAAAATTGAGACTTTTTGTCGGCAAGCGCTTTGGATGCATCAGCGGCTTTTTGGGCTTCTTTGAGACTGCGCTGCTCAACCACCTGCATGCGATTAAACTCATCGGCAATATCTTCAAATTCATCACCGCTTCGCAGAGTAATTGGGTGAAACCCCTCTTCTTCTCGTTGTTGTTGAAATCCCGACTTAAACACCGAAATCGGATAACGGACAAAGCGATGAATAAGTGCATAGACTAGGGCGATCAGAATAATCAGGAACCCGGACGAGACCCAGACGATTTGTTGTCGATAGGCCGCATATTGGTTATCCATAATTTGTGTATGGATGGTAATCACTAAGACGTAATTCAGGGTACTGATTTTGTTTTCCGCCACCGCAGTAATGGGATAGGCCAATACAAATCGCTGATCATACACCTGAGTAAAATTCCAGACGCCAGTGTTTTTTGTCTCGAAATACGCCTTTTTCTGTAGGTCTGTAAATTGTGATAATTGATGTGAGGCGTAGCGGTATTGAGACGATGCCAGCACAGTGTCGTCGGCGGGTGATACCATATAAACGCGCTCAACGTGATCATTTAATGCAAGGATGGTCACCATGCGTTTAAGAAGTTCATCCTCTACAGTGGTATCAAACATCATCGCCACTTCATTGGCCGTGCTCAATGCCGTACTCTTGGTGCGCTCTAGCTGCTCTTGTGCAAAATAATTAAGTAACAGCATACTGATCGCATACGTTAGCCCGACAAATAGTATCAACAGAGGGACTAACAGCTTAGCGACTAAACCTATCCGAACGTTCACCATGTAAACGCCTCATTAAACTGCTCGCATTCTTGGTTACCCGCGACCTCACAAACCGTCACTAAGTCTTTTGCTAATTGCCTCCCCATCAGCATCATTGCTCGATGCTGTGTTTCGTTATTGAGAGAGATACCCGCCATGGCGTTAGTCACACTGTCTTTATCTACGCTTGCAATGTCGGCGATAAACTGATGAAAAGCATGGGGGTCTTGCTCTATCAGCGCGATGGTTTCAAACCATATTTGTTGAAGTCTTTCACGATGCTCAATGGGAACATCGGGTTTGGCCCATACCATATCGAAGATTCGGCCAGGGTGAGACTTTGATGTGTAAACAGTGTGAAGAGACTCATCCTCAAGCAGGTAGGTTGAAATGGGCGGGTACGTCACACACGCATCAATCAGGTTTTGCTCGAATGCTCTGGCGCACTCAGTTTCAGGGATCAGCACTTGAGTAAACAATTGATCGGGTTCTGGCGTACCAAAGATAAGAGACAACACGTACTCCCCAATGCCATTGGCGGGTACCGCTACGCGTTGCTCGAGTAATCCCGCCACTGATGTCAGAGACTTTTTTGCGACCACGACGTCTCCGCCCGCGGAATAGTCGGTAATCAGCACAGGATGTAAACGCAGTTGGCTGAGGTAAACAGCATTGGTAAATTCAATCATTGACGTCGCGGCAAAGTCGACTTGGTCGCGTAAATAACTGCGCCTGAGATTCGAGATATTAGAGGGTTCCAAGACTTTTAATTTGAGACCATGCTTTTCGTCTATGCCGTTTTCGACCGCATAATAAAACGGATAAAAGCCATACCACGTACCTACGATCATGGTAATGGGTTCCATTTTACTGGATTGAAAACATCCTGACACCAGTAGTGCAATAGCGAAGCAGGCGCCTCGTGCCCCTGTTTTAAGCAAAGCTCTCTCCGAAAAATCACGTCACTCCACTGACTACACTAGTTGAGTATTAGCCACTTGTCGATTAGCCAAAAGCAGTCTTGTCGCGTCTGTAGTGAAACTTGCAATGTCTATTTGTTTTTCAGTACCGAGTCCAGCCAAAGATGTAAGGGCGTTTTTATCGATGTCACCCGATCGCTCGCTTCCAACGCATCAATCTGTTTTACGATCCGAGAATACCTCAGGTATCTTGGCTGAGCATTTCGAAATTCGTTGACGAAGGTGTTATCGGATTTAAGGTTGGCCATGGGATCTGTGGTATCTGCATGTAAATTAAATCGCTTGGCTTTTCTTTTGATATAAGCTCGCCATTCATCGGGGTAGCTCTCAGTCAGCCGTTCGGGGAACAGAAACAAGTCTTGCATATCTTGTTCTAAATCTTCTGTCAGATGATGCTCATCTAGCACGGTTCTCAGCAACAAGAGATCGCTAAGCGATAACGTATCGACCCAGTGTTTCATAACGCCCCTTTTGTGGTAAGCCCATAATTACTAGTGAAGATGAAGGTATTCGGATCGATATTGAATAAATAAAGAACAGCCTGACTTCAAAGACAATTTGTTTGATAAGTCTTGTATAAAACCAGAAAAAAGTGCCACACTGCATTGTAGCTATACCAGCAAAGTTTTGCTTCGACATGAGCAAAGACGCACTGACCATGATGCGTTGTTCAAGGCTAAGTATCTATGGTGTTGGTATATTGATTTTGAAGGTACCAAGCAAGTACCTACAGTGCCTAGGGTAGGACCAATATGACAGCAACAACACAAAGGGTTGAAGATAACCATCCTTTGGAAATAAAAAACCCAAGCCGGTACATGACGCTTACCTATATCGCCTCGCTATCCATCATTGCTATCTTGTCGCTCGTCGTTCACTTTATGTTGGATAAAGTTATTGCAGAACAAGCGAAAAGCGGTGAACTGATTAATGTCAGTGGACAACAAAGAATGCTATCGCAACGCATTAGTCTGTTTACGATGGAGTACCTCATTTCAGGTGATAGATATACAAAAACACGTATCGAAGAGACGATCTTTCGGTTAAAACAAAATCATGAATATCTACTCGCTGAGCACGAATTAGCGATAGAACAAGGCAAACATTCGCCCCTGTCTACCTCCCTGCTCAATTTGTATTACAGTGATCCCGTGAACGTAGATGGAAAGATGGAAGATTTTTTAAACTCAGTGCAGCGTGCACTTGATAACACCATAGTCCCCGTTTCCTCATTTGACGATGAAGACATGACGTTTCTTGCGATGGCCAAGCGTCCTATGCTGCAGGCGTTTGATGATGTAGTAAAACAATATGAAAAAGAAAGCCAAGAGCGCGTAGATGACCTTCGTTGGGCACAACAAATCGTCCTCGTTATTATTGTGCTCACTATTTTTGCGGAAGCTGTGTTTATTTTTCGTCCCATGGTCAGACGCATTAGTACCTATGCGACCAGACTTCAATACGAGGCAAACTTTGATGCTTTGTCAGGGCTACACAACCGACGGGCATTTAATTCTCTTGCTACCCTGTTGGTTGCCAATAGCCGGCGTTACACGCAGCATATGAGTGTTATCATTTTAGATATCGATCACTTTAAACGCGTCAATGACACCTACGGTCATGACGTTGGAGACGAAGTCATCAGTTGGGTAGCGAACAAACTCAAAAAGCATTCGAGAGAGAGCGACTGCGTGGCGCGATTTGGCGGCGAAGAGTTTGTGTTGCTGCTGCCCAATACAACCTGTGCTGGTGCGATGCATGCGGCGGAGAAACTGCGTCAAAAAATCCACCACAAGCCATTTATCTCTGGCAGTAAGACTATTAGCGTTACAATCAGTGCCGGTGTCAGCCAACTCAACAAACAAGACACCACGATAGAGGCTGCGCTCAAACGCGCAGACAATGCCTTATATGAGGCAAAACAAGGCGGTCGCAATCAAGTATGCGAAAGTGAATAGCCTAGTTGATTTATTCAGGTGTACGTTACCCAAGACTTGTCTTGCTTGACTAAATAGTTGTGTTCGTTACTCGACACCAGTCGGCTGGTATTGCTGGCACTGTCTATCCTGACTTTGGTCATACTTGTATTCACCAATGTCCAGTTAACGCGCATAAAATCTGTGAGTGGCATCCCCAATAAATGGCATGTCACCAAACTTATTGGGCCACCAGAGGTAAACACCAGTGCGTTAGGTGTCGTCGTGCAAACCGTTTCAAATGCCGCCAGCACACGCGCTGTAAAGTGCCCCCACGTTTCGTGATAATCACTGTCGTGCCGACCACTCATCCACCTTTTCATCGCCCCCATAAATGCCTGCTGAAATGCCGCCTTGGGGTCGGCACTCTGCATTAAGTGGGCTTTCATTTGAGCAGGCGTTGCAAAGCGCCTGTCATAACATGACAAAATATGTTGGTGCTCATATTCATTCCACCGTGCATCGTTATGAACCTTTGTATCGGGTGATGCCTTGAAGTGCTGGGTTGCCAATTCACACGTTTGCTGATGGCGAAGCATGCTACCTCGCACAACAGGCATGCCATCGAGTTTCATTGATGCTAGCTCTTGGCCCAATAACTGCGCTTGCTGTTCGCCCAATATCGAGAGCTTGTCATAATTGTCAGACGAAAAGCTCGCTTGACCGTGGCGGATTAAATAAAGCATATGGACTATGCCCCTTTTTTAATGGCTTTTTTACAACGCCAAAGCAGGTAGTGGACCATTATCCAAAAGCGCTTGAATGCAGGATTATCGGTCTGCCCGTGGTGATATCGGTAGTAAATTTGTTGCACGATTCCCGCTAGACGGAATAAACCATAGACTTCATAAAAAGCAAAACTATCAAATTGGCTATCGGTTTTATCGCGGTAGTAGTTAATCACCTGCCTCCGCGTCATCATGCCAGTGAGATGTGTCGGTTGTCGACGAGTAGACTGTGCCAAAAAGTCATCGTCTTTTTCGACCCAATAGGCCAAGGTGTTGCCTAAATCCATCAAGGGATCACCCAGTGTTGCCAGCTCCCAATCCAATACGCCAATGACATGTGTGTAATCATCTGGCGCTAAAACCACATTATCAAAACGAAAATCATTGTGCGTTAAACAGATACTCTCTTTGGCCGGCATGTTTTTCTCCAGCCAATCGATGACAAATTTACCCGAGGGTACATTCCACGTCTTCGCATTGAGATAACGCTGGCTCCAACCAGAGATTTGTCTTTCGGTATAACCTTCGCCTTTTGCGATATGGTCTAGACCCGCGCTTTTGTAGTCTACGTTGTGAAGGTCAATTAGGCAGTCAAAAACATTTGTGCACATTGCACTATTGTGTTCAGTCGACAACGTTAAGTCTCTCGGCATATGCTTACGCGGAATAATGCCAGTTAACTTTTCCATCACATAGAAGTCAGTACCCACTACCGATTCATCGTCACAAAAAGCCAGCATTTCAGGCACATAACGGTAATGTAGCTTGAGCGCAGATTGCAATCTAAACTCTCTGCCCATATCGTGAGCGCCTTTGGCTTTTGTCCCTGCGGGTGCACGACGTAAAATGAGTTCTCTGTCATCGTAATGTAGACAGTACGTCCAATTTGACGCGCCCCCAGAGTATTGGGTCACCCCCGTCGCATCACTCAGTCCAGGAATATGGCGTTTCAACCAATCATTGACCTTTGCAAGGTCTAATTCTTCGCCAGCTCTAACACTGTTGGCGGTATCGATAACTGAGCTCAAAAGGATTCCTCTATTGTTGTTTTCGGGCTTTCAATACAAGCTTTTTAGTTGCTTTGATCACTTGACCAAAATACCAATTATTGGGTAGATAACGTTTCATATTCAATGCTCGTCGGCCCTCTTTGTGAGTCACGATCATAAAGCGTCGTTTGTTGGCTTGCTCGTAGACATATTCAGCGACATCTTGCGCGGTAATCTGCGCTTTTGAGAAAAAGTGCTGCACCATTTCTTTTGCCATGGGCTCTGTAGCTTTTAACGATTCATCTAAATTCGTCTTAAAGAAACTAGGACATACCACACTTACGTCAATATTGTCCGCAGCAAGCTCTAATTTTAGCGTTTCGGAGAATGATACGACCGCAGCTTTAACGGCGTTATAACTCGACATCAGGGGAATTGGCGTAATCCCAGCCTGTGAAGCTACATTAATAAATTGCCCTGAGCCTTGCGCGCGAAAATCATCGACAAACACTTGGCACATTTGAACCATGCCAAACAGATTGATATCGAATACCCACTTCCATTGACTCAAGGGTTCACTCTTTAACGAGCCCCCTGTTGCCACTCCGGCATTATTGATCACAATATCGACCCCCTGCCACCGGCTTCTAATTTCGGTTTGCAACGCGTTGATATCATCGATTTTTGTTATATCACAATGCTGATAAAAAGCGGCGACACCCAGTTGATTAAGCTCGGCCTCGGTTTCCTTGCCACGCACTTCATTAATATCTGCAATACAGATTTTTAATTCAATAGATTCTTGTTGAGCATGCTGTGCCCAGCACAGTGCGAGTGCTTTGCCGAGCCCAGTTGCACCACCCGTAATTAGCAGTCGTTTTGTCGCTTGCAAGATAGGTCCTTAAATTGTGTTAGTGTTGTTCGCACTTTGTTTGCTGCTCAGATATATCAATACCCCTGCGCCAATATACATGGTTAAACCATACACACCAGCAGGTAATGCCAAGGTGGACTGAGACAGGAATGTCAGCGCGATGAGAATCGCCAAGGTCGCATTTTGAATCCCGATTTCGATACCAAGGGTAATGCCATCCCGAGGGGATAATTTTTGCCATTTTGCTAAGCCTAAACCCGCAAAGATAGTTAACAGGTTTAAACTCAAGCAAACGAGAAACAGTTGAGAAAAACTCTCCACTAGATTCGCGCGTTCTTGAATCATAATGGCGATGATCATGACGACCATAAAGCATGCTGAGCCTTTGCGAAAAAACGGTTCGGCTTTTGATGCTAGTGTCGGTTTAAAGCGATTAATCAGCATGCCTAGTCCAATCGGTACGAGGGTAATGACCAATAATCCCAAAGACGCATTGAGTAGCGAAAATTCAACGGCGCTATCTTCTAAAAAATAGTCATAACCTATTTGAATAAGCAGTGGCGTCGACACAATACCAATAATCGTACATATCGCGGTTAACGTGACTGACAGTGCAAGATTGGCATTACACAATTGGCTAATGACGTTCGACATGGTCCCGCCGGGGCATACTGCGACGATTAGCAAACCCATAGCGAACTCGGCTGACAAACCAAATACATAAGCGAGGCCAAACGCAATAAGAGGGAGCAGCGCTAACTGTCCAATTAACCCAGTAATCACCGGCTTGGGTGCGCGCAATAGGCGCGTAAAATCTGAGATCGTTAAGCTGAGTCCCATCCCCAACATGATTAGTGCTATCGCAACGGGCAATAGCACTTGGGTTAAAATAGATTCGGTCATGTAGTACGACTTAAAAGTAAATGGCGGTAGGGTTAACCAAGAAAGCTATCATCCATTGACGCGACTTTTTGGTACATCGGTTGGAAGTTACCCCAAGTGACAAGGTCTGACGCGTTAACCTGCCTTGTTTTCAGTGCAGTTTGATGATCAATCTCAATAACCTGACCGGCAGCTTGTGCCAATAGTTGGCTATGACAACAACTGTCCATCAGTACAAAGTTTGCAGCCGCGGCATCAACGGTTTTACCTACCGTCAACAGACCATGGTTTTGCAGAATAACGGCAATATTACTGTCGAGTGCCGACGCTATCATATCCCCCTCATCGGCTTCAGCAACTACACCAGTAAACTGACCAAGTAAGGCGTGATTTTGATAAAACATACAAGCATCTTGTGAGATAGGTCTTAGGGTTTGGCCCAAGGACGCAAACGCTCTGCCATAAGTGGTGTGCGCATGAGCAACGGCATTAACATCAGGTCGTGCCATATGTATGCGAGAGTGGATAGCAAATGCTGCATTATTAATTGCCGACTTCCCTTCGACAATATTGCCATGATGGTCCACGCGAACCAGATCCGACGCTTTGATTTGACCAAAATGCACGGCAAGTGGATTGACCCAAAAGGTTTCAGGATTGATGCAATCGCGCACCGTAATATGACCAGCCAAGCCTTCATCGAAGCCGTTCATTGCAAATACTCTAAAAGCTGCAGCTAATCGCTGCTTATCAAACGCCTGTTGCTGTTGTTTGTCATCAAACTGGGGTGGAGAAGGCATACCGAATTTATCACCACCGCGCACCGCATTCTTTACCGCATCGTCATTCATATTCATGATTAGATCCTCAAGTCTTTGACATTTAGCCTACAACTTGTTTACATAAATTCAAATGATGCAAAATTATCTCTAACCATAAATATGATTCATACAAAGATCGATCTTAACCTTTTTGTGGTATTGCGTACTGTCTACCAGCAGGGCTCCATCACTGGCGCCGCGCGTCAATTACATATAACACAACCCGCGGTGAGTCATGCTTTGGCGAAACTCAGAGAGAAGTTTGACGATCCTTTGTTTATCCGGCATGGGCGTAATATCGTTCCCTCAGCACTTTGCCAAACCATCATGCCGCAAATTGAACAGAGTATTGTGGCACTGGAATCTACCCTGTCTCCTCATACCCAATTTGATATTCAACAGCACGAAAAACAAATCAAGTTGGGTATGCGAGATATATTAGAGAGCTGGTTTTTACCGCCTCTCATGCAAGATTTATCGAAGAATACACCGCGAATTACAGTTCAAAGCCAACAGATTCGACGTAACCAAACCGAACAGTTATTAGAAGATCAGTCTTTGGATATTATCATTGACGTTTTGATGCCACTTGGTGAGAAAATGTGTAGTCAATTTATCCGCAACGAGCACTTTTCACTAGTGTGCCGCAAAGGCCACCCTATCTTGGATAAAACGACACTTGCAGACTATGTAAAATACCCACATGGCATCGTGTTTTTAAAAGGGTCAGAAGTCGATATTATCGATATGGCATTGGCCAAACACGGCGTTACGCGCAATGTCATTTTACACTGTGAGCACTACAATGCAGCGGCCAGTGTAGCAGCCCAGTCTGATATGTTACTGACAATGCCAAACGCGTACGTAGAAGCGATTCAAGACAGTCACAATGTCGATGTGACGTCGGTCCCCTTTGACGTACCCGATATGCCTATTCACATGTTCTGGCACAAAAAATCCGACACCGACCCGATAAATCAGTGGATGCGAAGTAAACTATTGGCGATAGCCTCGCTTTAAGCGCCTTAGCTAAATAAAGCAGGTATATTGATACACACTAATAGGATCAACACAAACCAACCTATCAATATCATCAATTCAGGTTTGCCGACGATAGATTCTGGTTGCTCATCAATGCTGCGTAACTCTCTTGGTGTGGATGTAGTCAAGGAAAACGCTAAATAGGCAACGCTTACCGTGACAATAAAACCAATGAGATTCCACCAAAACCAAAAGATACCGACGCCTGACAACCACAGAGTAAGATTTGTCATCACTCCCACGATAAGGCCTACATTGACCTGTTTAGCGACCAATGACTTGCTCATCGTACCTAACACGAAGCAAGCAAGGACAGGCCCATAAAACACCGAGCCAACTTTGTTTATCGCTTCAATTACCGTTGGTGCAATGTCGCCTGCAAAGATAGATATTAAGATAGTTACGCTCCCCCAAAATAGGCCTGCCCATCTGGCTGCCCCCATGTAGGCTTGGTCGCTAAGCGTTTTTTGGGTCAATCGACAGTAGTCTTCAACTGAGACTGCCGATAAGCTATTAATTGCCGAACTCAACGATGACATGGCCGCTGCCATTATGGCAATCAACAGCAGGCCAATCATCCCATTAGGTAGATAGTTAATGATAAATAACGGCATCATCCAATCGGGTCTGTCCGCTGGAATCTGAGACATAAACTCGGGAGTTTGAAATGCAAACGTGCCGATAACCAACCCCATCGTGCAGTATAAAAGCGTGATCGGGAATCGCACCACACTGGCCGCGATTATCATCTTTTTTAAATCGTTTACATTTTTTGCCGACAAAGAACGCTGTGCCTCAGATTGGTCACAACCGTAATATGAGGCGTAGAGCACTAAACCGCCAAATACCATGGGCCAGAAGCCAAAACCTTCACCATCGAGCCCAGTAGACGAAAAATCTATCACATCGAGCCTGGCGGGGTCGGCGAGTATAACAAATTGTTCCCAACCACCGATGAGATGCAAACCGAAAGCAAGACAAATCAGCGCGCCGAGAATGATTAAACCAAACTGTATGGCGTCGCCATATACGACAGCTTTCATTCCACCTTGTAACGAGTAAACCAGAGTCACACCAGCAATCAGCGCGATACTTTGCCAAAATGCTAATCCCGTTGTACCTTGCAGAATAATTGAGATGGCGTAAACCATAATACCAGTAGCAAATGAGCGACTGATCTGAAATACGAGACTCAATAGTAGGCGAGAAGAGCGGTCAAAACGCCGCTCGAGATATTCATAAATACTGACTACACCGGAGCGATAGATAATCGGTAGTAGTGTCGATAGGAGGAGCAACATAGCCAATGGTAAAGCGAGCTCATACGTCAACCATTTAAGTCCGCCACCGTCTCTCAAACCGACAAATGCTGGTGCAGACACGAAACTAATCGCTGATAGTTGGGTCGCCATGATAGACAACGCAAGCGGCTGCCAGCCCAAGACTCTACCACCAAGAAAATAATCTTGTTTATTCGCTCGTTGACGAATAAAAAAACCCATAGTGAGTAAGCCAATGAGATAAACACCGATAATGGAGTAATCGAGGTAGTTCATGCATCCCTTCACAACGTCTATTGCGTACAAGAATGTCCACGTTAATACAAAACCCGTGCGCAAGCCACATTACTGAGGCGGAATAGCTATATTAGGACGATGTGAATAGTTAAGCCTAGTCCTTGAGACCAATGTCGTCGCGAGACTTAACTAGGCTAAGGTTGAGCGAGTTGCACTAATGTCCCTTCAAATATCTTACGCGCAGCCTCAACAACGGTATCGATAGGTTGCTCATATTGCCCTTTTACCCATACCATCGCAGCGTGGGTGACGGCGCCAACCAGCGCTGCACCGATGATTTGCTTCTCAGCAGGATCGATGTGAATCGCTTCATTCTCTTCCACGTAGCTCATCAACAAGGCTGCGAAATCAGCACTTTTCCTGTTGTAGGTTGTATCGACTTTGGCACTGATCCCCAATACTTCACTATGAGTAATCTTGGCAAACTTTGGGTCTTGCATGGCTTGAAAGAAGCACAGTAAACCATCTTTAACATTGATTGGTTTTTCCTGTTTTGCCTCGTGCAACACCTGCTGTAGTGTGTCGCGGAAGTGATTCATCAAGCTTTCATAACACGCAATCAATAAGTCTTCCATCGAATCAAATGACTCGTAAAAATACCGATTAGTCAGCCCGGATGTTGAAACCAATTTACGCATAGTAGTGGCGTTATAACCGATGGTTCCAAACAAATCGATCCCTGCATCAATAAAGCACTCTCGGCGTTGAGCTACCCGTTGAGAGAGCGAAATACCTGAGTACGTGCGCTCAGTTTGTTTAGTTTGTGACGATTTTATTGTAGTCATGCGTAAATAATACTCATTGACTCCGTCGTTGTCACAACTTACATTAAAGTGACAACAAGCGTTATCACAAAAGGTAACTCGATGACAGAAGCGAACAATAACCAAACAAATGACGTCGATGTCCTAATCATAGGCGCAGGCATTTCAGGTATCGGTGCGGGATGCCATTTGACAATGAAATGTCCGCATTTGCGTTTTACCATTATCGAGGCCCGAAATGATTTAGGCGGCACCTGGGATTTATTCAAATACCCAGGAATCCGGTCAGATTCGGACTTGTTTACGTTTGGCTACGATTTTAAACCGTGGAAAGAGGACAAAGCCATTGCCGATGGCCCGTCGATAAAACGATACATTGAGGAGACGGCCAACGAATATAACGTCAAAGAGCACATTCGCTTCGGTCACAAAGTGTTGTCAATGAATTGGGTCACCCAAGAACAGCGCTGGCATATTTCAATCCAATCAACATCCGCCACTACACCGATCACTATAAAAGCCAAGTGGATTTTTAATGCGTCCGGTTACTATCGCTACGATCAGGGATATGCCCCTACGTTTCCCGATCAAGCCCTATTTAAAGGGCAAATTGTGCATCCCCAACACTGGCCTGAGGATTTGGATTACAGCGGCAAACGTGTCGTCGTCATTGGCAGTGGTGCCACTGCCGTTACCTTAGTGCCCGCGATGGCCGACAGCACAAAACACATTACAATGTTACAACGCACGCCGTCTTATGTGTTACCCGTACCAGAAACCGCCGTACTGGCCAATAAACTCAAACCGCTGCTGGGCGAAGCATTAACATTCAAACTGACTCGACGTTTCAATATCGCCAAACAACGTTGGGTTTATCAATTTTGTCAAAAACGTCCCGAGCGTGCCCGCAAATTGATTCGCTGGCTAAATAAAAAAGTGTTACCCGAGGGCTATCCCGTTGATAAGCATTTCAACCCGCCCTACAACCCTTGGGAACAACGCTTGTGTGCAGTGCCTGGCGGGGATTTATTCCGAGCCATCTCCGACGGCAAAGCGAGCGTTGTCACTGACACCATCAAGGCTTTTACACCAAATGGCATTGCGCTGGATAGTGGCGAACACCTTGATGCAGACATAATCATTACCGCTACGGGTTTGAATCTCAATCCACTTGGCGGGCTCACCCCGCATATCAATGGTCGTCCTGTCGCGTTACCCGATTGTATTACCTATAAAGGTATGTTGCTTAGTGGCGTCCCTAACTTCGCCATTGCGGTGGGCTATACGTCTTCTTCATGGACACTCAAAATTGGGCTGCTATGCGAGCACTTTACTCGTTTGCTCAACCACATGAACGAACACGATTACGCCGTTTGTACTCCCATTGCAGACTCATCACTGACAACTCAACCACTGCTCAATTTTGGCGCGGGTTACATCCAGCGATCACTAGATGTGTTGCCTAAACAAGCTGATACTTTCCCTTGGTCGATGTCTTGGAATTACGGTGAAGACGTAAAAATTTTCAGGAAAGGGAAAATAGACGATCCAGCCCTGCAGTTTGATACCTGCGTCTCCGTTGATAAGGAATCCATATGCTAGCCAATCATAGAGAAGAATTTGTCACGCTACCTAACGATATTCAGCTTTGTTATTCCAGCCTTGGTGATCCTGCGAACCCCACTATTGTGCTTATTGCGGGGCTGGGCTTACAAATGGTGTATTGGCCTGCCGCTCTGATCGACAGACTTGTCGACAACGGCTTCCACGTCTTGTGTTTTGACAACCGAGACGCCGGGCGTTCATCTCGCGCAAACACGCCGCATCCCGATAAGTTTCAGCAAATTATGCGAAAGGCTCCCGAAGGGGCTTATTGCCTGACCAACATGGCCGAAGATACTGCGTTGTTGCTATCCCATCTGAATATTGAAAGTGCCCATATCGTCGGTATGTCAATGGGTGGCATGATTGCACAAACACTTGCTATACATCATCCCGAAAAGGTGACTAGTTTAACATCTATTTTTTCCACCACCGGCAAGCGCAATGTAGGACAACCGTCGCTCAGTACGATTTGGCGTATTATGCGCGCCAAAGCGCCGCGCTCTGAGCAAGATGCGGTGAATAACTACAGTGATATGATGCGTCATATCGGTGATTCCAGTCGGCCCAATGCCGCTGAGTCTTGGCGTCTATACTCGTCGCTTGCATGGTTGCGCAATGGTGAAAAAGCCGATCCCAAAGCGGTATTCCGGCAAATTGGCGCCATCATTAAGTCGGGCAATCGCACTCGAAAATTGAACAATGTAGATGTACCCAGCTTGGTGATACACGGTGATAAAGATCCCATGGTGCACCCGAGTGGCGGTAAGGCCACAGCTGATGCCATCCCCAATGCGACCTATCACGTATTGGAGGGAATGCGTCACCAAATTGATGACCATCAATCACATCGTCTCGCTCAACTGATCCTCAAACACGCAATGCTTGCACAAGAGGCTTAATATGGAACTGAAAAGCAAAACCGTGGTGTTAACTGGTGCAGCATGTGGGATCGGCCAAGCCTTGGCAATCCAATTGGCAGCGCAGGGCTGTCATTTGGCACTGGTTGACCGTGATATCGAAGGGTTGGAGAAAACCCAAACGTTAGTTGCCCGACCAGGCATAACGATCACATGCCATCAACTTGACCTAGCAAACCGACAACAAACACTACTGTTAGCCGGCGATGTAATGGCTCAACACTCGCAAGTACACATTCTCATCAATAACGCCGGTGTTGCCCTTGGTGGAAGTTTTGAACAAACCGCCCAACATGACTTTGACTGGCTAATGCGAATTAACTTTGAAGCCGTAGTCGATTTATGTCGGCAGTTCCTCCCCCTTTTGAAACACCACAAACAACCCGCCAAAATCGTCAATATTTCAAGCCTATATGGTCTGATTTCACCGCCCGGTCAATCAGCCTATAGCGCCAGTAAATTTGCAGTCAGAGGATTTAGCAATGCATTGCGACATGAACTGAACCAAAGCAATGTGGGGGTGTTGGTGGTGCACCCAGGAGGAATAGCGACAGCGATAGCCCGCAATGCCAAAATTGCTGACGGCATCCCGAGTGAAGAAGTGTATCAAAAACAAGCCGAAGCGAAAAAACTACTCAAAATGCCACCGAGTCAAGCCGCGACCCAAATAGTTGATGCGTTGCTTCGCGATAAAGCCCGTTTGCTGATTGGTTTTGATGCCAAACTTCTGGGTCTTGTCGAGAGACTCGTCCCCGTAAGCTATTGGCCAGTCGTCGAAAAATTAATGAACGCTCAGCGTAAGTAATCAATAAGATAGGACGTCACTTTCCCAACAGCGCTAGTTGCACAAATTGGAGTAGCGGTTGCACACCCTAGTTCGCGAATTGCATGAAATATTGATAAGCCTGACGGTGTTGATATTTTTGTGCCAAATTAAAACCAAGCTGTAGCAATTGTGGGTCACGAGTCATCTCGACGCCTTGCATTAGCGCATCCAACGCCTTTTCACCGAGTCCTTGTTTGTCGAGAGCCAAGGCATAAATATACCAATTACTCGGATTATTCGGTGCCAAGTCCAACGCTTTGCCAAATGCTGCGACTGCTTTTTCTAATTGTCCCGACCGAACGTGAAACATGCCATAGCTATAAAAAACGATATCGCTATTGGGGTTGTGTTCAATTGCACGCTCGAAAGTTAGCCGTTCATTTTGGCTATCACCTATGCTCCGATACAAGTCGGCAAGGTTGATATAGTTTACTTCGAAATATGGATCGATTTCTGTGCCTTTTTGCAAATACGCCAGCGCCGCTTGGGTATTGCCCAACTGATATTCAACCAGGCTTTGATTGAGATTACCCTCTCCTCGCCACAGATCGACTTGATTCGATAACATCAATTCAGCCAAGGCGCGCTTCACCTCTGGCTGACTATCTAGGGCCAAACCGGCCAGTTGATTAGCCGCCGCAACGCGAATAGCGCGGAATTCGTCGGTAATCAAGGGTAATAACAACTGCTGTTTCTCCGACGGACTCAGCAACACACTGGCTTGCGCAGTCGCTAGGCGAATCAACGGCTCGTCGTGTGAAAAATAGGGCGCTAACAAAGCAGATGACACTTGCGATCTCACTTGTGGCAACCTGGCAATAACACTGGCTCGTTTAATTACAGACAGCTGCGTATCGGCAATAATTGCAAATATCGCTTTTTCATCTTGTACCTTGTCCTGCATGAAATCGATAAACCCTCGTTCACCAGGTGCCATTTTGTGCTCGTCGCCAAACCAATTATTGATCGCCTTCTGCGCCCAATCATGGGACTGAGTTTCATGACACGATAGGCATACTGATGGACTTCCCGTTTCCTTCGCGATAAGCGGTCTAGGTACAGTAAAACTGTGCTCACGGCGTGCGTCAACTCCCATGAACGTGGTTTCGGGCATATGACAGTTCACGCATTGATTCCCCAACGAATCGATGGAGTGATGGCTGTGGCGAGTCGCTTCATAGGTCTCGGCTGAATGGCATTGTAGGCACAAGCCATTGCCTTCTACCTTCACCTTCATGGTATGCGGATCGTGACAATCGAGGCAATTGACACCAGCGGCGAACATCTTACTTTGCAAAAATGAGCCGTAGACGTAGACCTCTTCTTTGACTTTGCCGTCAGCAAAATAAAGCGGAGGGGCAATAAAGGAAGGACTAAATTGGTCTAAAAACGCGTCTTTCGGAGCAATGCCATCAGTGAGTGGTGATCGCAATGAATGACAGCCAAAACACGTCTCCATAAAACGATTGTCTCTGGTGTCTCCGTGCCAGCGCGCCACCGAATCCGATGGTTTTCTCAACCAATATCCCAACGCTTTTTGCTCGTGAGTGGTCAACCCAGCGGCGTGCGTTGATGAGAGGTCACGCTTGTTGAGACTACGTGATTGGCTATGCGCCGCGGACATAGTGGTATGGCAAGATTGACAAGACACATTAATCTCATCAAACACAGTATTAAACTGCGCGCTTGAATGGTCAAATTGTCGCTTTAGGCCAGAAGAATGACAATCGGCACACATACCATTCCAGTTTTGCATCGGCTGTTGCCAATGTAATCGATCATTGGGCTTAATATCCTCATCCGCATAGACAGGAAACCATTTTTGACCACCTGCACCTTGCGCCCGGCTATCCCATGAAAAAGGCAGCACCTGATAACGTCCACCTTTCGCTTTAACCAGATACTGTTGCAGAGGGTAATGACCAAATACATAGTCAATGGTGTATTGTTGCGTGTGCTCACCGTGGGTTAACTCGACGGTATACTCGCCATCATTCACAGTGAAGCGCGCATGTTGAGAAAAATGTGTTAATTCTGCGCCATTAAAATCACCCAGCACGGTTTTCACTGTTGCCGGCGCCATTGCCTTGGCATGGTCGGACGTAGTCCACTGATGAACAGTATCTTGATGACAAGACTGACATTGCTCCGCCTCTTTCGCACCTGCTGCTGTCAGTAGCATTAGGCTCAAACAGAAACTTAGAACGACTATGCCATTTATAGGGCTATGGCGAGTAAACAAAAATAACAAATGGCTAGATTCCCACGACGTCATTGCACTAAGGTTTAAAAGTATGCGTTCGTCCGCTTTCAATACTGTCGAGTATAAAAACTTGACCGTCGCTTAGCGTCAAACGTGCGCGGTTGATATTATGACATTGCCCTACACCAAAATGCACCTTGGTTCTCGCATAACTTGAAAAGCCTGACGACACTGCACTTAACCACTTAGTTTGAGAACGACCACACGCTTCTATGTCCAGACGACTATCCATCAAGCTATAAGTGGACATGTTGGTCAAATCAAACGCAACAAAGTCATTGATCTGATTCGCCCCAGACAAAAACACATGCCAGCGACCTCGTTCGTTGGCGAACAAAGTGTCTTCGTCTCCATCCGCATCTAAATCTACTGCGACAATGCCGCTACCTGTTGCCCCCAACTCCTTTGAGACGATTCCATGTTGCAGAGCTTCTACTCGTTCAAACTGGGCGCCGTTTTTATTGCGATAGACTAACTGTTCGTTTTGTTGCGCCATCGACCCATAGCGCATAACGACCAAGTCAAGCCAGCCATCATTATCCACATCGATACTGGTGGCGTGACTGGTTTGTTCCGGAATCGCGATTCCCATTGCTGACGTGACATCAACATATTGACCATTGCGGTTTTCCAGTAGTTTCGCAGGCAGATAAACAGGCTCGGTTGTGCTAGGAGTCGATAAAACTCGATTAATCACACCAGCCATTGGCGCCGTCGTATGCCCTCCCACGCGCCATACGCCATTGCCAACATAACCAATATATAATCCGGGTTTGCGAATCTCTTCCGGCCATCCCTTTGCTTCACTCTCGCTGAGAGATAGCCATTTTTCACCATGGCGGTCGAGATCAAACGTAATAAGACGCTGCTCTTCACCAACAAAGACATCAAAATCCGGATAAGCCATTTGTAAGTTGGTGAGTTCAAAATTGCCGTCGATTATCATATCTTCAAACAGGAAGGTTTGCCTTCGCACGAAGAAGCCAAATCGCCGATGAACTGCATCAAAATAGCGCTGTTCCTCAAACTGGTGTTTCGCACGAGTGACAAATAAATCGAGATCGCCGTCGTTATCATAGTCGAAAGGCGTGATACTCGAGCCATGAGAGATTGACGTTAAATCACCTAGGACGACGTCAGTTTGTTCGGTGAATTGGCGCCCTTTTTGTCCAACAACCGCAATCATATTGTCTCCGCCGTAAAGCAAAATATCAGGATCAGTATCGTCATTAATGAAAGTGACGAGCGATTTGTAACCGAGCCATTTTGCTTGTGGCAATAACTGCTCGTATTCCAATTGCCCTTGCTTGTTTTGGTAAAAATAATTGGCGCCTTGCGGCTGAGAATCAAGCGGGAATGCGGTGAAGAACACATCTGTGTCACCATCCTGATCGGCGTCTAGCAGTTTGATACCGCGTCCTCTGCTTCTTGCAAAAAGGGGAAAAGGCTGTCCTTTCGCTATATGCCGGTCTCGATCGACGATAAACCTCATTGGATAACGAGGCTTTTTACCACCACCGCCTCCCATCGACACCAATACATCTGTTTTGCCATCAAAATCGACATCAGTGACCGCAACCCCGTGGGTATCGCCGATGATCAGAACCTGAGGTTCGCTGTAAACCCCTTGGTTGTTCCAATAGATATTGATTCGATATCCGTGATCGGTCAAAAGAAGATCCTCAAAGCCATCTTGATCGAGATCGCTTATCACCGCCGCATCCCATTTACGACGTGAGCGAGGCTCTAGGGATAACACAGTTTCACTTTCTACAAACCAAGGGCTTTGAGGTGGTGGGAACTTGAGGCGTTGCTGGCATCCCATCAAGCCAAGTAACATCAGGCTGCATATCACACTTAGCCAGATACCTTGATGTCTATTGTTCATTCTTCGAACTCCGTCAACTGGATATTATCAACAAACCAAAGTTGTTCTTTAGTGCCGAAATCAACGTGGTCAACTATCAGGGCGAACGCTTCCATTTCACTGGACGTGGTATGACTAATCACGTGCTCTACTTCGATCCATTTTCCCCGTTCTGTATGAGAAGGAATCGCAACTGAATATCGTCGCTGACCCAGTTGAATTGTCAGGCTATCAAGTTGCGTTGAAGGCGCGACCCAGAGGTCAAAATGCAGCGTGTATTTCGAATTATCTAGCGATAAAACGGGCATAAGTGTAGTGATTTTGGCTTGTTTGAATGGCACGTGTGCATGGCGCTGGAATCGCAGGCTTCTTCTACCCGCGGCGTATTGAAAGTCATCATGGGAGGTAATGGAAAGGAAATGACTGTCAGCTTCGCTGATCTGCCAATCAAGTTCGTGCTGTTTTCTCAGGCCAGGTTTATAGAACGTATTTTGCAGCAAGGGACCTTCAAAGCCGAAGAACTGAGGAGCCAAAATGCCATTCGCGGGTTTTTGCCAGATTCTGACGTAATCAACATCAAAGTAAACGGGTAATTCATGTTGCTCGGGTATGCCGTGCCAAGGAAAGACCTCTGAGTCCAGCCATACTTCCATAGGATTATTGAGCAACCAACTATCTGCCATCTCAAATTGTGTAGCGTGATAAAGTAGCTGACCGTCAAGATAAACGAGTAAACCATCCTGTCGCCACTCTACGCCATAAGTATGAAAGTCCTCAGCGGTGCGTGACGACATGCGATACGGATATTTCCAAACTTTATTAACCTTGGGGTGACCTGGGCGCCAGTCGTGAATCGACGTGATAAAGGTAGTTTCAGGCGCAGTATCACCTTGCTTAACCTTACCAATCAATTCGAATACGTCGAGCTCCTGTTGATAACCCGTCCCCCAAAACCCACCCGTCATTGCGCCATTGGGAATCTTGGCACGAATTTCCATGTAGCCGTAAAGGAAGTTATGATGACTTATCATGGCGCCGGTAGTCATGTTTTCATAGCGAGCCACGTTTTGCTTGGCGGGCGGCTTTCCAACGAACGGATAATCAGGCTGCCACTGCGTTCTTATTTTTAAACGCCCATCCTGTAAGTACACATTGTGTGGCGCAAACTGTGACGGTGCTCGCCCTTTCCAGATATAAAATTCTCCATTTGTACCTTGTACAAACCACTTTTTAGGATCGATAGTTTCACCGTTAAATTCGTCACTAATATCTGTGTTTAGTACCCAGCCACCTGTATTACTGGGATCGGATAAAGGCGTAATGACATCGGCGCAAACGGATAGCATTGAAACACTACACAAGCACAGTGAACTCAACAGTTTAAAGAAGAATGACATAAGCAATATTCTCGAATTTTAGGCGCAACAATCCCGCTCCTTATGCGAGTAAGGAGCTAGGGTGACACATTGAATGAAAAGTGAGTGTTACTTCACTAACATGGAGATACGCTTCGTTGAGTAAAACTCTTGTAAGCTGTATTTTGAGCAGTCTTTACCCACGCCACTTTGCTTTAACCCGCCGTGCGGCAAGTGCACAGAATAATGTGCTTCATTAACACAAATGCTGCCCGCCTTGATCCGTCGAGATGCGTCAAAGGCATGCGAAAGCGATTGCGTATAGACATAAGCGGCCAGTCCAAATTCGGTATTATTGGCCATCGCAATAACATCTTGTGAGTCGTCAAATGAAATAATATTGAGCACCGGTCCAAATATTTCGGTACGCGCAATGTCCATGTCTTCAGTCACACCTGATAGTATGGTTGGCTGCAAATAAAACCCTGGCATTGACTCAGGTACACTACCGCCAAGCTCGACAACCGCACCGTCGTTGACTGCACTTTGCACTAACTGCACAATGCGATTGCGCTCTTTATCGCTACTCAACGGACCCATCAAGCGCCCATCACTGTCTCCTGTACCCAAAACCAGTTCAGATGCTCGCTTCACTGCTCGACGAGTGAATGCTTCAACCAAAGAAGCATGAACAAAACAGCGATTTGGGGATACACAAACCTGCCCTGAATTGCTGAATTTAAGGTCCACGATATCCTCAACCGCTTTGTCCAGATCTGCATCCGCAAAGACAACGACTGGCGCATTGCCCCCCAGTTCTACCGAAAAGTGCTTAACACTTGTGCAGGCGGTTTGCATCGCTTTAACACCTGACGACGTCGACCCTATCATGGTAAACAAAGCTGTTTTGTCCGTGGTCAGTAGAGGATTCGTGTTGTCATAGTTATTACTGGTAATGATATTTACCACACCATCAGGAAAGCCAACTTCTCGAGCCAATTCTGCGCATTTGAGCGACGCCAAGGGCGTAACTTGAGACGGCTTAATAATACAACTGCAACCCGATGCCAATGCAGGTCCCAGTTTGTACCCCAAATTGAGCAGAGGGAAGTTCCACGCAAGGTAGCCCACCACAATGCCAAGAGGCTGACGTTGAATAAAGTGGTGAAAACGATCTTCTGGGTCGACCAACACAGGTTGCTCAATGCGTTTCGCCTCTTCGATGAAGAACCGCAAGCAAGTTACTAGCATGCCAAAGTCATATTCTGCATTGTCTAGTGGCTTGCCAGTTTCTTCGATAAGTAGCGCTATAATGTCGTCTTTGTTCTCTTCCAACAAATCCGCATAGGCAAGAATCAATGTTTCTCTGGTTTGTAAGCTGGTCTGAGACCACAATTCAAAGCCTTTCTCCGCCGCTTCAATCGTATCGTAAACTTGTTCGATGCTGATATCTGGTACCCTAGCAATCGGCTCGCCCGTTGCAGGGTTCAATACATCGAAGAACTGGTTAGACGATGTCTTCTTGCCGTCAATAAGCATGTGAAATTCTTGGCTCATAGGGCCTCCGTATGATTTACAGTGAAAGTTGCCATAGCGTTGGTATCAATTTTTACCCCTAAGCCCGGTTCAGTTGGGACTTGAGCAATACCCTCTTCGACCTTCACTTTTTGTAAAAAGATATCATCTCTAAGTGGATTTTCGGTTCTATCGTATTCTAAATACAGCGGCGCTTCTTCAGCTCGCCCGGGTTCATGATAGGACGTCGATAAAAAGTGGCAAGCCGTCGCTAAGTTAAACTGACTTCCCCAAACATGAGGGATCATGTTTACGCCTTTCGCCGACGCTAACGTTCGAATTTTCAAGCCTTCACTTGGGCCACCACAATAGCCCATGTCAGCTTGTAGAATTTGAATCCCGCCACTGTCGAGCAATCGACTAAAACCGAAGCGAGTTTGTTCACACTCACCCGTTGCAATAGGCACACTAAATTTATCGCTGAGCGATTTAAATTGTTGATAGTGCTCGGGAGAAACTGGCTCTTCAAACCACGCAAATTGGTTCTGGCTCAACACATCGGCAATCTGGCTTGCCTCTGACAAGTCATAGGCGTGGTTGGCATCGGCGGCTAGCGTCAATGATGGAAAACGTTGACGCATTCTTTCTATTAACTGCGTATCGAAATGAACGTTCTTGCCCACTTTAATTTTAAGCGCTTTGAACCCAGCATCAACATAAGTCTGAGCTTCATCTACGAGCTCGTCGAGCAACTGAGTTTCGGGTACATCTCGATAGTACATCCCTGTCGCATAGCAAGGGACGCTATCCCGCAATTTACCGCCCATTAGCTGGCTGACACTTTGATTTAAGTATTGACCCTTAAGGTCCCAGAGCGCCATATCAATGCCTGACATCGCTGCCATCATGATTCCACCTCTCGCAAAATCGAGTGATGACCGCCACATTTTGTGCCAAACAGCATCGGTTGATAAGGGGTTCTCTCCAATAAGTTTGGGCGCATAAAACTTATCAACAGCCGTTTGAATTACATCGGCAGGGCCATAGCATTCCCCCCAACCTGACATACCGTTATCTGCGATGACTTCGACAACTAGTAAGTTTCTTTGATTGTAATACCATTGAGAGAAACCAAAAGGTTGAGTGAGGTCACACCTTAAATGGTAGGTTTTAATACATTCAATTCTCATTTCATTACTCTATCGTGCTCTTCTCTTGCTACCAGCTATGCTCAACGCAAAAGACATAATATCCTATAAATATAAACATATGATGTTTATATTTCAATTGTTTTACCCCCTATCACGATGTCAGCACAGTAAATGATATTGGGGGAAACAGCGGTTTTGCTGAATTAATGGGCTTAATTCACTTTAAAGGTTTCACCAAATCGAGGCATGTTTGCAGCGCGCCAATCGTCGCCTTCTTGGTGTATGTGAAACCATTTTGGCGCTTTATTAGACCAAGCCCAGTGCCCCGCATCTTTCACTAGATCATTCAGTATATGAGGAAACTTGTTACTCAGGTCGACTTGTTCACTGATATCTTTTTCAATATTGAAAAGTTTCCATTTTCCCGTTGATTTTGTTCTAACTGCTTTCCATTGGTCGCGGCGAACAGACACATCGTGAAACCCTTTGCGGTGACGCATCACAAATAAACTCTCTCCCTCCCTTGGGCTTGTACCATCGTAAAGATGTGGAAGGATGTTTTTACCATCAAGCTGTTTACTCGATGGTTTATCGATGTTGGCAAGCGACAAAAACGTCGGATACAAGTCTAGCGCAGACACTGGTTGTGTGAACGTAATGGCTGTATCAAGTCCTTTTGGCCAGTGAAAGACCATAGGTACGCGATGCCCACCTTCGCGAGCACTGCCTTTGCCCTCTTTCAATGGGATGTTACTGCCGCCCCAACGCGTATTTCCACCGTTGTCGCTAAGAAACACAATGAGAGTATTATCGTATTGTCCAGTGGCTTTTAGCGAGTCAACAATCCTTGCAATTCCACGGTCCACGCCGTACACCATAGCGAGATAGGTACGACGCTTTTCATCTTTAACATCTGAAAAAAGCGCTAAATCTTCAGCTTTGGCTTCCAACGGCACATGCGGGGCATTGTAAGCAAGGTATAGAAAAAATGGCTGATCAGCGTGTGTCTTTGCTTTTTCGATAAAGGTGACAGCTTCGCGCGAAAACGCATCCGTTAAGTACTCGGTTTCTTTGACCTGCAGTCCATTGTATTCAAGCGGCGTGATGTAATCATTGAAACGCTTCACGCCAGTGGCTTTCGCTTTCTCATACTGCGCTTGATATTGTGTGGGGAAAAACTTATGCCCGCCACCCAAAAATCCATAAAACTCATCAAAGCCTCTAGCGTTAGGATGATACTGGGGTAACTCTCCTAAATGCCACTTACCTATCGCACCGGTAAAGTAACCCGCATCTTGCAATGCCCGGCTAATAAAGACCTCTTCGGTATCTATTCCCATCGTCGAGCCATCGACTGGCAAATTAAACTGAGCACCTATTTTATGCGGATAACGTCCCGTCATGAGCGCAGCACGACTAGGCCCACAAAAAGGATGCGCGACGTATGCCGAGCTAAACACCACACCTTGGTCTGCAAGCCGGTCTAGGCTTGGCGTTTTTACGTTGTTATCTACGTGATGAAACCCTACATCGGCATAGCCTTGGTCATCGGTAATAATCACTAGGATATTTGGACGCTCATCGCTTTTTGCACTGCACCCTAGGCTTAGCAACATCACAGATGCCACTAGCCACGTCGAAACACTATTTTTCATTATTGTTGCTCTCTATATACATCTTGGCGTGATGCTGAAATTTGATAAGTGACGGGTCATCAATCCTTGCGAGCTCTGCCGATAAAAGTGCAACCATGTTGGCGCGAACGCCAAAATACGCTGACTCTCGTATCAGATTCCTGATCTCTCCTGGATCCTTGTCCAAATCGTAAAGTTCATCGATGTCTTCGCCTGGATTCCAAACGAATTTGTAGTGAGGTGTTCTGATTGCTCGTATGCCAAACCACCCGCCGTTGTACCACTCGTAGGCGTACAAGGCCGTATCAGCGAGTCCTTTTTCAGCCTCGTCACCGTCCAGCATCAATGGCGAAAGAGAATGCCCATCAAATTCGGGGTCGCCTTTTAATTTCATCCACTCTGTTAAGGTTGGAGCCAAGTCGATGAGTGAAACCTGTCGCGTTACCACTCGTGGTTCCATGGCCGGATGTTTGACTAGAAGTGGAATCCGCATTAATTCATCGTAGGCATAAGGCCCCTTGTCATACAGTCCATGCTCGCCCAACATTGACCCTTGATCTCCAACGACGACAATGTGTAAATCGTCATAGATTCCCAGCGCTTTAGTGTGCGCGATGATGTCACCAATAATGCGATCGACCATTGCAATGGCGCCATAGTAATATGCGCGAGATTTTCGCCAATCAGTGTCTGTCATATGCCCCACATCATGCCACGGCCACCAGATACCATCTTGCGCCATCGGCTTGTTTATACGGGGCGCGAGATGATTCCTTGGCAAAACAACAGCGTCGGGATCAAACAGACTCGCGTAGGGTTCAGGTACGCGATAGGCAGGGTGCGGTTGGTTAAAACTCACAATACCAAAGAATGGCCGAGAATCTTGCGCCATTTCAGAAAGCATTGCTCTACCCGCTTTGACTTTTTTGAATGCTTCCGTGTCCTCATAGCCACCGGGTAGCGTTTTGTAGTATTCGTGCTTTTCGCCATTCGAATCCAAGTTGCCTTGGTAATAACCGTCAATTTGCTCCACTTTACCTCGTGGGGTGTACACACGTGAAAATCGCTGCCGGGGCTCGTGACCATGAGCTAAATCAATCTCAGCGCCACGCAATTCTGTCCCCCTTGCACCCAAGTGCCATTTACCCACATGGCCAACGAGATAGCCCGCCTCAGCGGCTTGTCGAAGCAAACCGCCTTCCTTGAGGTCTAGTTCGGCTAACCTTGTGTGATACAACTCTACATTGTCATCCAAACCCGTTTTATGACCCCATTTGCCGGTATAAAACGCCGCTCGTGAAGGAGAACACAATCCCGTAGTTGACATCGCATTGTCAAAACGTGTCGATTCAGATGCCAATGCATCGATATTAGGTGTAGTGACGGGCCCGCCGCGATACGAAAAGGTATCGAAGCGCATGTCATCAAACATAATAACCAACACGTTTGGCCGCTTGTTTGATTTGGCCTCCGAGGCCACGCCCCCATTTGATAAACCCATCGCGAACAAAATAACGGCGAGCCACCTAACATTCGTCCGTCTTCGAGTGATTGCGCCAAACACAGCCAATTACTCCACGCGTCGAATTTTTATATTGTCGATGAAGATACCTTTGCCTTTACCCTCAAGCTCTTTCTTGGGAATAGATATTTTCAGTTTCGCTTGGTTACCCGTTTGTGACGTCACTTCAAACGTTTGACTAAATGGTGTCCATGACCCTCTGGCCATTACACCAAACTTTAGCGGAGACAAGGTAATATCTGTATTCTCAAGGGCCAGATTGACGCGGTTCGGTTGTCCTCCCCCTGTCATCACTAGTACCTTCATTTCGAGTTCATATTTACCGGGCGCCAAGTCAATCAATCCCTCAGGAGAGGTAACAACAACATCTTGTTGCGGTGCTTCTTCTGCATAGAACTTTAAACTTTGCAAACCATTCACTTTGCGGTCGTAGCTGATAGACGCAAAGGGTTGCGACGCCTTATCAATCTGCCAAAACTTCTGATAACCATTGTCATCGGCATGCTCTGGTAACAGTTTTAACGGACGAGGCGTATCTTGATACAAAGCGGGTCCTTCAAAACCGAAAAAGTGTGATTGCAGTAAATTGTCAGAAGGTTTTTGCCAAACTCGAATATAGTCAATTTCATAGGTATCAGGCAGCTCTTCTGCATGGGGTAATCCCAACCAAACGAAGATTTCAGAGTCAAACCAAATTTCCATCGGATTTGTAAGTACCCACTTACTCTCCACATCCTTTTGATAAACCGTATGAATTAACTCGCCATCAATAAAATACTTAAGAAAATCTTCACCCCATTCGACACCAAACACATGGAAATCATCCGCCATTCTATAGGGCATTTTCTGCGTGTAGTTAAAGGCAGAAGTGGGACGAACCGCTGGTGGACGCCAATCGTGAACCGTAGAGAAAAACGTATCCTCTTTAATGTTCGCATCAATTTTGGGGCTACCCATTTGCTCGTAAACGTCTAGCTCAGACTCATGACCAATCAACCAAAATGCACTTGTCATAGCCGCATCAACAGCTTTCGTTCGCGCTTCCATATAGCCATGTAAAAAGCGCTTTTTACTGACAACTGCACCCGTTGTAACAGGCATGGGCGCACCCTCGTGTACGCCATACTGGTCGTTTCGCTCGCCATCAGCATAGTTCTCTCTGGCGAAGTTAAAATCTGGTTCCCATTGGGTTCTTATTTGCAGTACACCGTCCTCAATAAAAACATTATGGGGTGCAAACTGCGAAGGTGGCCTGCCTTTCCAGATGTAATATTCATCGTTATAACCCTGTACTAGCCACTTGTCGTGATCGATGTCGGGTTGATTGAATTCATCACTTAAGACTTCATTGAGCACCCAGCCTCCACTATTTTCTGGATCAGTCATTGGCAAAATCATAGCTGGCGACATTTTACTACTGCTTGCTATCGTATTTTGCTCTGCACTATCAGGCTGACACCCCATTAAACTTAACGAGCCAAACACGGCTCCTGTGAGACTAAGAAACACTCGATTCATAAAGATTACTCAACTGACAACAAATGATGAGATCTATTTAAACATATTATGTTTAAATGTAAAGAGAATAACGCAATTGTTAACATGTCGTTTCAGGCTAAGTTAGGACATTCCTGTCAACGCACCGTATCAGCGCAGTATCACGAATAGCAGAAACAAAAAAGCCAGAGTCTTCACTCTGGCTTTTTTAACAAACTAGTTGGTTCAGTCTTCTCGAAAATCATCGCCAAACGCCTCTTTCAAACGCCTAATTGCGTCTTTCAAAAGCTTTTCAGTCAATTGCTCTGCATCTTCACCTTTGCCCGCTGCAATCATTTCATACACATCGCGATGAAATTTTACAGAATCACTGTTGTTTCGCGGGTCCTGATTCGTAATTCTCACACTGACTAACAAGGCGGAGTAGATCATTCCCTCCATTGAGGTCAAAAACTCGTTGTGCGCAGCGCGAAGTACTGCTTGATGGAATAATGCATCGGCGACAATGAATTTTTCCAATGAACCTGACTCTTGCTCCATTCTCACCACGGCTTCTTCGATCGCCTTGAGCGACGCCTCGTCGGCCCGTTCAGCAGCCCACCTCGCCGCTTTAGGTTCAAATGCCAGTCGAACATCCATCAACTGACTAATAAATTGTTTGTTTGGCGGCGCGGTAATATGCCAAGCTAATACATCATCATCGAGTAACGTCCACTCACTTCTTGGGCGAACTCGCGTACCAATGCCCCGGCGAACATCCAGTAACCCTTTACCCACCAATATCTTGACCGCATCGCGCACGACAACGCGGCTGACCTGATAACGTTCGGCCAATGCATTTTCTTCTTCTAGCAATGTACCTGGCTCGAAAGATCCGGCAACGATTCTACGACCGATTTCCTTGGCGACCTGCACAGACAAACTCGGCGTCATCTTGGCAGCGCGTTTTAGGTCGTAATAAACTAATTCACTCATTGGGGAGATTATCCAAACAATTAAACATATGACGTAATTAATAGTAGCATCTATAAAAAGGCAGTGCCAGACAACAAAATGGGTTTATTTTGTTCTGAATCAACAACCAATACGCCGTGTCGATCTCGTTTTCTTGCAGAGCATAGACAACCAAAACCATCAAATTGCCTAATAAAGTCTCATAGTATCAATCCCGACCTTTTTTACAATTATTACCCTATTGAAGAACGCGACTCATTATGCGATACCAACCTAAATAGAACCTTGTGATGAATCTAAGTTTAAATACTTGAGAAAACAAACATCATATGTTTGAATTCATGCAATGTTAAATATTGGTAATAACCGTATGAGTAAATATCTTACCCGAACACTTGGCCTAGTATTCGCGATTGCAATCATCAGCCAAACCACAATGACCAAAGCAGCCGACAAGCCCAATATCGTTTTTCTGTTCTCTGATGACGCAGGGTACGCCGACTTCGGTTTTAACGGCTCAACGCAAATGAAGACCCCGAACCTTGATCAATTGGCGGCGAGTGGCGTGAAATTCACCCAAGCTTATGTCACCGATCCAACTTGTGGGCCATCGAGAGCGGGGCTTATGACTGGCATGTACCAACAACGGTTTGGCTATGAAGAAAACAATGTACCTGGTTACATGAGTAACAATTCCGCGATTCTTGGTGCCAATATGGGCTTGCCGCTTGACCAAAAAACCATGGGAAATTATCTACAGCAACAAGGTTATAAAACAGCATTCTTAGGCAAATGGCACCTCGGTGGCACTGACGAAATGCATCCGATTAATCGTGGATTTGACTATTTTTACGGTTTTAGAGGCGGCGATCGCAGCTACTATGCTTACCCGGAAAATGCACCTGCAAGAACACAAACCGACACGTTTTTTGATAAAGAAATGGAAGAAGGACTCGGAGGTTTTGAAGAACACAAAGGATACTTAACCGATGTATTGGCCGAGAAAGCCGCAGATTTCATGACGCAAAATGCACACGATCCCTTTTTCCTATTTTTGTCATTCAATGCCGTTCATACACCTATTGAAGCGAAGCCAGAAGACCTAGAAGCGTTTCCTAATTTAACAGGTACTCGACAACAAGTTGCAGCCATGACGCTAGCGATGGACCGCGCGGTAGGACACGTGACCAAGACGTTGAAAACACTAGGCCTAGACGACAATACAATTATTGTTTTTTCAAACGACAATGGTGGACCGACGGATAAAAATGCGTCGTCAAACTTTCCGTTTAGTGGAACAAAATCTAACCATCTAGAAGGCGGGATTCGCGTGCCTATGTTAATGTCTTATCCCGGTATTATTTCACCTAACACGACGTATCCCCATATGGTCAGCTTGTTCGACCTGCTACCAACCTTTTATGAGGCTGCGGGCGGACGTGAATACAACACCCAACTTGATGGCAAAAATCTACTGCCCTATGTCATATCAGCAAACCATGGAAAACCACACGATACCTTATTTTGGAAAAAAGACGTCAGAGCAACAGTCCGTCATCACAATTTTAAATTGTTACGCTTTCCAGACCGTCCAGCTGAGCTGTACGATATAGAACAAGATCCGCAAGAACTTCATAATCTCGCGGCGCAAAACCCTGAAATGGTAGCCACGCTTTTCACTAAACTATTTGAATGGGAACAAACCTTGGCACGCCCCTTGTGGTTATTGAAGCGTCAATTCGAAAAGTCAGACATAGATAGAATGGATAAATACTGGCCGAAAACGCAAAAGCAAGACCCGCAAAACACAGCAAGTGTTGACTGACATAGTAGTACTGACAAAAAAGCCCTCGAATGAGGGCTTTTTATTGTCGGGTGTCGGGTTTATGGCGCCGTTAACGAGGTAAACGTAGACACAAAAGCACGTGCTTTCATTCTAATGTGTTCTGCAGAATACTCTGGTTTGTAAAGTGCTGATCCCAGACCGAAACCTGCCGCCCCTTTTTCTAAAAAGGGAGCCATAGATGCAATAGTAGCATCAATCCCACCAACCGGATAAAGGTCAACGTACTTAGGCAAAACACTTTTAATCGCCACCATACCTTTAACCCCGACACTCTCCGCAGGAAACAATTTCAACGTACTTGCCCCAGCGTCAATTGCGTTAAACGCTTCAGAAGGCGTGGCAATCCCGGGATAAACGTAGCAATTGGCATCAACTGCAGCGGTGATCACCGCAGGATTACAATTTGGTGTGACAATTAAGTTTGCCCCAGTATCCAACACCGCTTTTAACTGATCCATTGATGTCACTGTACCCGCGCCAATTTTATACCGAGACGTGTCATAGCTATCGACTAATAATTTGA
This sequence comes from uncultured Alteromonas sp., assembly GCA_963922845.1. Taxonomy (GTDB): domain Bacteria; phylum Pseudomonadota; class Gammaproteobacteria; order Enterobacterales; family Alteromonadaceae; genus Alteromonas. Next base: position 32,174 of record CAWUJV010000034.1, read on the forward strand.
TGCTATCTATGGCGTCAGGGCTATTGAGTGGAATCTCAATAGACGAAAAGCCAGCTTCTATTAATAGGTCGGCGACGCCCAAAATGGTCGATGGCGTCACCCCTCTCAAAATAGCAATGAGAGGCAAGGATTGTGACGTAGTCGGTACTATTCGCGACTCAGTTTGTGGTGTAGGTGTTAGTATCAAAATTCATCTCCTTCAATAACGAACTCATCCCCTCTAAGAAACACTGATCACCACTGTGAATGTCGGATTGCAATGACAAAGATAATGCAGCGACACGGTAGCGATGACATAGCTTTTCGCCGCCGATAAACGCGATTTGTGCGTTTTTCGGTACATGAGCGAGTTCATGGCCAATTAAAATTCCGGAAAGAAAGTCAGCGATGTGTTCATCCGGCAAATCGGCAAAAAGCTGGGCCGTACGCGCAGAAAAAACGTCGCTTAGCAAACTTCCCTCTTGGGCCCTTTTTACCCCAAGCATAAACGCGTCTTGATGAAAACGAGTGGAAGCAAGAGTGGGGGGACGAACAGAAGAATGCTCACTGAGTAAATGGTACATTTCGCCCGTAAAATAAGTCGTAAAACTACTGATCCTCTTACCGCAAAATGTAACATGCTTACTATGAGTACCAGGTAAAATAGCGACATCATAATGTTTGGACGTATGGGCGAGTAAGCCAAACAACTGCACCTCCTCGCCACGCATTACGTCTCGTCTCATCGTGTCGTCAATGAAACTCATACCCGGAATAATGTAAGCGTCGGGTCCCCAAGGTAAATCAAAGTGGTATGCGCTTTTACTCAACGTGTGAATATTGCTCGGCGCTGCGACATAAGGAACGTCAAACCAACCAGAGCGCGACCCTATCATACCCGCCATCACGATGGGCAACGTCATTGCGTCCGGCCCAAGTGTAGTAAGATGTTCGGCCAGTACCTCAGCAAAATTTCGCTGACCAATTTGAAATACGCCCAGCGGTGCATGTGATTCAAGCACCACGTTGTTGTCAGCATCTATGCCAAACAAACGGAAGTTCGTCGACCCCCAATCCACGGCAAGATAAGTGGCATTTGATGTTGTCATTCTGCTATTCCATTTTTTTGAGCTGGAGATTGAACGAGCTGCTTTTCCAATGCTTCAATGGTTTTTCCTTTAGTTTCAGGAAGGTAACGTGCCATGAGCACCAACCCAACCAGCCCTACTGCGCCGTAAACCAAGAAGATATTAGCCACACCAAGATTGTCCAACTGCCACGGAAAGAACTGCTGAATCGCCCAAGACGAGATGGTTTGCACTAGCGCCGCAAAGGGTAAAGCTACACTGCGCACTGCATTCGGAAAGATCTCAGAGAACACGACCCACATAATAGGCCCGATAGAGAGATTAAATGCAGCTAAGAAAGCGAAAATACCAAACAACACCATGCCAGCATTAATCCCCTCGACGGTTTTATCAATAATGACACCGCTAACCAGTGGTAGCGTTTTAAGGTCAAAGGTACGGGCTAATGCCTGTTTAAGTGCGACATCAGAATCGAATTGCTGCCCTTGGAGCACATCCAACGGCGCCGTGGTTACGCCCTGCTCTGCGAACGTTTGCTTGAGCTCGACGACTACCTCATCTGAAAAGGTGTATCGCGCTTCTTTGAATCCCAAATAAGTAGACAAGTGAGCTACCACTACAAGCGACAACCCCAACACGGTTAGTTTTTTTCTTCCGAGTTTTTCTACAAACAAAATCGCCACTACAGTCGCAACCAAGCCGACAACACCTGTGGTAATGGTTTGCAAGAACGTATCATCAACGCTCATTCCGATTTGCTCAAATACCATCGGCGCAAAAAATAGCACCGCATTCATCCCTGTTGCGCCTTGCACAATCGCATAGCAAATAGCGACAAAAAGAACAAAGCGCATTGACGGAGAAAATAGCAAGCCAAGTTGTTGTTTGATATTGGCCTGTCGATCTTTTGCCAGTGACGTTTTCACATCGTCACATAGACCTGGGATATCTTGTGATGGCGCGATATTTTCGAAGACTTTTTTCGCTTCATCAAGCCGCCCAACTTTAATCAGCCAGCGAGGCGACTCAGGTATTTTTAATAACAAAATGACCCAAACCGCATTTGCTATGAGTTCTGCGCCCAACATAAAGCGCCACACATTACTGTTATCCAGCCATTGACTGTCGGGCAACGACTTAATTAAGAAATAGTTAATGACAAACGCACACAACAGGCCTAAACCAATCATGAATTGATTGACTGAGACAAACTTACCGCGTTTTTCGGGGGGCGCAATTTCACCAATATACATTGCAGACACAGTGATTGACGCAAAGGCTACGCCACCGATAAAACGACCAACTAGCAAAATTTCATAGCTGGTTGCAAGGGATGAGATAATCGAAGACAGCGAGTAAGTAAAGCCGATCCCAAGTAATACGGAAGCCCGTCCAAACCGTTCGCATAGCGACCCCGTAAAAAAGAGTGCGACTATTACTCCCAGTAGCGCGCATCCAACGAGTGTTCCTTGTTGTATGCTGTCTAGCGAAAACTCTGCACTAACAAATCGCACGGCGCCTGAAATATTAGCCGCGTCCAAACCAAAGACGAACCCGCCAAAGGCCGCCACCAATGCGTAAAAAGTGACATTGAAGTCATATGATCGCGCGCTCAAGTAACCTCCTAAAGCCGCAAAGCAATTAAGTAACACGTTAACTGATGATTTGTTGTACGTAACACTTTGGTCATTTATCACCCATTCGTCATACGATGTATCCCGCTTATCAAAAGAGATGAGACCGTTTTTAGCCCACTCTTTGCAAGGTTAAGATGACAAAACCAACAAATCATACTACCAATTCAAACATATTATGTTTAAAATACCTAAAACACAATGTATAAATTCCGTTAAAACGTTTTAACATTATTTAGCATCACCTCGATGAAAAGATTCGTCTAGCTGATGTCAGAAGTTGATTGCTAAGGATATAAAGATGCTTACCAAGTCTCGAATTTCGACTGCCATAATGGCGAATGAGCAAAGCCCGTATGTAAAGTTGCGAGCGACCAATTTTGGGGATTGTCAGTGGACCGAGGGGTTTTGGGCTGACAAACAGCAACAAGCCCAAGATGTTATGGTTCCCCATATGGGCGAGTTGTTAAAGGGTGATGTCGGCCATGCTTACAACAATTTTAAGGTGGCAGCAGGACTCGAAGAAGGTGATGCCAAAGGAATGTTGTGGCATGACGGTGATTTCTATAAGTGGATGGAAGCATGCTGTTATGTGTACAAATTGTCCGGTAATGACGCCATGATCACTGAGCTTGAAGAAATCATCTCGGTATTCGCGCAGGTCATTACAGACGATGGTTACATCCACACTCACAATCAGATTCTCGGCAAACCGCGATACAAAGAAGTCTGCGACCACGAGTTATACAACTCGGGCCATTTCATTACTGGTGCCATCATATATAAGCGATTAACGGGGAGAACGTCATGGTTTGACCTTGCTATTCGACATGCTGATTATTTATTCGATGTGTTTGGAACAACAGACCCAGAGTTGGCTCGATTTGGATTTAACCCTTCTCAAATCATGTCACTGGTTGAATTGTATCGAGAAACTCAAAATCAAAAGTACCTCAAACTGGCCGATATTTTCGTTACTATGCGAGGCTCAGTGCCCATGGGATTGCATGACAGTGTGCCCTACTGGTTTACGGGTGACCAATGCCAAATGAAGACACCTCTTAGAGAAGAAACCGAAGCGGTCGGGCATGCAGTCACTGGCATGTATCTCTACTCGGGTGCCGCTGACGTTTACGCAGAAACAGGTGAAAAGGCACTCATCGACGCCTTGGAGAGAATCTGGGCGAGTGCAGTAGAACGCAAAATGTATGTGACCGGCGCATTAGGTCAGTGTCACCACGGTGCCTACGACGACCAAAATATGATTCACGAAGGGTTTATCGATGACTATATGCTGCCTAACTCCACAGCCTATAATGAAACCTGCGCCAATATTTCAAATGCTATGTTCAACTGGCGTATGTTGGGTATTCACGGTGACGCCAAGTATGCGGATATCATGGAACTCGTGTTGTTTAATAGTGCGCTAGTGGGGATTAGTGACGACGGCAAACACTACTTCTACGCCAACCCGTTGCGATTCAATCACGGTCAACGAGAATACTCTGATCACTGTGATTGTACTGAATCTGCTGACCGGGAAGCATACATTGAGTGCTTTTGCTGCCCGCCAAATTTAGTACGTACAATTGCCCAAATGTCAGGTTGGGCCTACAGCATCATTGACAATGGTATTTCTGTTAACTTGTATGGTGGCAACACTCTAGACACACTGCTGAGAGATGGCTCGGCAGTGAAGTTAACGCAGACCACCCAATACCCTTGGAAGGATACAATCGCGATTAGAATTGACGAATGCCCTGCGACTGCGTTTGATATCCAAGTTCGCATTCCTGGATGGGTTCGCAATCCGTCTCTTACGGTTAACGGCAAGGCGTTAGAAACACCTTTAACGCCATCGAGCTTCGCCAAAATCAGTCGCACATGGCAAGCCGGTGATATCATCGAATTGACTCTGCCTATGCCTGTAGAGATGCTTGAAGGACATCCACGTGTGGAAGAAATCCGCAACCAAGTAGCGGTAAAGCGTGGCCCTCTAGTCTATTGCGTGGAATCGCCTGACCTCCCTGAGCAAACTGGCATATTGGATGTGTTCTTAGATAGTCAGTCTGATTTCAATGTCGTTGAAAAAGAGAGCTTACTAGGAGGGGTGTCAGTGATTGAAGCAAATATGTTCATTCGAAAAGACTCGCCAACCACGCTCTATTCATCGGTTCAAAAGCCACAGTGGGAATCGTTCAAAACACAACTGGTGCCTTACTACGCATGGAGTAACAGAGGGACGTCTGAAATGTCGGTTTTCCTACCAGTACTCTGGCAAGCTTAGCCTCAAAACACCAGTGGTATGTTATGTACCACTGGTCCTTCACAGGAAGCTCCACATGCTCAACCCTAGTGTAACGATCAGGGATATCGCGAAGCTCGCCAATGTATCAACAACAACGGTATCCAGAGTAATTAATGGAAAGGGCAGTGTCGCAGGCGCAACCACTCAAAAAATAAAACACCTCATCACCGAGTTGAATTTTACCCCAAATGCACTGGCGCGAAATTTAGTTGGATGTCGCTCCAATGAAATTGGTGTCGTGTTCCCGTTTGAAAAAAGCCACGAAAACCCGCTTATTAGGTTGTTATTTGATCGCTTAATGCAAAATCAATGCGTTGTGATTGGCCAGGGTGTCACCTGTCTAGCGAGCGAAACTGACGCCATTGAAACGCTTCTCACCCAGGGCTGTGATGCGGTCATTGTCTGTCATCCAACGTCGCCAACAAACCAGCTAAAACAGCAGCTTCAACATCACTCAAATCTGTACGTTATTGATGCACCAAGGCTTGTACACGAGCGCCAGGTCGTAAACTTTGACCACTCGAAGGCAGGCGAGCTTCAGGCTATTGAAGTGATTAAAAGCCAATGTCAGCAAGGGCTACTGGTGTTTTCCGACGACAAAGGTGAATCGGCTAGTCAACGATTAGCCAGTGTCGAGCAAACACTTGTCGCTCACAATGTATCTTTTGATCTTTGTGAAGTGAATAATCAAGGCTTTGAAGCGGCTTACACTGCCATTCAAACTGCGCTGTCAGCAGGCACGTTATTTGATTTCGTCATCGCAGAAAATGATGTGATGGCCTTTGAGTCACTTAATGCTTTACTCGACAACAATATCACCGTGCCTACACAGATGAGAGTCGTTGGCTTTGGCAATCACGATGTTGCCGCTTTTTGTTATCCCAAAATCACCACCATCAACTGCCCGTACCGCTGCATAGTAGAAGAAATCGTTGAGCGAATGACCAAAGATAAGATAGTCACAGATACGTTCTTACCGACGATTATTCGACGAGGCAGCTAAATCCGTTCATTTTCCATTGCGCCTCACCACGGCTTTACAAGCCTGTTCGCAGCGTTCCTTTATAATCACACCGAGAGCGATATCGATAACTGGCGCCTCTAATCCATTCCTACCATTTTCATTAGCGTCCTGATAATAGTGGCTCCAACGGTTCCTGGCGTTTTTTTGAGTGCAAAAAAAAGCCCCTCAGATGAGGGGCTTAATAAAGTTCAAATTAGAACATGTAGGTAACACTACCACCAATGAAGCGTGTCCAGTCTCTAGGATAGAAACCACGCCCAAAGCCTAAGGTATTGGTATTTCGACGAGTCGTGTATTCTTTATCAAATAAGTTCTTAACAAAGATATTGAATCTCAAATTGTCTTTGCCAATACCGGCGTACGCATCCCAAATACCAAAAGAAGGGTTCGAACGTTCGTCAAATGCTAATTCATTAACGGTCTGCGTAGCTTCGCCTTCGTAGCGATAAACCAGTCTTACACTACCGTCCCATCCTCCAATCTCATAGTCTTGGATAAGCGAGCCTAAGAATTGCTCTTCTGCGTTATTTGGGAATGGTAGGCCAGATAGATCTAAGCGGTTTTGGCCGGCAACAATCGAGCATCGATCCGATAAGTTACCACCACTCGTGTCAGGACCACGTCTTGGGCAGCTAATCGGTGCGTTTGTAAAGTCCTCGTACTTAGCTTCATAATTTGCATAGCTCGCGGTAAAGCGTAATGACTCGGAGATATCCAAAATCATATCAGCTTCGAAACCGGTTGAGCGGGCCTCATCCGCATTAACGAAACCTGCAAACGTCAGACCTTGGTCTTCGTCAATAATTCGTACCGCTCGAACTTGGTAGTCCTCAACTTTCATATCAAAATAAGTGATATTGAAAAGTAAGTTGTTATCAAAGAACGACGTTCTAAAACCAATCTCAAAATTGGACGACTGCTCTGGCTTGGTCGGGAAGTTATCCACATCATCCGGGTTGGTATTCGTTGTTACAAAATACGAAGAGCCTTTGTATCCTGTTGAGTAGTTGATATAACCGCGAATATCGTCAGTAAAATCGTAACCCAATACGGCTTTGTAAATTGCATGGGTATCTGAGTCAGAGAAGGTCGTTGGCTCAGTACGACGGATAAACAAGCTAGGATCTTGCTGTGCACGGTTAAATACCTCAGCGTATGTATCCAAACCCACACCATCCGTCGGCGTCGCCAAATCGGTTCTAGCAAAGCTCGCTTCGCCATCTTCTTTCAGTAAACGGAAGCCAAATGTTCCATCGAGCTGGTCGGTAAATTGGTACTCCAACTGACCGAAGATCGCATAGTTAGTAAACCGAGTAGAAAAGTCTCCACCATTCAAAAGGCGACTTGGTACCAACAACGACCGATCATCAACACCTGTTTCAGCGTAATTGGCCAAAAACGCATTGGCAGACCCGCCTGTGTAACATCCGGCCAACACACCGTTTTCAATCAAACCACGGCGGCCCGCGATACAACCATCTCGGACCTCTGAACGCTGGCCTTTTGTGTCGTGATAAAACAAGCCCACAATCCAATCAAGTTTATCATTGCCAAACGAGCTTAAGCGCATTTCTTGTTGAATGACCTCTACAGACTCGTTTCCACCAAATGCAGTTCGTTCAACAGGGAAGTTAACAGTAAAGAAACTGGAACTGTTCAGTAACTCAAAATCTCGATAACTGCCGATGTAAGATAAGGTCAGCTCGTCGTTAACATCGTAATTGACCTCTACTGACGCGCCTGAGTTATTGGTTTCACCAAAATTCGCTTCAGGATTTCTCGCCGTAACTGGGTTACCCGCTTCTTCGAAGAAACTTTCAGGGTTAATACGGTTATAGGTCGTTCCCTCTATACTGCCATCTTGGCGAACATGAATGATTGGGCGAGGACCAAAGTCTAGGTTGATACCGCCCAAGCGAGAAAATGCACAACAGTTTGTTTCGCGTTCCGAGTGTTCAGCCCTGAACAATACGCTTAGGTCTTCACCATTGTCATATAATAGCTGCCCGCGTAATCCAAACACGTCATCTTCGCCGATGTCGTAATCTTCAGCGCCAGGCATCGTATTTTCTATCCAGCCGTCGACTTGCTTGTGTTGCGCATTAAGTCTAAACGCCCAATTTTCGTTTAAAGGTACATTGACGTGTCCACTGACTTCGACACCATTGTACTCAGTCAACTCTAGACGTGCTTTACCACCAAATTCATTGAGATTAGGTTTCTTCGACACATAGTGCAGTAAACCTGTTGATGTGTTCTGACCAAATAGTGTGCCTTGCGGGCCGCGCAATGCTTCAACTCGTTCGAGATCAGATATCGCCAAGTTCAACATAGATTGACGAGGTAACACTTCACCGTCGATAACCACTAAGTTTGAAGACTGCAGGCCGATTGAGTTGGTGAATGTACCAATACCACGGGTTTTTAGCGTCGTTGTTCTAATCTCAGTGCTGTCATCGACACCAAAACCGGGTAGATAGCGAACGAGGTCGAAACCATCCTCAATATTATAGTTTTCAAGAAGGTTGCCTTGAATAACTTCCATCGAAACCGGCACTTCTTTCAGTGCCTGCTCGCGTTTTTGTGCAGAAACTAGGATGACTTCAACATCATCTTCTTCTTTTTCTGTCTCAATTTCATTTGCTTGTGCCAAAACCGATTGAGCAACCAAGCTTAAAGAAAAGCCCGCTAAAAGCAGGGTGTTTTTAGTAGCAGTGTGTCCCATAACATTCCTTAACAAGATTACAACGAACCAACGTTATATAAATATAAACATATGATGTTTGCATTATCAAGATGTAAATGAAATGTTTATGTTATTGGTAAGTCATCGATAAACCTTGCTAAAAATTTAAATAAATCATTAATAATCAACAATTAAAGTCCAGTCACCGCCCTTACAACAGGGCAGCGTAAAAAAAATTGTGCAAAAAAATTAATAAAAATTGTAAAAAAAATGTGTGGCTCGCACCTTAAAGGAACAAAAATTAAGAGTAAAGCGCGAGAAGGTTTTAGTCGTTTTCAACAACAAAGAGGCAAAATACGGGCAAATGTCAGCGATGAAGTAAATGATTCCCGAAAGAAAGAAAACCCATGGGCAAGTTGAGTTACCTGCTGTATTAACTCAACTCGAACCAAATTCCGCGCAAACCCAAACGGCTTGAGTCAAGCACGACGGGCATGACTAAAACCACACCCGTTCAATACACCAATACAAGCCAACGACCGCTATGAAAGCGGAACCGGGTAACTTTATCCAACGTTTATATGCTTGATGGTGTCTAAATCGCCACGTTAACAACGCAGCGATACCTAGTACCGCCAACTGACCGATTTCCACACCAACATTAAACGAGACAAGAGCTGTAATTAAGTCATTTTTAGGTAAGCCGTAGTCCGTTAGCACAGACGCGAAGCCCAACCCGTGCAATAAACCGAAGCAAAAAATCACCACTGGTCGCCATCGTTGGGGCCTATCAAACGCAATATTTTCCACCGCAACCCAAACAATAGATAAGGCGATTAAGGGTTCGATTATACTGGCAGGCAAAGATACCCAACCGAGAATAGCGGCCCCTAGGGTAAGGGTGTGTGCGACGGTAAAAGCGGTGACTTGCCATAGCAATGCGCCAACCGCGACGGCTGACAAATACAAGCCTAAAATAAACAGAATGTGATCCAACCCTTTTGGGATAATGTGGTCAATACCAGACTTTATATACATCCAAATTTTATCGTTTAAGGGCATAGCGTTGAGTTTACGAAGGCGCTGTCGTTCAAGTGCCGCGCGCATTTCCTCGTCCATTTGATCTTGTGCCAGTTGCAACTGTCCTTCTTCAATATCCAAAATGATATCTTCGTCTTGAGGGTGTGCGTTACCGACAAAACTGGTGAGAAAAAGTAAAAAGATAACGGTTATTTTTAATTTCATTGCGATTTCAAATAAACAAAAACGGCCTGAAAAGTCAGGCCGTTTTTTTGATTAACATGACAAGCTACTTAGTCAGCACTGCCATCCAAGCCTCTCACTTTGAGAAGCGCATCAATTTCTGGCTTGCGACCTCTAAACTTAATATAAAGATCCATCGCATCCTCAGTTGAGCCTTTTTCTAGGATATGCGTGCGATACTTTTCAGCTAATTCTTGGTTAAACACATCGCCGGTTTCTTTGAATGCCTCGAACCCATCAGAATCCAAAACGGCAGAGTGAACATAGCTGTAATAACCTGCGGCATAGCCACCCGCAAAAATATGCGAGAAATAGGTCGAGCGATAACGCGGCGCAATTTCTGGAATCAAACCAATCTTTTCCATTGACGCCGTTTCAAATGCATCAGCATCTTTGATCGCGTCTTCAGCGGTTAAGGTGTGCCAGTCCATATCGAGAAGCGACGCAGCAAGGTATTCGGTATTGGCAAACCCCTGATTGAATTTAGACGCCTTAAGTAATTTTGCAATCAACTCATCGGGTATTGTCTCACCTGTTTGATAGTGCTTGGCAAAACTCTTCAAAATTGCAGGTTCACTTGCCCAGTGTTCATAAATCTGTGCAGGGAACTCAGTAAAGTCGCGAGGGCCAGCAGTACCAGACATACTCTCGTATTTCACATCGGTAACCAAACCATGTAGCGCATGACCAAATTCATGGAACAAGGTAGTGACGTTGTCAAAGCTCAAAAGCGATGGCGTATCTCCGACAGGCGCAGGGAAATTGCAGACATTAACTACTACAGGACGTTCGCGCATATCCAAGTTTGACTGGCTTTTAAAGCTGCTCATCCACGCGCCACCGCGTTTGTTCGAACGGGTGAAATAGTCGCCCATGAAGATGCCAAGGTGGCTACCATCTTTGTCTTTTACTTCCCAAACACGCACGTCCGGGTGATACGTAGGCACGTCGGTTAGCTCGGTAAAGGTCAATCCCCACAATTTGTTCGCTGTATCGAACGCACCGTTTAGAACGTTGTCGAGTGTCAAGTAGGGTTTAATGCTCGCTTCATCTAGGTCGTATTTAGCCTTACGCACTTTTTCTGCGTATTGCCACCAATCCCACGCGGCAAATTTGAAATCATGACCTTCTGCATCAATCACGGCTTGCATATCAGCGACTTCTCGTTTTGCGCGAGCAACCGCAGGCTTCCACAGCTCCATCAATAATTCGTAAACACCATCCGGTGTGTTGACCATACGGTCTTCGAGGATGTAATCAGCATGCGTCGCATAACCCAATAGCGCTGCTCGTTCTGCTCTGAGTTTAGCGAGTTTAGCGGCAATGGCTTTGTTATCCGTGTCATTGTTGTTGTCGCCTCGCATGACGTAAGACTTATACAAGGCTTCACGTAAATCACGACGTGTCGATTCTGTTAAGAAGGGATACATGCTACTTCTGTGCGGCGTAAACACGTATTTATCTGCGTACTTCGCCTTGTCTTCATCGGTTTCAGCCGCATCCATTTTCGATTTAGCCGTTGCCGCTGCGGCTTGAATCACGCCCTCAGACAAACCATCTAGGTCAGTTTTATCTAAGACTAATTCAAAGCCATTTGTTTCAGCAAGTAGGTTTTGACCGTATTCAGTCGTCAACTTAGCAATTTCACCATTTAACTCGGTCAATTTTTGCTTCGCTTCCCCTTCTAATTTTGCACCACGTTTTGCAAAACTCTTGTACGTATCTTCAAGGAAACGTTGCTCAACTGCACCGAGTTCAAGCGTATCACGCATTTGCCACAGAGTATCGATACGTTCAAACAAGCCTTCATTCAATGTCACTTTGTCATAGTGCGCAGAAATTAAAGGGCTAATGTCACGTTGCAACTTTTGTAGTTCGGGATTGGTATTTGACCCCGTCAGGTTGAAGAATACCGCTTGCACTTTACTCAACAATTTACCGCTGCGCTCTAGCGCTTCAATGGTGTTTTCAAATGTTGGAGAATCAGGGTTGTTGACGATGCTATCGATGTCAGCCAAGTGATCGGCCATGCCCTTTTCAAACGCAGGCATAAAGTCTTCATTTTTAATGTCAGCGAAAGGTGGAATTTGAAACGGTGTTGTATATTCCTGAAAAAACGGGTTATCACCGGATTGCACGGCTGCGGCTTCTGTCATCGGTTCTTTACCTTGCGTATCGACTTGCTCGGCTTGTTTAGAGCAAGCGCCCAGTACCGTGACCACCGCCGCCGCGACCAGCGTAGTGCGCCATGGAAGAGTTGAAAATTGCATATTCAGTTCCCCGTTAGGTTTGTTATTTTCGTTATGTTTTATCGCCATCATACTCGTCAAAGCAGGGCAAAGACAAATAGATGTTACATTATAACAATAGTGATACGCACGATTTGCGATTAACCGTACAAAAAAGTAGCTTGATGGAGCGAGAAATGAAATAAAGTGAAACAGCACAGCGCGTAAAGCTGGTTAAACTTTGCGGTATGGTTCTGGGTCACGCTTCGCGAATATAAGACAGCGACTGTTCGTCATGTAGCCGAAAAAAGGCACTGCAAACACAACACACTCCAGCCACTGCCTCAACGTTTATGGGTTAACTCAGGCGGTCAATCGCCTCACTCAAGTATTGCCCAGATTGCATTTTGACTTTGACCCGCGCGATGTTCGCTTTCATAGTAGCGATAGCGTTGGCATCCAACGTAGCGAGCACGTCTTTTAATTCATGTAACGAGTCCAGCGTTATACCTATGCCTTCTTTCTCGACAAAAGATGCCATCGCCGCATGTTTCCATATGATTATGGGCATGTCGCATAACACGTACAAAGACAGTTTATGTGGATTGTTGTATTTGAGGTATTGTCCCGATTCACCGTCACATGAGTCTAGCGCATCGCCATACCACACCAAACCAAAATCCCCATCTATATTATCGATGACTTGGTCCGACGGAAAACAACCTATGTAGTCGAGCAACGTATCTTGTGGGTTACTCACTTTTTCGGGTTTAAAGCCTACGCCGTACAAATCAAATTTATAGTTACCTCGCTCCAGTTCATCAAGCACGTAAACAAACGGTCCCATAAATCCGGCAAATACAACGCGTAACATTTCTGGGTTAGCTGGTGTGCGCTTGGCAACTGCATCCTTGGGATGCAAGAAGTCAAACGCTTCAATCGACGTGGTTGGATTAGTTATTCCCTGCTCGGTGAACCACCCATGCATCTTTGCATTGTGAACGATCAACTGATCAGAACGCTTGAGCAGCGCAATCTCCTTGTCACTATGCCCATATTTACCTTTAAGACTGCGTACGTCGTGGACAATAGTAAGTACCTTGCAGTTTTTCAATCGGGCTCCCCACAAGCAATAGCGGTAGAACTTGTTGAATGGATACTGCAAGCAAATCCGACTATTTGGTTTCAGGCGCAACAGCGCCCATGTCACACCCAAAGCACTTATCAAGGTGCCTAATAAGGAATTCGCAATCCAGGTTTGCTTAAATCCAATATTTTTCCAACCGTTCTGCTGCAAAATGGTTTCACAATCCATTTTTGCTTTGCCTGCGGCATCAAATTTAGAGCGGTAGTTTCTGGCAATGTATACGTTGTTTGTCATCTTATTCGCGCAACTCTTTTTCGGTAAGCGCTAAGGCCGCTTCAACCGTGTCATCCATATCGTAATATTTGTAATCCGCTAAGCGGCCACCAAAAATGAACTTGTCAGCATAGGCCTCTGTTGCAGCAAGCGCCTGGTATTTAGCCAATAAACTGTTATTTATCTCATCATTGATAGGATAATAAGGCTCGTTATCCTTACTAAACTCGTGAGGATATTCCTTCGTCACCACCGTTTTTTCTTGCGTGCCAAACTCGAAGTGTTTGTGCTCAAGGATTCGCGTGTAAGGCACGTCTCTTTCGGTGTAATTGACAACAGCGTTGCCTTGGTAGTTTTCTTGATCTAGCACTTCTGTTTCGAAATGCAGACTGCGGTACTCTAGCTGACCATACTGACAATCGAAAAACTCATCGATTTTACCGGTATAAAGTACTTTCTTAGCAAGACCATTCCATTTCTCAGCGTCATCAAAATAGTTGATACCTGTTTTTACTTCTATCCCTTCAAATAACGCGTCGGTCAGCGCGTTGTAGCCACCGTGCGGAATTCCCTGATACAAGTCATTGAAGTAGTTATTGTCGAACGTAAAACGAAACGGTAATCGTTTGATGATAAATGAAGGGATTTCAGTGGCGGGTCTGCCCCACTGCTTCTCTGTATAGCCCTTGATTAAGGTTTCATACAAGGTTTTACCACCGAGAAACAGCGCTTGCTCTTCTAAGTTTGACGGCTGTGTATCGGCGTAGGGCGCTCTCTCTTCTTCAATTTTCGCTTTTGCTTCTTGCGGCGTTGTAACACCCCATAATTGATAGAAGGTATTCATATTGAACGGTAAGTTAAACAACTTACCTTGGTAATTTGCAACTGGGGAATTGACATAACGATTGAAAGACACAAATCGATTGACGTAATCCCATACCTGCTGATTACTTGTGTGGAATATATGGGCTCCGTATTTATGTACGTTGATCCCTTCCACATTTTCGCAATAGATATTGCCTCCGGTGTGCGAACGCTTATCTATCACCAAAACTTTCTTTCCCTGGTCGGTTGCTTCGCGAGCAAATACGGCTCCAAACAACCCCGCGCCTACAATCAAATAATCGTACGAAAAATTTTCCATGGTACTCTCTGCGCTAAAAAATTCGCGCCATTATATAACCATGTATGCGACGAACACTATGCTTGTTAGCAAAAATTCAACCCTTAGGTTCAAGTACGATTTGGGTTGTCACGTCAGTGTAAATTGACTCAATCGACTGTGCTTTGTTGAACTGTACGTAACATGCAGGCATCCGTCGCCAATTGCGCCTAATATACAGCAAGCGACTTAAAAGCCGCCACCGTCAGACTCGGTATCACAATGAGGTGAATCCAGCGATAATTCTCGGCCCCCACATCATCATTGTTGCAGCAACGACACCAATGAGGGTCACCAGAAATCCCATCCACACGCCAGCACTTGCCAACCAGTTAATTGAATCTCGACGTTTACTCTCAGCCCAAAATGCGAGTTCTGCTATCGCCATAGGTAATAAGTAAGAGGCAAAAGACAATGCCATATCGGCAGGACCATCAATCGTTCGACTATTCCCAAGTGGCCCTTGATTCATCAGAAACCACCCCATTAGATAGAGCCGGAACGTCCACACGCCATTGATTAGAATAAAGGCGTGAACGGCTAATCGTCGGTGTTTTGCAAACTGCCGTTTGACTGCTGTAAGCCAAGCGAGACCGACAAATACCGGAATAAGTAGCCCATTTAACGTTACACCTAGTGACCCGACGTCACTTAAACGTCCTCCTCCAAACCAGGTCATATAAAGACCCGTCAATGCCCCAACAATACCAAATGCCAAGAAAAATCGACCGTTCAGCCGATGGAACCTCGGAAACCGTGTGCGCACATAAGGCACAAGTTGAAACGTCGCACTGAGACAAATAACAAATACAGGAATGACGTGAAACAACAACAGAGTGTTGTACATCGTATCACCATTCACATACCCCTTAATCATGTGTGAAAATTGTGATTCATCAAGCTGCCCAGTAAAAAGTGGTAGCGCGAATTGGGCGAGAATGTAAAACCCAAACATCCACTGACCGACAAATACAGTGGCTATCCACATTTTAATCGCCAAGTTTAGGCTGCGTTTTGCCATTGTTGGCTGTGACGTAAACGTCGCTTTTGAAGCCATAGTTGATTCCATCGCTAAACTCCTAAAATAATGAGATTCGACGCTTAGCATGGCGAAAATGGAGCAGTGACGCTTATCGAATTCCAAATTCAATCATATGTTTCTTCACAATATGTTGCGCTTGGCGGCAACGAGAGCACGCAACAAGTCGACACATCCTCTAACAAATCTCACGTGTCGCACAGCTAGCCAAACGGTATACTTAGCGAACAATCGATGGGGACTCAATCATGTGGATATCGGTCGCATATACGGTATTACTCTTAACAGCAACTAGCGCAATGCTGAGCCAACTTTGGTTCAAACAAAAGCGAACTGAACATATTTTGTTTGCGGTATTTTGCGGGTCGCTGTCTATGGTTGCCATACAAAACCTCACCGCCGATGTGGTTGGCCCCTATCAGTACCTCATCGCCATGGGCGCGTGCGCAACGTGCAACGCTATTTGGTTAGTTGCCAGAGCGCTGTTTCGAGGACAACACAGTTTATCTTTGCGACATTACCTCTTTGCGGGGACGATTGCAGGGCTAATTCTCATCAATCGCAGTGTTGATTTGCTGTTTTCTTTGCAATGGTTAGAGCCATCAACTTCCGCATGGGTTAAGCGTGCTTTGGGTCAAGTCACGGGACTGATGTCGTCTACCGTATTGGCACTGACCTTTTGGGAGTCGGTTCGTGGCTACCAAGACGCCACCAAATCGAGACAGCGTCAGCAATTGCTATTTGCCTGCACCATTAGTGCCGCGGTATTTTCAACAACGGTCATTGCAAAAGGAGTGTTGCCCCAGTCGATATTGCCGTCAGTCTTTCCTTGGTTCGTGGTGGCCTGTGCGTTGTGTATTATCGGCGTTACACAAACGATTCTTATATGGCAACACAGAGAGAGAAAAGCCGCCTCATTGCCCAAACACGCCATTCAGCCAAACTCGTCTGACAACGTCACTGAGAATGTCAGCACCTTTGATGATCACGAGCTATTTCAGCGCATTGAGCAGCTGATGCAAAACCAAAAACCGTATTTACGGCACGAACTGAAAATGGTCGATGTGGCAAACCAACTTGCGGTGTCAGAATACAAAATCAGCCGCGTGATTCGTCATTTGTCCTGTGCCAGCAACTTTAACCATTACATAAACCGATATCGATTGGCCCATGCTAAACAATTACTGGTGAGTGAAGACGCCCAACGTTGGACTATTTTGGTTATCAGTATGGAATCAGGTTTTGCTTCGCTCGCACCGTTTAATCGTGCATTCAAAGCTCAAGAGGGTTGTACGCCAAATCAGTATCGCATGGCTCACCAAGGGCAAACCCTAGCAAGACTGATTTGCGATTGAAAAAGGTTGGAGTCGGCCGATAAGCCGGGTTCTGTCGTGGGCAATCATTCCTCTAGGCCAA
>CAWUJV010000035.1:0-47838 GCA_963922845.1 uncultured Alteromonas sp.
CCTCTGGTACCACTTTTAAGTTGTGCGATATAAACCGACGAAAGTCGGTTTTTTTATACCTGAAATTTACGCCTAGACATGCACACCCGAGGCATGCTGACCGTAACCGGGAATTCAAAGCCCGAGCATCTAGCCGCAGTTCGATGTTCGCCTTAATTTTTTAAACCACGCATACCAAGATTACCCATGTGTGTATTAGCCCATTGATAGCAATAGCAAGCGCTGATCAAAAACCAAATTGATACCCTGCAGTGAAGCAAGAACAGGTATACTAGAACAAGACGAATTGAAGGAAACACAATGATAGTTTTTGGTGTAGATTTAAAAAGTAATGACGCAACTTTATGCCTGTTGTCGTTAGAAGACGGTATGTTTCACATCCCCGATTGCAGAACCCGTCGCTTAACCTTGGCGGATAACAGTGCAAAAGGCCTTAAGAACTTTCAAAACACATTTGCAAAGTTGGCCGATGATTACAAAGTAGATGCTGTTATCATCCGACAGCGCCAAAGCAAAGGTAAGTTTGCCGGCAGTGCCGTTGGCTTTAAACTTGAGGCGACAATAGAACTCATTGCAGATTTAGAGGTTGTTGTTTTTGGGTCAACCGAAGTTAAAGAATCGTTGCGAAGAAATCCTCTTGCGGTGCCATTCTCAGAGACGGGCTTAAAACAGTTTCAAGAGCCCGCGTTTACCACCGCTTATGCCTGGTTGATGAAAAACAATGATGTCGTGTGAACGAATAAGCCTTTAAAAAAAAGCGCCTGCACGTAGGTGGCAGGCGCTTTATACTTAACATTTTAACTAGTTAACCTGTATAGACCATGTGTCGCTGTCTTGGCTGGCAGTCCAATAATAGTTTTCTGGCTCTGCCCCGTCCTCAACTGCCCACACTTGAGCAACTAATCGCTCAACATCTCCGCCAATAGTGAGTTGATATTCAACAGAGCCCGCTGGCAACGTTGTGCGCAACTGACAGGTAGTGTAATCGACTTTCACCTTTCCATTGATAGTTGAAAAGTCATTGCAGACGTTCAAGTAGACTCGCGACGCACTAGCGTTATTGTTCAAAGATAACGTCAATTCGTTTTTACCCACAAAATCGAAATCCTTGTTACTTACCAAGTCAGCTGTTTCTTCAGGCTCAGCTTCTGCAACTGGCTCTACCGGTGTTGGCGTAGTTGCCGGTGGTGGAGTGCTCGGAGCAGGCTCACTAGGCGCTGGTGTGGTCTGTTCATTGCCGCTGTTGCCTGACACTGGTGTATCGCTACCACCGCCACCACCACATGCTGCTAACATAACAATCGCTGGGATAAGAATTAAATGTTTCATTGGTCGACCCCTTAGTATGAATAAACTTTTGTTGAATCAGCGTTTTCTTTCTTGAACCAAGATTGATTCGCTGTGCCATTTGAGTTAACAAACTCGGCAAACTCTGGGTAGGCCCGTAAAATATCCACATATTCTAGGGGATGTTGCCAATCGCTATAGGTGCTAGCATTGATTGCGATCGCCCAAGGTAAACCATTTTCTGTTTGGTATGTGGCTCCAGAAGCTAAATCTGTCGCGTCTTCTGCTAATCCAAAGTAATTCGTATTTGCCAAAGCAGTAGGTGCTTTATTCTTCAGGTGAATCTCAAGCCCCCGCCCTGGGTTTTCTCCGAACAACTCCCCATGCTCAGTGTCGTCAGTTGCAAAAATAAATGGGTCATAAGGTGCTTGAGGGAACGCATTGACGCCTATATCACGTGTAAACCGAAGCGAGATTGAAAATTTAAACTCGTGTTGCGATGTACAACCCTGTTCCGTTTTATAGAACCAGCAGCCACCAGCGGTAACGTGTTGCCATAAATCTTCACTAATTTTCAATACAGTGTTCACCGTTCCGGTCTCCAATAGAGGTGTATTGACCTCCTTTCCGTTGATAGTGAAACGAATTGAGTCTGTATCAATATCGTCGTTGGTGATCCCTTCAAGCTGGATTGCAAACCCATTATTGTAAGAGGCGCCCATTGCCGTTAGTTCACCAGACATACGCAACTTTTTAACGTGATTGTCTTCAGAAACAATCATTGACGAATTCAGTCGCATAACCACATCATTAAAATCGTAGTCACCCGTTTCAGGCCAATTGTCTTCAAAAGCCAAAAAGTAAGGCACATTATTGACTAGGCGATTACCGGGATTTACAACCGCAACCTGATAGTCTTCAACTTCGCCATCGGTTACCCCACCACTCGGGCCAACACCGGTTGTCGTTGTGTAGCGCACACGTGCCCACGTCGTTCCAGACGTTACATCAATCGGCGTTTCCTCAAAAATATAATGTGTTCCTGTGGTCAAACTTTTATCTGCTATCAGTTGGTCGTTTGTCTCGAACGTACCGTCCTGATCCCAGTCAACCCAAACACTCAAGTATCCATCACCTTCTACTGTGACTTGCATAAACCCGTCGAGGCCAGCTTCAAATGCAGTGATAAAGTTCACACCGTCTTCGTCATCGTTGCTTTCTTCATCGCTGAACGGAGAGATGTGCGCATCATATTCGCCATCGATAGCACTGCCTAGATGAAGTCCTTCGACGATCCCGTGTCTGGCACCATTGCTCGCCAAAGAAGTTAAGTACGAATCGGGAGCATCGCCAAAATCTGTTGTTGCTGGTTCCGATTCATCAATGATTGGAGCCATGGCGCAGCGCGCACCATCATTGTTGCCAGAACTTGGGCCGTAAGCAAAAAGTTCAGCTTTTGGGTTGTCACCGTCGACATCGATCCGATAAATATGCCCATCTTGGTTTCGGCTAATGTAGAACGTACCATTCACGTCAAAATAAACGGCACCGAAGGTCCCTCGTTGCCCTACATTACTGACTTTTGATTTGGTGCCAACGGTAACGTCAATGCGATACAAATCGCCGTATTTATCAACGGAGTAGGCGTAACCATCCGTAGGGTGAAATGCCAAATCGTAAATTAGCATCGACAATGAAGCACCGTCAGTTACACGCTGCATATCCAGATAATCGCTATCTGCTTCATCTAGTGACACGCGATATAAACCGTAGTTGCCGCCCTTTTTGTAGAGGTAATAGGCATTCTCTGACAATGCCACGTCACCGACAAAAAAGTTTGCTCCCGGTTTGTTCGTTACCGTCAGCGGTTCGATTTGGTAATCGTTTCCTATTTTGACTATCGTATTATGTTGGTAGCCCCAACCATAGAGATACCTGTCGTGATTGCTAAAACCAAAACCATTGATACGGTTGTTGGTCCCTAGGTTGCTCGACAGTAAATTTACATTTCCCGTTACTAAGTTAACACCGTAAAGCTGCGCGGTGGTGTCTTGCATTAAAAATGCTTGTGATGGGCAACTGTCAAATGCATCGGCCGCCACATGGCATGATGAAAGTGCAAACAAGGTTGCTACTGCTGGCTTGAACTGTTTTTTCATTGGGCTTCTCACATTGAAGATAGAGTTACCTCAATGTTTACAAGTAATATGCCAGTCAGAAAAAACGACTAACCGAATACCTCACCTGAAAATTTAATTGTTAAAAAACATTATGTTAAGTGATAGAGCAAGTGTCGCACGACGACTCATTCGTTGACTTTTACTTATATATAAACGCGGAAATTCTCATTTTGCGAAGCATTACATCGTCTCTCTTTCGCAATAGGAAAATAAGTTGAATAGGGTAAATTCTAGGTTCGTATTGTCAAAATTGGTGGAGCAAAACGTACATCGCGTCCACGTTTTTATGTTTACAGTATTAAGAGCGCGCTGCGCTTGACCCACGTAAGTGCCCCAGCCCATACAAGTCATCTACAATAAATAAGGAAGCTCAAAAAGGAAACGGCATCCCACGTATTTTCAATCAAACGAAACATGTAACGAGATTGTTTGAACTCGCCAGGCAGTGAAGGTGATTCACCCATCCCTAGATAATCGAACCCTAAAAATATGAAGCCTCGCTTCGCCATTTCAGGACCATAGGTTGCCAGTACTTGCTCCTTTACTTGTGGAAAAGGACTCGCTCCCACAATTGCCTTATACTTTTTAGACTCTTCGAAGTTATCAGGCAGGTATAAATCACCCACCAGTTCGACACCAAACGATTTAAACGATACTTTTTTAATAGTCATCACATTTCACCTTTGTCTCAATTCAGTGATGTCAGTATCAGTGGAAAGCGCCGCAAGATCAGTGCACAAAACCGTATAATAAGTATACAAAACCGCGTTAATTGACAGCCTTCATAATTCTTCATTTTCCTTTCATGCACTTTATTGTCGTTTTTGCTGAACTAAAAACGTTCAACATCAACTATTTAAAGGAACAAGAATGAGCAACATGTACAAAGCCATACAATGGGTTAGCGCGGCAGTGAGCCTAGTTATATCATCTACAGCCTTGGCGATAGAGCGCACTCCTTTAAGCGGATTTAACGAGACACTGCGACAAGAAGCGTTCTCGGGTGTCACCAGTATTCTGGTGTCCCAACATCAAAATATATTGTATGAAGGGTATTTCGAAGGTGCGGACAACGCCACCTTACACAACACCCGCTCGGCCACAAAAACCTTGGTTGCATTGCTCACCGGCATCGCTATTGAAAAGGGATACCTCAAATCGCACTATGAGCCGATAGTGCCACTCTTCCAAGACAAACTCACTCAACGACACCCGGACCCGCGAAAGCTCGCTATCACGTTCGAGGATATGCTCACTATGAGTTCGTTGCTCGAATGCAATGACGAAAATACATTTTCCCGAGGCCACGAAGAGCGCATGTATATCGTCGAGGACTGGGCGGCGTTTACTGTAAATCTACCCATCAGAGGATTTCCTGCCTGGGTTACCAAACCAGAGAACTCACCCTTTGGCCGAGCTTTTTCCTACTGCACCGCACAATCTGCATTGTTAGGCTTAGCGCTCAGTAAACTCATTGATGGACCTCTCGATGTGTTTGCCAACACACACTTATTTAAGCCCATGGGGATTGAGCAGGTTGTATGGCAATACACACCGACGGGCGAAGCATCAACCGCTGGAGGCACACAACTAAGCACACATGACTTGATGAAACTTGGTCAACTTCTGCTCAATCATGGCCAATGGAATGGCAAAAGGCTGATCAGTCAACAATGGGTTAACCAAATGCTGACACCACGTGCGCAACCTCGAGAAAATTACGGTTACGGCTACCAAATATGGCAAATGCCCTTCACTTACCAAGATAAATCGATTCGCGTTTGGTCGATGTCAGGAAATGGTGGCAATTACGTTATCGTATCACCCGAATTAGACTTGGTGACTGTCATCACAAGCACAAATTTTGGACATGCAGATGGACACCGTAAAAGCCAACAGCTGTTTCAAGAGGTAATCTTACCCTCACTGCCTACCTCTCAATAATGGCGATGGAAAGGTGCTCTCGTGGCACCTTGGCTCTTTCAATCGCCACGCGTTGTTCTAGCGCCTCGATCGCATCGTCAAAGCCAGATAAAGTTCTAAGTGGCGAATACAAATACGAGCGTTGTAACAGCTGAGCATCGAGGTAACCCACTGTTATCGCATGGACAAGCATCGCGTTCGCTTGAGCTTCCATATTAAGGGCGCTGTACACCAAGGCGAGCTCTAACGCCGCAGTAGCATTGTCATTTAGCCGCGAATACGACTCGATATCTGTCAGCCTTGTTTCAAAATATCGGGTATCCTGAACGACTTGATGTAAGTTAAACACCGTTTGATAAAACAAATTATTAGGTTCAAGCGCGATGGCCTTCTCAATCGATGCCATCGCGCTAGTTTTATCATTTTGAAGAAAGTAGTGTTCAGCTTTGAGTAGATAAAGATCAGCATGATGAGGCCGAGTTTCGGTTACCTCTATCAATTTTTGAGACTGAGTGACGAAACCTTGCTTGAACAAATAATAGGGCAAGGCAACATTTGAAAACAGATTGTCAGGGTAAAGTTCAAAGCTTAGTTGATAATATTCGTTGGCAAGCCTTGGGTACTGCAATAACTCGTAGTTTCTACCCAGTTGTAAATACAAAAAGTCTTCTTTCACCTTGTTAACTTCAAGCGATTTGTGCAGCGCCAGCGATTCTGCTAATGCTCCCGTCTCGCCGAGTAAGTAAGCCAAAGCTGAGGAATTCACTTGCCTAGGGTCAACGGCATTATCGATAGCTTGTCGATAGTAAGTCATCGCTTCGTTTGTATGGCCCCGACAATCGTGACTAAAGCCCAAGGTAAAATAAGCGTAAGATGCAGGATTTTCCATGTTGAGCGCCTGTTTCGATAGATGTTCAGCTTCTTCAGCAAGTGCCACATCAGCGCCAAAGCGGCACACTTTCGCACTCAATGCGAAACTCTTAGCAATCAACCACTGAGTATCAGTGTGCCCTTCCACTTCTATTAATGCCAATATATTCAGAGCACGTTCGATATCGGCTTTTTCACCTTGATTCAAATAAAACTGCGCCCGTTCAAGCCGTTTTTGGTAGGAAGAAATGTCAGGTGTGACAGGCTCGTTTTGACTAAAATAGATACCAACAATAAAGATGAGGATGGCCAATAAAACGGTACCAACCACTATCCACTTTTGGTTCTTTTTCTTCAATGAGTCAGGGGCATTAGCCAACTCAGGCAACAGTTGAGGTTCACCGCAAAGTTGATAACCTCGCCCTCTGACTGAACGTATATACTGGCTTGGCGCATTGTCACAATCTAGGGCCACGCGCAACAGTCTTACCCGTTGCGTGATCGTTTCATTACTTACTCGTGCCGGTGACCACACTCCCTCAATGATCTGGTCAAACGACATCACGTTAACACCTTGACGAACCATAAACGCCAATAACTTAAAATTCAGTCCTGAAATATCTAACTTGGTCTCGTGTCTAAAAACGGATTCAGCTGTGAGATCTATAGTCAAATCTTCAAAACGATAACGCATTTAAGTCGAGGCCTTAGTCAATCGCAAAACGAGTCATTAATCTACCATCCAACACTCGTTTTGGGTAACGCCTTAGCTTAAAACCGCCATTAACGCGCTGTGAATTGAGACGACAAACAACCTCAGTGCCCTACTAGCACTGAGGAAGATAACGCACTCTTTGTCTTTTTTCGGTTACAACGGATAACCCTGTTTGATCCCAACAAATTCTCGGGTTCTCATGTAAACCGCTTCTTGACTGTCCCCGTCATAGATAAAGGTCAGATTTAAATCATCACCACCGACAGTCACACTGAATGTTGGTCCCGCCAAAGGCGTAATCACGCTGTCGTAATCGTCTTCATCAAGAGCGGGAATCGACATAACAAGTCCACCGTCTTCAACGCTGACAATCACTTCTACTTCACCTTCAATTAAGTAGGTACCAGCATACTTTTCAAAGTCCGCAGGGTCAGCGTCTTCAATAGGCAATGGTTGAGGGTTAGGCAAGTCAATAACTGACTCCACGGCGGCGAACATCGTGTTTGAAAAATCATCGTTAAGGCCGCTGCTTAATACGACAACGGCGACATCCTGTTCAGGTAACACCCAAAATGCACTAGTGTAACCATCTGAATTGCCACCATGGTGCCATACATTGACAGGTAACCATTGATTATTGCGAATAAGACCAGCATCGACGAACACGCCATATCCGTAAAAATTCGGCAAGCCAAACAAATCGACGTCCACCTGCTTTTCAGTCAACTCTAGACTGGTTTCAAGTGATAAGACTTGCTCATTGCCATCCATCAGAAAACTCGCGAGCTTGACCACATCAGCACTTGTCATCCATGTGTTTTCGCCTGCGGGTGCCGTTACTTCAACATGAGGTACTTGTGCTAGTGTTGTATAGCCCTGATTCTGGGATTGAGCACCCAATGCATAATTTCCATACCCCAACACCTCTTGTTGAAGCACTGTCGCGGTTGTCATTCCCAAAGGCGTATAGACTTGTTCATCCATTACCGCTGCATAGCTACTGTTGTATACCGTTTCCAGCACTGCCCCAAGATAAGAATAGTTTGGGTTGCTGTAATTGAAGAATTTACCCGCCGGATTCATCATACCGTTTTCGATGGGGTAGTTAGTTTGCATAAAGTCAACAAGGTCCGCATCAACCCTGTCATCGTCATAGTCATCTTCAAACCCCGTTTGGTGCGTCAAGAGGTGATGAATCGTAATGTCTTCCCACCAAGGCGACGTATAATTAATCCCCGGTAAGGTGTCTAGTAGCTTGTCATCAAGTGACAAGTTCCCCTGTTCCACCGCTCGCAATATGGCAGTTGCAGTCAACATTTTGGTCGTTGAACCAATCTGAAACAACGTATCCTTGTCCACCAGCTCAGCGTTACTGATCCCTTTTTGGCCGTAACCGCGATTAAATACGATTTCACCGTCGTGATAGATGGCAATCGATGCACCAACGGCATTATTGATTGCCAGATCGCTTTTCATCGCAGCATCTAATGCACTAAATTGAGCCGGTACTTCACTTACTGGTGGCGGTGGTGTGTTATCAACAGGTGGCTTTCCATCTTTGGAACTCGAACAACCCGCGAGTAACACCACTGCGATAACGCCGCTTAATGTCTTTTTCATTACAATCCCTCATCCTATTTGAATATGCCAATTCGGTTAATAGGCGCAGATTTTAATGACCGACAAGGGTATTAATCTGTTTAGTCTTTGTAATGAATTGTGCATATTACGCCGGTATCGGGACCATCACCGACACGTAAACGGGCAATACTGACTCACGAGAAGTGAACGTTTAGGGAAAGGTAATTGGGTGAAAAAAAGCCCGTGGCGCAGAGTACAAAAGGCCTTGCCACCAAACTAAGTGCTTTTCTTTAGCTCATTGATTGCTGTTTCCGCAGCTCCGCCCTTTGTTATTTACAAAGCATTACATTGGTTGCAAATGCGATATAGGTTCAACGGGAATAAAGCAAAATGAACGTAAACCATGCTCGTATATTTACGCTCATTCTTCAAAATCGTGTCGTTTTAGGACACAGGTATTGGGTTGGTCATCCCCACTTTCGCTTTCCAGTGATTGATATCTTGTTTAAATCCATCAATAAGATGGGGAAACTTATCAATGACATTGATGTGCGAGTCGGGATCAGTTTGAACATCAAACAATTCCATGGTGCCATTATCTTTATACCACCTAAAGAACCAGCGCTCGGTCCGCACGTAATACCCCTCTGCGCGTTGTCCCATCATGTCTGACTCTGAACGACGCTGATGAGCATACCCGACAATGCGATCTCGCCATTCTTGATCTTGCCCGTTCAACGTGGGTCTGAGGGAGAACCCCGGCAGTTCGGTGCTCACACTTTTAGGGTCAACACCAGCAATGTCCAGTATTGTCGGCACGATATCTTCCATCGACACCAAACTATCCGTATCAAAGGAGCCTTGCACATGATTACGCCAATAAAAAATAACAGGGGTACGAAACGATGAATCATATAACCCGAGTTTCCCTTTGTCTCCACCGTTGGCGTAATCTAAATCGTTTTTCCACGTCGACCCAGCTTGCTTGTACTCAACATTCGGCTCTTGCTCCCACCCATTATCATTGATGTAAATAAACAGTGTATTGTCCAGCAGTCCCTCTTTTTCGACATGGTCGAGCAATTGGCCTACGCCATCATCCCACCATGTAATGTTGGCGTAATAGTCTTTTGCTGATTCAGAAAAAGGCTTTTCATCGTAGTATTTGCGATGTTTATACGTCGCATCAAAAGGTGTATGGGGCAGTGCCGGGCCGTACCACACAAAGAACGGCTGCGTCTTGTGACGGCTAATGAAATCGAATACAGGTGCCATGGTCTGTCTACCTAACTCAACGCCTTCGCCGCCCATCATCTCGAAGAAGAAAGCATCGTCGGTAAACAAATCCATGTCCCACCCCTTAGTCATGCCTTCGGTAAAGTAGGCATTTTTGTAGGAATTTTCCCACCACTTACCCCCTTGCCAGCTGGCATACCCTTGCTTTGCCAATAACTTGGGTAACGTATCAAATTCCTTTAGTGCAGCCGCTTCGTTTAACGTTTCCCACATTCGCCGCTTGCTGCCCGTCAGTGTCTTATAGTCTTCGCTATCTTGCTTGCGCTGCTCCATGATATCCATGAGCTGCATTTTATATTGCACGGGATGAAGACCCGTTATTAACGTGCGCAGAGACGGACGACAATGATTTGCCGTAGCATGCCCCTGTGTAAACGTCATGCCACCTTGGGCAAGCATATCCATATTAGGAGTAACCACATTTTCATCGCCCATAAAACCGAAGTATTTTGAGCCATGGTCATCACCAATCAGCAAAATGATATTGGGCTTTTCATCCTGTGCGTGGGCCATTGCTGCGAAACAGATGCTCACCGTCATTATCATGTGTTTTAAGGTCATATTATTTCCTAACAGTATTGTCGAGACAGCGTTCATGACGTGAAAACAAGAATCCGTTGCAACGGATTTGGCCAACTCGAATTACATTAAGTCTAGAACGCGTTGCGCTTTGCTGTCGATTCCACCAACACGATTTGCATCGGCTTGGCGGAATTGTCTTGAAAGAGTCGGCTTGCAAATAATCGCCACAAGCCGTGTCAAAGTACCATTAAAATTTCTTAAAACTTTTTTAAAAGCCGCATTAAAACAACATCAAGCCATTGATTTAAATAAAATAACTATAGATGAAGATTGAACGTAAAAACGCCACTACTTGGCAATTATTTTAACCATGGAATGTCGTGTTATTCAGAAACACTGGGTTAAAGCTGCTTCGCAATATCACTTGCCATCGAGCGCAAAAAGTAGAGATTTAAGGCGGTAATCAATGCTGTCGCTTCGTTGTATAAGACAGCGGCCTCTTCGTGCCGTTCAAGCTTAATAAGCGTTTTAGCAATGTGAAGTTTCATCGAACTGACGCCCATCGCATTGCCCACGTCATCGTGATAACGCAATGCCTGCCGGTAGTATTTCAGTGCCGTCACAAAATCTTGCTCGGCAAAATAGCTGTCCCCATAGGAAAGGAATAGTCGTGCATTGACCACCATCAATGGTCGATGTTTAGCCTTTTCAAAGGCTAAATCAAACCACGTAATAGCCGCCGTATTATCATTCACTTTTTGGGCTAGCAGCCCTTGGTAATACGATAAGTAGATAGCATCCTCTTCGCTCTTGTGTTGAATAGCTTGAAGCTGGGTTATTTTTGTTGCGGCTTTGTCGTATTGACCTTTCCAGATGTAGAGCTTAATCAAGTATCGAAGGGCTTTAGTTGAGTCCGTATCCACATTGAGGTAGCTCTCAAAGAAACTAATCGCTGAATCCCAGTCTTTCTCATGAGCAAGAATAGCTTCGGCGAAAAGATTACTCTTGAACTCGCCATCGACGTCGCCACCCGCATTGGTTGTTGAAGCGTCAAAATACGACAATAGAAAGTCAGAGGCTGTCGTTACACCTTCATCAACTGAATGAGAAAACAATACATGCTTATCTGCACGCTGAGATGTCACTATATTGATAGCGACTTTCACGTCTTGGGGTTGCCCCAAAAACTGCAATTCAACAATATGAGTAGCGCCCGACACCTCAAACAAATGATGCAAATAGTCCTGACGATCTAGTACCAGATTGCGCGTTGTGCCAAGGGCTTGCACTATGTCTTCCACACCGTAAACATAAATATTGTCAGTGTGTTGTTGTAATTCATTGATCAAGCTTGCCATACCACCAAACTCCAGCCAGTGAAGCGCTTTTGTCGGTTTTAGGGCATGTTTCATTGGCAAAACGAGCACCTTGTTTGGTGTCGGCGATAAAGGCTTCACACTAAAGACAAAAAGAAATACGCAAAATACTAATGACAGAGCCACTGCTCCCATTGCCCAACGACGGGATTGTTTTTGCGGTTTTGGCCTAGCCTGATACAAGGGCTCTCGTTGAACATCAGCGACAAACGCATACCCCTGTTTGGGATGACTCACAATAATGTTTTTATCACAGAAGAGTTTGCGAATCTCGCTAATAGATTGAGCAACAACGGCGTCATCCACCACTACATCAGCCCAAACCACATCCATGATGTGCTGTTTACTCAGTACCTTTTGGGGAGACTCGATAAACAGAATCAATACGGCAAGGGTTCGCGGCCTCACCTTTTGTACGTGTGTTTGACGGCTGACCGTACGCTCATTTGAGTCGACGACAACGTCATTGATGATGTACTTCATTAAACTGCTACCGTCGCCTTTAAAAACGTTCTCAAAACGCGTCGTAAAAAGATGGCTATTATGGCAAACAGACCTCGAATCAACCAAGCAGTTTATAACGGCTATCGTTAAACGCTCTAGAGAACAGGCCTAAATCTCCCTTTAAAATCGGCCAAAAAAAACCGCTCAAATGAGCGGTTTTTAAGTCGTTAACGTTGCTAATCGATGGTTGGAATACGCCCGGGTGTCCAAGGTGCTCCCGCCGACTCAAGTGTATTTTCTAACGCGGATATATCAAGCTGTAATGCTTTGAGTTGCTCAGCGACGCGAGTATATTCAGCTTCAGCGATATCAAGTGACGCAAGGTGATTGCCTGATACCTTGTTTTGACTGCCACTGATCGCATAGTACAAGCTTGAGGTTCTACCTGATACTGACCACGGTACTGGCTCTTGTCTAGCGCGAACCGTTGCGTCCCCATCAAGTAGCATGCTCAACTGCACCAATCGAGCAGCTAATTCTCTGACTTGTTGGGCATGTTGCTCTGTCGCCGAAGGCGTTAAGTCTACGGCAGCCTTGAGATGTTGAATACGTGACTTGAGTTCGCCTTGAGCTTTAGAAGCACCACGAACAGAACGGAACAAGTTCGCAGCACGCTGCTGTACAGCTAATAAACCAGCTCTGTCTTGAGTTATCTCGGGGCTATTATCGAGTAACTTCAACGTGAAAGACTGTGGTTCAGACAGGTTAGACACCTTGCCAAATTGACGCTTCTTCAATGTAACCGTGTACTCACCAGGTAAAGCAATCGGCCCTTTCGGTGGAATTGCCCATGGTGGCACGTACCCAGAGCGAGAAGCAAGGCTCACTGGCGCTGAAGATGGATAGTGCATGTCCCAAGCTACACGGTGGAACCCCTGACTTGATGCAGCCTTGACACGACGTACTACATTGCCCTTGCTATCGGTGACTTCAAGGAAGACAGAGGGTGCTTCTTCTTGATCTTCTTTTCGCAAGGTATCCCATGTTGGATACGGCGTATCACCACCATTTTTTTCTATCTCTTTCTCGTTAGCTCGTCTGATTTGCTGCATCGATTTGTAACCATCGCGCAAATAATATGAAAAGACGGCTCCGTAAGCGGGGTTATCCGCACTAAAAAATGCGTTGCCATTCGAGCCATTGCGCTCACCACCGTACTGATAACCTTCTAAGTACAACCAAGTATCTTTTACCGAGAACAACGTCGCCTCTTCGTCTTTCAGCATTCCCGCTTTAGTCCGAAGTGGCGTGTAATCGTCGAGGATATAGATGCCGCGACCAAAGGTTCCCACGACCAAGTCGTTTTCTCTGCGCTGTATTTCTAAATCACGTACTGCAATTGTGGGGAAATTACCTTTCATTTGTGACCAACTTTTCCCGCCGTTTTGGCTAACAAATAGGCCGTACTCTGTGCCCACAAAAAGAAGGTTGGCGTCGACGTGGTCTTCTGCAATGGTATGAGCAGATCCCCACTCAGGCAGGTTGTTACTGATCAGTCGCCAACTTTTTCCTTTGTTTGTCGTTTTAAGCACGTAAGGTTTATAGTCGCCGCGTTTATGATTATCAAATACCGCATAAGCGACGTTTACATCATGAGATGATGGAATAATATCTTCGACTAAGGACATATCAGGTACGCCTCGAAAACTGTCTTCTGTACGCCAGTTTTCGCCACCATCCTCGCTGACACTAATCAAACCATCATCGGTACCGACATACAGTAACCCAGCCTGAAGTGGACTTTCGTTCAGCGCAATAATCGATCCATACATAGAAGTCGATGCGTTTTTAGCGATCGTATCAACACTCCATACTCGATCCATCACTTTCAATTTGTTGCGATCTAACTTGCGGGTCAAATCTGGACTGATTACGCGCCAGTTTTCGCCGCGATCGTCCGACTGAAAGACTTTTTCTGCGGCATAAAAAATACGCGTTGGGTTGTGTGGGCTGAGTAGAAGTGGGGTATTCCAGTTCCATTTATAAGCGTCTTCACCTTGTTTTGGATGAGGCGTGATAGACACCCGTTCGCGAGTGCGCTTGTCGTAACGCGCCAAACCGCCGTATTGATATTGTGCATAGATAATATTGGGATCATTGGGGTCGATTTGTGGCTTGTAACCATCTCCGCCAATCACGATATTCCAATCGGCATTGGTAATACCATGAATCACATCGGTACGCGATGGCGCACACAATGAGTTGTTGTCCTGTGTCCCGCCACACACGTTGTAAAATGGCGAAGCATTGTCCGGCTGCGCCCGATAAAACTGCCCTAGTGGCAAGTTGTTTGCCCAGCGCCATTTCTGACCGCGGTCCCAGCTTTCGTATACACCGCCGTCACCGCCCATCAATAAGTGGTCGGTATTGTTGGGATCGATCCACAATGCATGGTCATCCACGTGCCTGAATTCGTTTGACAGCGAGCGGAACGTTTTCCCCCCATCTTCAGAAACTTTAGAAAACGTATCCAATGAATACAGTCGCTCAGGGTTGTGTGGGTCGACGACGAGTTCGTTGTAATACTGCGGACTGCTGGTCATATGCCCAGAACGTTTTTTCCACGTCTGCCCAAAGTCAGTCGAACGATAGACACCTTTTTCTTTGTCATTGGATTCGATAATAGCGTAAAGCATATTTGGCGAAGACGGGGCCATCGCAATACCAATACGTCCCATATTGTCAGACGGCAAACCAGACTTAACGTTCGTCCACGTTTTACCGCCATCTGTGGATTTGTGGATACCGCTACCTGGCCCACCATTAATGAGTGTCCAGACATGACGGCGGCGTTGATAGCTGGTTGCGACAATATTGTTGGGGTTGGTTGGGTCAACGACAAATTCGTTGATGCCTGTGTATTGGTCAATATCGAGAATTCGTGTCCACGATGCCCCACCATCCGTCGTTTTATACAACCCTCTGTCGCCACCATTGCTCCAAAGCGGTCCTTGAGAGGCAACAAGCACGTGCTGTTCATCCTTCGGGTCGATCCAAATCTGCGAGATGTGACCAGAGTTTTTCAACCCCATGTTTTTCCAAGTTTTACCACCATCCAGTGACTTATATACACCATCGCCATAAGCGACAGAGCGTTGTGAATTGTTCTCACCTGATCCGACCCACAGGACGTTGGCATTTGATGGCGCCATTTCAATTACGCCTATCGCATACGCCCCCTCATTTTCAAATAGTGGGGTCCACGTTGTCATGTTGTTGGTGGTCTTCCACAAATTCCCTGAAGCCGTTGCAACATAAAATTCATTGGGAGACGCTGGATTGACCGCAAAATCTGAAATTCGACCCGAAATCATTGCTGGGCCGATGTTGCGAAGAGGGATATTAGCAAGAGGGTTAGTGTCTTCGTTTTTGGCCGTTGCGCCGGCCGAAAACACGAGCGCAGCCGCAAGACCACACAATTTAAGGTGCTTGGATATTGGCATTTTTATTATTCCTAAGGATTTAGCCTTTCTGTCGAGATGGTACAAACCTTTGTGTTTTAACATATCACATAAAAAATACTGTGCGACCTTGCCAGACGAAACAAAATGTCACACTTTTTTTACACAATGAGATAGTGTAACAATACGCTGCTTCAATATACTGGTTTCACGACAGTTCGACAGTTTATTGAGATTGCCTGTAATTTTTTTAGCGTTTCGATGACTAATGCATCAGTAACAAACAGAGCGTGTTGCTCTTTGCTGTACAAACTCGGTTCAAAATGAGAACGCGTGCTTGTGACAATACCGGGCAACGTCTGATTGAGGTCCCTACAGTTAAGATCAACACGCTCTAATAAATTGAGTTTTTTCAAACAAGGAAATAAAAATGAAATTAGCAAAAATTCTTCTACCAGCACTTTTACTCGGATTTGGTTCAGTAGCACAAGCAACAGACGTAGACGAAATCATCAGTACGTATCACGAAAACATCGGCGGTGAAGATGCGCTCAAGGCCATGAAAGGGGTCAAAATTATTGCCGAAGTATCGCAAGGTCCAATGAAATTCCCGTTGGAAATCGTTCAGCAATCATCGGGTAAGCAATACACCAAAGCCACGGTGCAGGGTCAAGCTATTATGCAAGGAGTGTTCGACGGCGAGACACTTTGGAACACTAACTTCATGACGATGAAAGCGGAAAAAGCCCAAGCTGAAGAAACCGCGAATATGAAGCTTAATATGAATGACTTCCCCGATTCTTTGATGGATTACGCGGCAAAAGGCTACCAAGCTGAACTCGTCGGTACGGAATCTGTGGATGGCGAAGACGCATTCAAGGTGAAGTTGACCAAAGAGCCAATTACCGTTGAAGGCAAAGAAATCGCGAACGTTGAGTACTATTACTTCGACGCAGAAAGCATGATTTTGGTCATGATTGAGAGCGATGTAAACTCAGGTCCAATGAAAGGTCAGGTTCAGCAAGTCAAACTCAGTGACTATCAAGAAGTTGACGGTATCTACTTCCCATTCTCAATGACTCAAGGCATCAAAGGTCAGCCTGCCGCATCATCGCCACTTGTGATCAACGAAATAGAGCTAAACCCAACGGTTGATGACAGCATGTTCGCGTTCCCTGCAGCTCAGTAAGTCAGGTTTTATAAGGAGATAAATCCATGAATCAACTCCCAAAACGCTGGGCGTTGGTCGCTGCGATTGCTATGTCTACGGCGGCGAGTGCACCCGCACTCGCCGTTGACAAAGCGAAAGGCAGCCCAATTTTTGGCGATTTACAAGCCCGTCACATTGGCCCAGCGCTAATGAGTGGACGCTTTGGTGATATTGAAGGCCATCCTACTAATAGCCGTGTGCTTTATGCAGGTGCAGCGGGTGGAGGTGTGTGGAAGAGTTCAAATGGCGGCGCAACATTCCAGCCCATTTTTGAAGACTTCCCTCAGTCTATTGGGGCTATTGAGGTAGATCCGAACGATCCTGACAACACCATTTGGGTCGGCACAGGTGAAATTTGGACCCGTAATAGTGTGTCGGTAGGTGATGGACTATTTCGCAGTAAAGACGGCGGTACAAACTGGGAGCTTATGGGCTTTGAAGGTTCTGAGCGGATAAGCAGTGTCATAGTTAACCCCAATAACAGCAATGAAATCTACGTTGGCGTATTAGGCGGGTTGTGGGGTGATAGCCAACAGCGAGGCGTCTACAAATCAACAGATGGCGGTAAAACGTGGGAACAGCAACTTTACGTGGATGAAACCACAGGATGCGCTGACCTTATTATGGACCCACAAAACCCGAACGTATTGTATGCCTCCATGTGGGAATTCAGACGTACTGGTTGGTCATTCAACTCAGGGGGAACCAATAGTGCACTGTATAAGTCTACTGACGGTGGTAAAAGTTGGGACAAAGTGCATCAAGGTTTCCCGGACGGCAAGCTAGGCCGGATTGCGGTTGCGGTTGCGCCGTCGGATGCCAATCGCTTATATGCAGTGCTTGAAACAGAAAAAGATGAAGACAAGGGACTATACGGCTCAAAAGACGCCGGTAAAACGTGGCAACACCTGAACAGCGATTTTGGTTTGGTTGTACGCCCCTTCTACTTTTCTCGTATTACCGTTGATCCGAAAAACCCAGATATTCTGGTCAAAGGCGGCCTTTTTGGGTCAATTTCGAGAGATGGCGGTAATACTTTCACAAACATGGGTACCATGCATTCAGATATCCACGATATCTGGTTTGATCCCAACGACTCGGATCAAATGTTCGTGGCAACGGACGGTGGTATCTATCGTACATGGGACGGCGGCACTACGATGGAAATCGTAGAAAATATACCCGTTTCACAGTTTTATCACGTCAGTGTCGACAACGCAGAACCCTATAACATATACGGTGGCCTGCAAGACAATGGCAGTTGGTATGGCCCTTCATCAGCGCCAGGTGGTATCAAAGCCAGTGATTGGAATAGCGTTGGATTTGGTGACGGCTTCCGCGTGTTAAAACACGACACCAAGCCGGTGATCTATTCAGAAATGCAAGGTGCTGAAAACGTCTGGCGTTATAACACAAAGTTAAAACAAATAAAGACGATACAGCCGCTTCCTATCGAGGGAACACCCAAGTTTAGGTTTAATTGGAATGCGCCGATTACACTGAGCCCCAACGAGCCAGACCGCCTCTACATTGGTAGTCAGTTTTTACACGTGTCTGACGATATGGGCGATACATGGAAGATCATCTCTCCAGATTTGACAACTAACGACCCTGAAAAGCAAAAACAAGCTGAATCTGGTGGCTTGTCGACAGACAATTCCGGTGCCGAGAATCACTCAACGATTTTCACCATTGCCGAGTCTAGTTTCGATGAGGATATCATTTGGGTCGGGACAGATGATGGTAATGTGCAGCTAACCCAAAACGGGGGGAAATCCTGGACCAACGTGATTAAAAACGTACCGGATCTTCCCAAAAACACGTGGGTTTCTCACATTGAAGCCAGTGTGCATGACAAGAAAACAGCGTATGTCACGTTTGAGGGTCACACATCAGGTGATATGAAACCTTATGTATACAAAACAACAGACTTCGGAAAGAGTTGGACAGCACTGCACAACGATTCTATTGAAGGCTTTGCGCGAAATATCCAAGAGGACACGGTCAACCCTGACTTGTTGTTCTTAGGGACCGAATTCGGCTTGTTTGTTACCTTAAACGGCGGGGCGGATTGGCAACGATTCACTAATAACATGCCGGCTACGGCCGTCCACTATATTGCATTGCAAGAGCGTACCAATGATCTGGTCATGGGTACCCATGGACGTGGTGTGATTATCATTGATGATATTTCACCATTGCGTGAACTAAACGACGACGTGTTAGCGAAAAAGCTGCATTTCTTCAACGAAGCGTCGCCAACTGTTATTGATGAAGAGCAGAGCTTTGGTGCTGGCGGTTTTGGTCGCGAGACTCAATTTGTCGGGCGCAATCCTAACAACAACGCGAAAATCGCCTACTACATGAAGAAAAAGCATATCTTCGGCAAAATGAAGATAGAAATCTTTAATGAAGAAGGCGAACGAGTTGCGCAGCTGCCGGCAGGTAAAAAGAAGGGAATTAATCTTGTAACTTGGGATTACCACTTGCCCGTGCCTAAGATTGCCACGGGCAAAACCTTTGCGCGCGGTGGCTTCTCTGCACCAACAGCTCCACCAGGCGAGTACAAAGTTGTGCTCACTAAGGGCAAGCAAACCTATGAAAGCTCACTGACGCTGAAAAATGACCCAGATTCTGCACTGTCAAAACGGGAACGTCGGAAATTACACAATACAACGATGAAACTCTATGACATGACACAAGATTTGGCGTATTTGGTTTATCAAATCGACCAATATCTTACTGCTGCAGAAAAAAGTGAATCAGCAGACGTGAAGGCGATCACGGATAAATTAACGGCACTAAAAGAAACGTTAGTTATTACGACTGGTGATAACTATGTTGGCGCTGCCGAGCCGCAACTTCGTGAAAAAATTGCGGACTTGTACAGTAAGATCACGCAAAGCTTTGTCGCACCGTCAAAGTCAGAAATGCAAAACCTTGCTTTGCTCGAAGGAATGTTCGATGCTGCGAAAGAGACATATCGCCAGTTAGAACAAACCGATATTCCTTCGTTGACGACGTTGTTGGAAGCAGAACAAAACAAAGTTGATATCAAATCTTTTGATGACTTTGTCGCGGAATAACGCGTTGCGTTAATGTGGGCTGATACGTCAGTTTGGCGTATCAGCTTTTATCGCTTACCCGACTTTGCAATCCCCCTTCACCTTGTTTCTGACTGAATCGCACCCATTATTGCTCTAGTACTAATCCGAATAGATAACTGATCGGTCTGTTCAACACTTAACGTAACCATGGTATGTGTGTTGAATTGACGTTGGTTTTTAGACGCCAAACCCTGTTGACCTAGAGTAGCTGATACCTCATGACCGATAATGTATTGAACACCCCATCCCGTGCCGTAAATACGATTGAAGAGTTCGCCGCGAGTGTAAGCTACTCGTTACTTGAGCAACTGACGCCAGACCCTCAATCTTCTCCAACCGGTGAGGATAGGCGGCCACGTCAAGTCTTTTCAGGACATTATGTTCCGGTGAAGCCCACACCTATTGGTCAACCGGTGTATATTGCCCACAGCCAGCAGCTGTTTGAAGAATTGGGGCTGAGTGAGGATCTAGCCCAATCTCCGGCGTTTATGTCACTGTTTACTGGCGATATGTCTCACGCCCCTGTCCCCATGCGTCAGTATGGTTGGGCGACTGGCTATGCTCTGTCGATTTACGGCACCGAGTATACCCAACAATGTCCTTTTCAAACGGGCAACGGATATGGTGATGGCCGTGCCATCTCGATTGTTGAGGCGGTGTTAAATGGGAAGCGCTGGGAAATGCAACTCAAGGGAGCGGGTCCTACCCCTTATTGCAGAGGCGCAGATGGTCGAGCGGTATTGCGTTCTAGTGTGAGAGAATTTCTTGCCCAAGAGCATATGCATGCACTGGGCGTCCCCTCGTCTCGTTCATTAACCCTTTACGCCTCTCAATCTGACACGGTTGATAGACCTTGGTATCTGGATGACTCCACCTCAATGGATCCTGAGATCATGGTCAGCAACTACGTTGCAATTTCGACACGAGTTGCCCCCTCTTTTCTCCGAGTGGGACAAATCGAACTTTTCGGCCGTCGTGCCAGAAGTCAACAACACGACAATGCTCAACAGGAACTAATCGATATCGTGTCGCATTTAATTACTCGGGAATACACCGGCGTAGTCGACAGCGACGCGTCCTTTGAGGACCAAGTTATACAGCTAGCCCTTGCGTTTAGAGAAAGACTAACATCACTCGTTGCGAACTGGATCCGCGTGGGATACTGCCAAGGTAACTTCAACAGTGACAACTGTGCGGGCGGTGGTTATACCCTCGACTACGGCCCTTTTGGTTTTTGTGAATTATTCGATCCTGTTTTTCAACCTTGGACGGGGGGCGGTCGGCATTTCTCTTTCCTAAACCAACCCGTTGCGGCGGAAAAAAACTTTGAAATGCTATGCCGAGCCCTGACGGTATTGTTATCTGAGCACCCAGAAAAACGCGAGAGACTCAATCAAATTCAAGATGAATTTTCCGATGTAATGGAAGAAAAAATGCAGCGCATGTGGGCAGCGAAGTTGGGCCTAGAAGAATACAATGCAAACCTGGTCATGCCGCTATTGCAATTGATGGTGCGCTCAAACGTCGACTACACCATTTTGTTTAGAGAGCTCTGCGCTTTACCTCGAGATGTATCGCAATTAGACAAGTGCTTTTACCGCAAACCCAACGCCGACACAGAGGGGCAGTGGAACCTTTGGCTGACTCAGTGGCATGAGATGCTTGCTGAACAAGGTCAACTCGGCGATATTTCAGCAGCAATGAAACAGGTTAACCCCAAATACACATGGCGTGAGTGGCTCGTCGTGCCAGCATACCAACAGGCCGAAAAAGGCGACTATTCACTTATACGCGAATTGCAAAGCGTGTTGTCATCGCCCTATGACGAACAAACGCAGATAGTCGAAGACAAATTTTATCAATTGAAGCCCTCGGCCTTTTTCGGCACGGGTGGTGTATCACACTACAGCTGCTCTTCCTAACAATCTGAAGAATAAACTATGTCTAAGGCCACATCTTCTCTTCGCTTTGTCATTGGCTCTGTGACGGGCACAGCGCGTGCTGCAGCCGACACTGTGCGTCAGCAGCTAGAGGCTGATTTTGTGGTTCATAGTCATGAATACGATGATTTAGACGGCATATTGGTACAGCCCAACCAAACACTGGTGTTCTTTATTGCAAATACAGGGGCCGGTGAACTATCGCCACAAATGAAGCGCATCTACGTGCAACTGACGCAGCGTCAATACGACCTTTCTGGACATCAATACCTGCTACTCAATTTTGGCGACAGCCGTTACAAAGAATTTGGCGCGGCAGGGCAGCGTTTAGATAAGGCGCTGCGCGAGCGCAATGCGACTCCTCTGGCGAATATCCTCACGCTTGATGCCCATAATAAAAACAAAACGGCGATACCCTTGGCACAGTGGATACGCTCTCACCTTTAATAGATAACTCACCAAGGTGTTACATAACTCAAATATTCGTTGAGTTATCTCCTATGAATAACAATCTCGCGATTTTAACGTAGTCTATTTTTATTGTCAGAATAAGGACATTTATCATGGGAAAAATCACGAGTTTACTCGCCGTGTTTTGTATACTGTTGGCGCACTGCTTTGTCGAACGCACAAATGCTGCTGAAGATGACACCTTGCATATCCAGACCAAAACTATACCGTCATCAGCACTCGCTACCACCATGCATTATCAGGTGTTTCTACCCGCGAGTTACGACCAAGCCACAACTCCGTATCCTGTTTTGTACGTTCTCGATGGCCAATGGCATTTTATTAATGCGATTGCGATCCAACAATCTCTGCGGCTACCCGACGCCATGCCTGAGATGATCGTGGTCGGTGTGACGTCGCGAGAACCCATTCGCCGAGATTGGTTTGGAGAACAGGCAAAGGAGTTTAGCGCATTTATCGAAAAAGAACTGGTTCCCGTTATCGATAACACTTATCACACCAACAGCAACAATATTCTATTTGGTTGGGAAATGGGCGCTTTTTACGCCAGTGACCAAATGGCTCAAGCCGACTCACCTTTCAATGGCTACATTTTATCCAACGGGGGAGAAATTGACCCAAGTCGATTAATTCAACGAAAAAAACAAGGCGAAATACCAGACACTTATATCTTTATCGCCAATTCAGACAAAGATATCTACACCGTAGATTACAGCGACCAACTTGCTGACCACCTTACCGCTTATCCAATTGAAAGCTGGCAATGGACGTATCAAAAATTCAATCAAGAGACACATGAATCCTTGCCCTACATAGCTTTATATGAAGGCCTTAAGTTTTACTATCACAACTTCGGTGACCCCGTATTTAGCAGCATAGACAACTTCATTGAAATGGGCGGCATCCCCTTTTTAACTCAATACTTTAAATCAAGGGGCATACGCTTTAATCAGCCCACAGAGATATCAGAGGGCACTAAAAATACACTTATTTGGTTAGCGTGGCAGCGAGACGATTTTGAGTATTTCAAAATGTTCATGTCGGCGTTTTCAGATGTCCTCTCCACACCGCGATATGATTCTGCATATTGGCAAAATCGGTTTGGTCGCTTCTACCTCAAGCACGGTGAACTCGATACGGCCAAGGATTACTTTCAAAAAGCCATCGTCAACTATCCCAATACACTCTCCCTGCATGAAGGATTAGCGCAAGTGTTGAAAGCTCAAGGCGACACAGCAGGCGCACAAGCCCAGTATATCAATGCCATTGCACTTGCCGAGCAATCGCAGGATCCCAGCGTATCTCAGCTCAAAGCCGATTTAGCCAAGCTAAGAGCGAACTAACGCCATTTGATTGAACAGCCCATACTAGGGACTTGATGTTGAGGTCCCTTTCCAGATGCTGCAACGTGCTGCATCGCATTTAATAGTTCAGGCGTCCTTTCGCCAGCATCCGTCATTCTTACATCGTCCAATCGTCCGCGATATTGCAGCTCGCCAGAGCGATTGAATCCAAAAAAATCAGGCGTACAAACCGCGCCATAGGCCTTGGCGACGTCCTGATGCTCATCAATCAAATAGGGAAACGAAAAGTCATGCTGTGCACTGAATGCCCTCATATTTTCAGGACTATCTTGTGTGTATGTGCGGTAATCGTTAGACATCACCGCCAAGACATTTACCCCCCGTTGCTGTAAGACTTTCATGTCGTGCACAAAGCGCGGAACAATTCGTTTTACATAAGGACAATGGTTACAAATAAAAGCAATGAGCAAACCATTTTCGCCCATACTATTTTGTAGCGTAATCGCATTTCCATTTGTATCTTCTAATGTGAAATCTGGGGCTTTCCAGCCAAAATCACAAACAGGCGTATCTAATAGCATCTGTGTTCTCCACGTTACTGTCCCATACTCTAGCCATTGGCTGCATCGTTAAGACCAGTATCAAGTTCTGCTGCATAGGTAATTTGTGCGGCCACACGCTCACTTTTCAAGATTCGATTATGCCCTAAACCTTGGGTTGTCATCAGACGGCCGTTGGTTAAAGCGTTACTCACCTTTATCGCATCATCATGGGCTATCTGTCGGTCATCTTCGTCGTGTATCACTAAACACTCCACTGTGATCTTGTTGGCGAGCTTAGCGACCTCTAAGTCGTCGTGAGCAATACCGACCTGTCTTTCGACTAGGTCGCAGAATAGTGTTGTGGCTTGCACACTCAAACTAATTGCGGCGGCAAATTGGTTGATTTGTTGATAAAAGGACGCTGGACTCGACACTAAAACCAAAGAGTCAGCGACTCTTTGACGGGCGGCGACAAGACCCAGTGTGCCCGCCCCCATCGAATGGCCAACAGCAACGGATATAGGCCCTTTGACCTTACCAAGCGACTCTTGGATGGCTTGAATAAATAAACCGGGATGAGAGTAACGCGCACCCGACTCAAGATGCCCAGGAGGGGTAATGCCATAGACGGTGTATCCTTT
Source organism: uncultured Alteromonas sp. (assembly GCA_963922845.1). Lineage (GTDB taxonomy): Bacteria > Pseudomonadota > Gammaproteobacteria > Enterobacterales > Alteromonadaceae > Alteromonas. Next base: position 24,871 of record CAWUJV010000035.1, read on the forward strand.
TTGCAAAAGGTCATTAAACGACGCTGAAAATTGCGTTAGCGCGCCACTCCAACCATGAACAAATAGGGCCGTTTTACCATTACTACCATTCCACTGACTAAGAAGACCACCACAATCCAGTGATATAACCGAGTCGGCTTGTGGTAGTTCGGAACGGCTGTCTGAATGTCGAAGACGAACAGTAAACAATAGTGCAACGGCTTTACTGGCAAAATAACGGGGGAAAAGCCGGCTACCAAGTCCAAAATACCACTGAAACGCTCGTTGAATTATCTGTTGCATAATCATCTCCAAAATGGGCTTTGGAGGCTAGCAAAACAACGTTTAAAACGCTTAGCACAGCGTTCTAAAGCCTTTCCCTATCGTTCATAAATCACGCAGAAATCGTTTAACTGTTTTCTCGACTATCATAGGCTTCCCTCGCACGATTTATCGCATCGTGATGTTCATCGGCCCAATTCACTAACTGGTACAAGGGTTTGACCATACCCCGCCCCATGTCGGTTAACTCGTACTCGACTCGAACAGGAACTTCAGGAAACACGGTGCGACTCACATAACCATCCCGCTCTAAATCTCGCAACGTTTGCGTCAACATTCTCTGAGAAATACCGACAATTCTGACTTTCAAGGCATTAAACCGGTCCGCTCCATCTACCAATGCAAATAGAATAAGCATCGACCATTTATCACCCACATGAGCCACGACATTTCGTATCGGGCAATGTTCATCATTAAAAAAAATTCGTCGTTGTTTTGGTTCGCTTTTATTCGTCATTTTATCTCTCCATCGCACACCAGACATGGAATTGAGTGCTTGTGCCACATTGAAATGTGACGCCACAAGTTACCAAAAGGTGCCTACCAACGCTTTTTGTGCCTAATTGCATCTTCATTTTCTCTAGCATAGCATGAGTATATATTAGTAACTAACACTATATTAATTACCAAAGAGGAATCCGTTATGCTAAAACTATTATTTCCTGCATTAACCCTTTTGTTTACATCATTTGCATTTGCTCAAAATGACGAAAACCTAACCATTGATATGGCCTCCCTGAAACAGAGCAGCTGGTCAGAGCAAGAGCTTGCTAATGCTGAGATAGTGGCCGATTTCGTTCAGCATTTAATGAATGAGCACGATTTCGACTATGTATTGACTCAATACAACGACAGCCGCTACGTGCAACACAATCGCAACCTGCCAGATAAAATCACAGGTTTGGTAACGTTTCTTAAAGATTTCACAGAAGACTATCCTGACTACACTTACGACGTAAAACGCATCTTTGTTGATGGTGACTTTGTTATTTTTCACTCCCACGCGACACTGGATAAAGAAGACCGAGGTGACGATGAAAAGGGCATGAACATTATCGATACGTGGCGATTAGAAGATGGAAAAATCGTTGAGCACTGGGACTCCATACAAGCACTCGATAGTTTTATGCGATTTTACTCGTTGGTCAGTGGCGGCAAAATTCGAAATGACAATGGCGTGTTCTAAAGCGTGTGATCGTTAAATAATATTGAGACTAGATTGCTGTGAAACCCAATGGGTTAACGCTTCTATCTCGGTTATCGCTATAGATCCATAACCCAGACGCACAAAGCCCAGCGCTGATAATGACTTCAGCGCTTTGTGTACGGACAATACAGTGACACCCAACACATCTGCGAGTTCGTTCTGGGTAATGGACAAAGAAGAGGACGTTTGATTCGTTAGGGTGAGCAAGGTTTTTGCCGCACGCACCTGAAGAGGTAGGCGTCGAATATCATCGAGCAACTCTAAACTATCGTGAAGTTTTATCGCTAATGTAGACAACAATACGGTGTTTAAATCAGGTTGTTGAATGCTGAGCAAAGAAAACTGTTCCCGTGATACCTGAATGACATGAGTGTCGCCGACAGCTTCTGCGCAGTGGGTTCGCGGCAAATCGGCAAACAACGTAAATTCGCCAAATGTTTCACCGATATCAAGGATTCGAGTGAGGCAATATTTTCCTTCCTTGCCATAGTTACCCACTTTAACCCTACCTTGTTTGACAATAGATAAACCAGGCTTAGCATCACCCCGTTCGTGAATGATTTCATCATGAACGTAAGACATGACAATACCCACCTCTTCCATTGCATGTATTAAGTGATGCGGCAGACTGTGTTTATTACTCATCTTGGCAAAACTATAAAACTATATATTTCACCAGTTAATCAGATGCTAATGTCGCAATCAATGCTTTCGGTGAGGTATCTTTATGAATGAGTCGCTGGTTATATTGGGTGTTTTCGTTACATTTGGCATTGTCGAGGCCTTGCGTGGCACACTCTTTAACAAAAAAACGGAAGTCAAAGATGATATCCGCGTAGAAGTGATTAGCACACTTGTGCTCTTTGCGTTCACACAGCCGTTTATTTTACTTACCGTCAATGGCCTGCTTGGATTGGCGGCCCCACAATTACATGGCGCCTACACACATGTCGCCATCCCATGGCAGGTGCTACTTTTTCTCCTGTTAGATGATATGACACAATATTGGTGGCACCGAGCTTCCCATACATTTAGGCCGCTATACAATCTTCATCGCGCGCATCACAACGCCAAGTATATGAGTGTGAGAATTGTTTACCGAAACAACATTTTCTACTATTTAATGATGCCCTCTATTTGGCTATCCGGCGTGCTCATTTATCTGGGGTTCGGCACTGTCTACGCCGCTTATTTGATAGTTAAGCTCACGGTCATTATAGGGGCCCATGCAGAGTGGAAATGGGATCGCATTCTCTATCGGTATGCATGGCTGTCTCCCATCGCTTGGATTGTAGAGAGAACCATTTCCACTCCAGCGACACATTCCGCTCATCACGGATTACACAATGAAGATGGAATAACCCACTACAAAGGCAACTTTGGCAATCTGTTGTTTTTTTGGGATGTGCTTTTTGGTACTGCCAAAATTACGCGTCAATATCCAAAGGCGTATGGCGTACAAGGTATGCGACGAGCAAATTGGAAAGAACAATTGTGCTGGCCGCTTATTAAAACGAAGAAAGAGTGAACGATCGTTCAAATATTTATTGACAAAATAGGACAACCTTCTATCATTTGAACACTCGTTCAAATGATAGAAGGTAACAGCATGTCTTTATCCAATCAGTTAACTGAATTACGTGATGCATCGGCAAAAAACATTCCAGCCGAGCTATACAGTGTCATGGCCAATGCAACAAAAGCGTTAAAAGAAAAAGCACTCGAGCAATACGCACCTAAAATTGGTGAAGCCTTCCCAACATTTACGCTAAGCGATCAATTGGGAAGAAGCGTATCGCTTGATTCGTTGACAGAATCCGGACCAGTAGTCATCACATTTTATCGAGGAGGCTGGTGCCCGTATTGCAATTTGGAACTGCGCGCGTATCAAAGTGTGTTAGACGAAATCAAAGCGAAAGGCGCATCGCTCGTTGCGATCTCACCTGAGCTACCCGATGCCTCTTTGTCGACAAGCGAGAAGAATGAATTGGCTTTTAGCGTGTTATCCGATGTCGATGCTGAATTTGCCAAATCGCTAGGCATCGTATTTTCATTACCTGAAGCACTGCGCCCCATCTATGCAGATTTTGGTATTGATCTTGAACATCACAATGGCAGTGGACAATTTGATTTACCACTGGCGGCAACGTTTGTGGTCGACGCGAATCAACAAGTCGTGTTCGCGGACGTCACAGCAGATTACACCCATCGCGCTGAGCCCTCTGACGTCATCGCCCATATCTAGGATACGGTTTTAAACAGAGGCATCATACCAATCCGCATAGACAAATAATCGACGCTTAACGATCATTTATCTGTGCGGATGAATTAACACATGCTGCTGTTTACTCATCCGCTAATCAAGCGCTCGCCAGAAAACTAACGTATTAAATCCAAGTTGCTGTTTAACTTGATAAACGCCGAGTAAATTTTGTGACGCTACACCACAAGCGTAAGCTATCGCCGCTCCCATCACGCCATAGTCAGGAATGAGCATCACACCCAGACTAATGCTAATGGCGCCACTAATGATGACATTGTCCCTCACTTTCTTTTCATTGCCTGTCATACTCAGCAAATAACCAACAGATCCCGTAGCGATATTAATAAATTGACCTATCGCTAACACCATGAGAGCTGGCGCAGCAGCCACAAACTCGTCACCAAACATACTCATTAGCCACTCTGGGAAAACGAGAATAAAACCAACCGCGGGCAAAGCAACAACCAACATCATTCGCACAGACATTATCGCCATTTTATGCAATCCCTTTGCATCTCCTGCTGCATGCATCGCTGCAAATTTGGGGGCGGCTATTGTGTTGACAGCAAACAAAATAAAGCTGGTCAACATCGCTGTTCGTTGCGCGGTTGCCAGAAAGGCCACATCTTCGGACGACCCCCAACTGCCGAGGAGGAGCTGAGAGGACCATTGTATTACTTGATGAAGAATGGCAACGGCCCACAAAGGCGCACATGTTTGTCGAAGTAATGCGGAGGAAAAAACGTCGGTATCTGACGCTTTGGGTACCACTCGGCGCCATAAAACGACTCCTATTACTAAGGTTGTCGCGCATGAAAACAAAAAATAGTAACTAAGTTGAAGTGCTCCATCCGTCGGGAAAATTAAAACGAGTAAAAGTAGCTGTACTGGCAGAAATACACTCAATACCAGCATGGATTTAGATACTTGCTTGAGTCCTTGAAGTGCATGAGCATGAAGCACAAACAAGGCCATCAAAGGTGTCGCCAGTACCATTACCTTAAAGACGACGGCGAATCCCGGTAGCTTAAATATCCAGTGATTGAGTAGGTTTGCACCTAGCCATAACCCTAGAGTAAGAATCGCACTTGCGATCATTGTCCAAAAGACGGCTTTGCTGTAGACACTGTGCAAGCACCCGAATGCTCGATTGGCAAACTCGGTGGCGACAAATCTCACTAATGCTTGTTCTAAACCTAGGCGACCAAAGGTAGCCAGGATGGTGACTAAGGTAAACCCCAAGAAAAATAAGCCCGCTTGCGCTGCGCCAAGATATCGAGTGACTACGACGTTCATGGCAAAAAGGCTAATGGCAGCCAGCACTTTAACGACAAGCCCCACCACACTGCCTCGGATCATCTCTCGCAAGTGCGGCTCTGACAAATAGGCTTTAACATTGAGCATTTTATCCATAAACTGCACGCCCATTTTTAATCCAAAATGAAGTTTTCTATGCTTTGCAGCAAATCGTCATTTGCATATAAGCCAAGTGATCCCGCCTCTAAACTTTTCAAATCATCGAGTCTTTCAATAAGGGCTTGGTCGTCATACGTGACATAACATCCGTCTAATTCAGACAGGTTTTTGCAGGTCGCGAGTTGGTGCTCATTACGGTGTTCACCAAGTGATGCTTTTCGCGGATACACAATAACCGGCTTAGATTCAATCAGTGACGTGATAATCGAGCCCATAGCGGCGTGTGCCAACACAATCGATGCTTTATCAAATTCTCGCTTGTATGATTGTTCATCCAAAAATGCACAGTATTTCATATGTTTTGGTTGGTAATCGCCTTCCCCTATCTGCGCAAAAATTTCAACTTCAGGGTTATTGGCTGCCCATTGGTCCACCACTTTGACAAAGCGATCAAACGGTAACTGCGTGCCTACTGTTAAGAAAATCATAATACTCTCCCTTGATACTGAGGTCCGTTAGGTTTAACAAGATCAGGCCACTGGGTGAGCCACAAGTCGGCAAACGTCCCCGCTTTTTTACCTGACAATGACAACTCTTCAGCATTGGCAATACTGTCGATCCAAATCGTTTTGGCACCGATCAACTTACCGAGCATAACTGCGAAGAAGCCGGGAGCGGCGCCACTTGAAATCACCACATCTGGGCGCTTTTTGATCATGATCCAAGCCATCTGCAAGAACAGTAGGACTAACTTGAGTTTCTCGTCACCATTGGCATCAATTATAGGTGAGAAATCAGAACCCATCCCATCGCGGTATTGATTTGAAACGTAACTTGTATCAAAGCGATCGAAAACGGGCTTTAGCCTAAGTAGCTGGATAAGGTGTCCACCTTGAGATGCGACAGCCAAAAGCTTTTTCTGTTTCATAGCTCTACTCCTACTCTTGTGAGAGTCAAAGGTTGATTTGGGTTGAATGCTAGGAGTAGTGCAAAGTACGATCCAACCCATTTAATCATTAAATATCAAAAACTTAAGATAAATCAAAGAAACAAATGGCATGGTCTTTTTGCAATTCAGAAATAGAAAATGCGATTTTTATGCAGAATGCAATCTAGGTTTGCGACATCGAGTATCGCTTTTTCCTAAAAATGAGGTGGCGAAAAACGCCCGTAAGAGACGCCAGAGATGGCACTCTTTTTTCTCGTGTAGACACTAACCAATGTCGCCAACGAGCAGCGTCCAGTGCGTCACGAATAACCCCTTTGCGATAATCAATCGCTTTAATCAGTCCCTCGTCGTTCAATGATACCTGTTGCGTAAGGGTATCAAGCACACTAAGTATGCCTTTTAAAAAGGCCACTTTATTCTCACGAGAGAGTGAATCCGGTCGCTCGGTTCGGTTGTATAGCGGCTTGTTTAAAAAACCAAATTGCCCCCCCTGTATAATCAGTGATGTATAAAGTAAAAGGTCTTCACCGCTTCGGCAGTCCTCGTTAAATCGGCCGTGCAGCCGCTCTAAAACGCTACGTCGTATCAGTGGTTTAACCGAGCCAAGCCCATTGCGAATAAAGTCAGCGGCTCCCAACTGAGTAACCGTGTGCTTAGTAAATAAGGACGTTAATCGTGTTGCCCCAGTGGTATGGGTCTGTGAAGGGGAGATAAAATAGCTATCGGCAATCATATCCAGACTGTGTTGCTTAGCATAAGTGAGAAGGGTAATCAGTCGGTTCGGCAAAAACGCATCATCCGCATCCAAAACCGTCACCCAATTCCCTTTGGCAATGTCCAACGCGAGGTTTCGCGCTGCACTTGGGCCCTTATTCGTTGGTGTTTGAAGAACATGCATGTTGTGTCGGCCCTTTGCATATTGCTTAGCCAACGCCAATGTGTTGTCCTGTGAACAATCGTCAACAACGATAACTTCAATATCGCACTGACGCTGCGTGAATACTGAGTTAAGGGCGAACAGTAGCGTACTTTGCGCATTGTAAGCGGCTATGATGACTGACACTACATCGGGTTTTGCCACACCATCACCCCGCTATGAAACTGCAACGTTATCTCGGCTAATCAGCCCTTTGAGTACACCGCGAATGATGGCGACATTGGCGGAAGCTGAATACGTGCTTTCATAACGCTGGCGAGACAAACGAGCCGCCGTTTCAATCGATTCTGCAGAGGATAAATACCGAGACATCGAATCGGCGAGTAAATCGGGTTTTCCCGGGTCAATGACTAAACCGTGACGGTCATCGGGAATCGCTTCTGGAATACCGCCCACAGTGGTACTCAATACCGCCAACCCGGCCGACATAGCCTCAACAATCGCAATGGGTAACCCCTCGTTGTGAGAAGGAAGCAACAATACGTCGGACGCTTTAATAAGCTGATACTTTTGATCGCCGCTGACCCAACCAATGACATCGAAATAATCCTGTAAACCTTTCTCTTCAATTAGCGCGTTAAGTTTGTCTATTTCGCCGTTTCCCCCAACGGTAATGCGAAAACCAGATACTCCCTGCTGTTTGAGTAACATCACCGCATCAACAAGGTCATAAATGCCTTTTCTGGGACCGATAAAACCGAGAAACAGTAATTTCAGGACCTCTTTTTTCGCAAAGTTTCTCGTTTGATATAAGTCTTCAAAAACCGGAGAAGGAAAATTGTTGATAATTTTTATATCGTCATTCGTTGATATCGAAGATACGTAGTTAGCCCAATACTCAGATAAGACAAACACACTATCGGACGTATTAAGTACATATCTGACCAACCCTTGGTAAAACCCACCCGCACTATCATAGGTTCGCGCAAATACGGAACCGTGGAGATGAAAGATGACTTTACAGCCGAACAAACGACATAAGAAAACAAAAAATGCTTTTCTGAAGATACTTCCTTTGTGAGAGCCATGCAGATGACACACCTCTATTTTGCGCGTAATCAACAAGCCTAAAAGTGAGAATAATGCTTGGAAGTAAACGGCAAACCGCTTGATGACGCTGCCGTCATCATGAGACGCAATCAGGTAATGCTGATATCCGTCATACACACCTGCTTGGATATGATTCTCAATAACGGCTCGGATACCGCCTCTCGCTCTTGTCCCTATCGTTGCAATGCCTTTGCGCAGAGTAGCGTCATTCATCATAATTCTCCCATCATTCATAGGCTCAAGCGGTGGCCACCGAGCCAGACATCTCTTCCCGCCAATTCCGTTTATCACTCTCGAACAACGTGATAAACCAACCAAAAATCGTCAGGTGATACAGTGATTGTGCGTTTGAAGACAACGCACTGGTTAAAAGTAGTAAAAACAGTAATAGACTGGCTTCAGGGCGTTTGAGGGCGCAAACCATAAACGTCATCGACAAAAGTAATAAGAAGTAACCTGGTATTCCTGTCTCTCCTATCACATGAGGCCAATAGGTGTCGTAAAAATATTGGCCTAGCTGGATCCACCACAAGTCTTTCATGGCATTGTATTCATAGACATTGGCAACATCAGCTGCCGCATGACTACCTATCGTCCCCCACCCGCTTCCCCAAAAATTGCTATCAAACAATTCAAATACTGCCTCGACCAAGAAAATAACGCGGGGGGATTCAAAGTTTTCCAACACTATCCACGCGTGGTCTTTATCCCAACTCAAATAAGAAATTAACCACGTAAAAAAGCCAAACACGATCAGGGATAAAATCACGCGATAATCGAAATTCAAGACACGTTGGACTTTTAGCGCGAGTAACGCCATTAGGAGTAACATCAATTCCAAGCGCTGAATGGATAACACCACGAACACGATACATAGGAATACCAGCGAATGGCCGAAGCGAATATTGCCTCGTTTGTATTCGACGCTGAAAAGCACGGCCGCAATCGTAAAAAACAGCGCACTTTGACCTGGATGCCAAAACCAACCGACAAATCTGGGTAGTAGCAACCCGCCAAAGTGTCCAGGTTCAAAATGCCCACCGCTACTGAACACGCTGTTATATGCGCCAGATGCCCCCATTTGGAACAAAATAAGCAAAATACACATAACGATAAGCGGCATAATGAGTTTCACCGTGCGTTTGATCCAGATTGGATCAACGCGAGCCACCGAGAACAGCATCATCATCGGGAAGAATTTAAGCTCGTGATACAACTGAACCAGTATTATTTTCATGCCTTTTTGGTTGGCTAAGGAAATCAAAATCCCGTAAAGCAAGTACCCTACGTAAAGCAATGTCGCTGCCCACCACTGCGCATTCAACCTAGGTTTGATAACGGTTACCAAAAGGCCTATCGCAATAATGGGAAACAGCTTTTCGAACAAATCAAACGGACCATATAAAGCAAGATTCACCTTCTTAACCATCAAAAAGAAAAGCTCCAAGACGAACATCCCGAACAGGATGTGAGGAACGATTGAAACTTGCTTCGTATCGGTCATAACTGATAAAGCGAATTCAGTAATTCAGTATCTGGCGTATCCGGAAGGATTTTACTTCTTTCATCCGTCAGCAATTGTCTAAAATACTGCTTCTCCTCCGTGGTAATCTGCGGCTTTTTGCCGGTATTGCGTTCCATCAAACTACGCTTGAGCCTAGTGACAAATTTTTCAGGAAAAATATTAACAAATAACGTCTTAGCAAAAGACTGGCGCATTAAGACTTTTTGCAAAACGACAGAGTGCGGCACACCCGACCGGTTAGCAAAATCTTGTTGCCACTGTATTGCAGAGATACCAATGAACTGGGCGAGTTCATCCATCACAGCCTGGTTATTTTTAGCGTAATCTCGATAATCTACTACCCGTAACCGGTCGCCAAATAGCTTTCGCGCGAATTGAGTTGCCTCGACAAAGCGGCTAGATTGAATATTTTGCCAAATGGGCAAATAGGTCTCTCTGTCACCGTTTAACTCTTGCGCGATTGCCTGCTTAAAACTCGCGGTCTCACGGGCGTCTCTGACTAAATGAGAGTAGGCAGAAAACGCGCGTTCTACAGGATCGCGAAGCATGATAATAAATTTGGCTTTGGGATATTGTTTGTTGATGTGCTCTAGTACTCGAGGGTGCTCAATCGACATTGCCGAACCATCTATCGCGACTTTACCCGGCTCATACAACGCATTGTATTGAGATTCATCAGTCACAAACATCTGACTGACGGTATCGTTGTCCGCCGGACCATCAAAACGCTCCCCCATCACTTTGGCAAAATGATAGTGGGGCTCCTTTCGTTTAGTTTTCGACACATCAGGGTGCTGCATAAACTGGTTATACATACTGGTTGTCGCGCATTTAGTGAAACCTAAGATAAATACGTCCGGCACAATACACCTCCTTGATTACTAACAACTATAGTTGGTTAGCAGGATTACGTTTGAAAAAAGGGTTGCTAATCAGTTAGCGAAATACATGCCAACCTCTGAAAGACGTCACAGGCCCACAAAAACCAAGGCGTAGCGCCCCGTAAAGTGAACTAGATAGGTTGTTGAATACCCTAGAAAATTGCAAATTGCGATGCATTCTAATAATGAAAACGCCATTTTTTCGATTTGAAACACCACACAACATCGCCTTTCGGTTGTGTGGTTGCGCAAGATACAAACCTAATTAACAAGTAAAAACATAAACTTATAAATCTAGACTACACTTAATCCTGATAAAAAAGCGTAAAGGTTCAGTTCTTGCTCATACTTAACTATCCCTAGCGTTTCCAAACTAAGACGATGCCTTAGTCTATAAAGGATGAACATCATGAGATTAGAGCAGTGGTATAAGCTTGTGTGCATGACATTGATTGTCGCTTGTCTTACCGGTTGTATGGCGACTGAACAGTTAGTACATGTGCCTTCACACAATGAAATGGCGACAGTTGATGATTACGACACCCGTCTGTATCAACAGTCTGTGCATATTTTTAATCCAATGCCGATTGATTCGCGGGTTGCACAGCTACGCCTTCAGCCACGAGTCGAACACCTTGTACTTATCGTGGACCAAAGCTCAGCGTTAGACGGAACATTTCGTGGCTATGACACGCGCTTTTACGCCCGAGAAGTGGTAAGACGCTTCGTGAAAACGATGCCGAATCAGCCATTCAGCAGCACGATCGTCTCTTATCGGGATACCTTGGTTCCCCAATTGTACGCGCCACTTGATGCACGGTTAAGTATCCGCCCGATGTCGCCGGGTGAGTTGGAACTGTCGTTGGGCGACCGCAGAGCGTCGCAGCACGTTGAAGTCCCTACCCTGTCTGTTGCGCTCGATTATGTATCAGAGCTCGTCGGTAATTTACCCGGCAGTTCTGCCGTCGTGCTTGTCACCGCATGGTCTCAAATTGACGAGTCTGTTGAGCAAGCGGTGATGAGAATGCGCCAACGCGTTAATTTCAATTCGGACGCCCATGTAGTGTTGAGAGAATCGAGTGCCATCACGTGGCCAACCAGCCACTCTGGCTTGTGTTTCTATACAATAGGCGTTGGTAATCGTATGTCTCGCAGTCGTCTTGAAAGCGCCGATAGTTGTGGTTTTTCTGCCGCAGTAGATAAAGTAGCCCAACCTAGCAATATGGCGAATTTCGTTGAGACTGTCTTGTTCAAAGGTCCTGCAGATCGTGACAACGATGGGATCTATGACTACCAAGACTTATGCCCTTTCACGCCGCCTGGCAGAATCGTTGATTACAGCGGCTGTCCTCGTTTTCAATCTAATCGTTAAAGGAGCTAACAATGAATTATCGTATTGCAACAAAAACTGCGAGTTTGTTGGTATCTGTTTTACTTGCCTTGCCGACTATAGCGCAACAAGAGCGTGTTGGCGTCAAAACGTTTGAGGATGAACAACGTCGCAAAGCAATTATCAGTGCGCAAATGGCCGACGCGGCTCAGGACAATACAAGCTTTCAAGTTATCGTCACCGAAGAGCAGCCCGTCGATACTCAACCTTCGCAATTAGAACAAAATGTTTCGAGCTCACTGACTCCCATCTCCTTGGAAGAAGAAATTCAGCAACAACAGGTTCAAAGCAAACTCGAGCTATTTGGTTATGACATGTTCTCAGGTGTGTCAACGACCTTTGCTCCTGTCGTCGATATGCCAGTCCCATACGATTACATAATCGGTCCAGGAGACACCTTCACTATTCAAGCGTTTGCGGCAACGAACGTACAGTATTCGTTAACCGTAACAAGAGAAGGCATGATTTTGGTTCCAGATGCCGGAGCAGTCCCTGTCAGCGGATTGACATTTGAGGAGGCCAAACGCGCGATTTCCGAAGCCATTGAAGTGCAAAGAATCGGCATCAAGTCAGTTGTCACGTTATCAGAGTTTCGTTCTATTCAAATTATGTTAGTTGGTGAAGTCACGCGTCCCGGTAGCTACTCCGTCAGTGGTTTCTCCACTTTATTAAATGCATTGATCTCAAGCGGTGGAATCAAACGAACTGGGTCACTGCGTAACATTCAAGTCAAACGCCAAGGTCAAATTGTCGCAACGATGGACTTGTACCAACTATTACTGAAAGGCGACGACAGCGCCAATATATACATGCGTCAAGGCGATCTTATCTTCGTACCGCCGGTTGGTTCGACTGTGGGTATTGCTGGGGAAATTTTAAGACCGGCTATTTACGAATTGTCTGGTGAACAAAATGTATCTGAAATCGTAAACCTAGCCGGAGGCTTGCTACCAACAGCCAATCCCAAGAATGCGCAAATTGAGCGAGTGTCAAATGGCGGTATGTATACGCTAATGCAAGCTAACTTAGCCAACAAAAACCGGTCTACGGACGTGAGAAATGGCGACCTAATTCGCATATTTCCGGTTTTAGACAAGATGGACGACGTGGTCTTGCTATCAGGTCATGTGTTGACGCCCGGTGGATATGAATGGCGAGAGGGCATGAAGGTATCTGACCTTATCGGTTCTAAAAGTATTCTCCGTCAAGGTGCAGAATTTGATGCGGCTATGATTCAGCGTGAGAATAGAGAAGACAAGCGCACCGAAGTCATCTATTTCAATTTATTTAGCGCATTGAATGACCGTTATTCTGAACAAAACATTACCCTTCGTCCTCGGGACCAAGTCATTATTTTTAATACCCATTCTTCACGAGCCAATCAGCTGTCTAAAGTTGTCGACAAACTAGAGCGAGAGGCGACCGCGGATGCGCCCGTCAAAATTGTTGATTTTAAAGGCGCGATCCCTCACCCGGGTACCTATCCTTTGCAAATTGGGACTCGCGTACTCGATATGGTCAAATACGCTGGCGGATTAGAAGCAGGTGTAGATTTAGGCTACGCCTTGTTGGCCAGAACGGATCCTACGACGGACCGTTTGTATTTCATCGAACTAGAATTGAGCGAAGCACTTCAAGCAAAGAATGGCGATCACAATCCGATTCTCGAACCAAAGGACAAGCTGTATCTTTTCAACAAAGACATAGACCGCGCAGCACTGATTAAAACACCTCTGGAGCGTGTTCAACGAGAAACCCAGTTTGGACAGCAAGCTCCGGTCGTTCAGATAAGCGGCGCCGTATTTCACCCTGGCGCTTATCCCATGGTACCGGGCATGCGCATTGAAGATTTAATAGAAGCCGCAGGCGGTATGAAGGAAGAAGCCTATGGCGTAGCAGCAACCTTATCTCGCCAAGTATTAATGGACAGTGAATTTAGCCGAACGGACTCCCGTGCGATCAGTTTGACCAATAACGATCCTCTTCTTGATACAGCAAATCTGATTTTACATCCCAAAGATCACCTTGTACTGCGAGTGAAGCCTGAGTGGGTAGCGAAGCCACAATTCGTTGAGATTGAGGGTGAAATTACCTTCCCCGGTCGCTATCGAATTGATAAGCGTGAAACCTTGTGTTCATTGATGCAAAAAGTAGGCGGATTCACCGAAGATGCTTATTTGTTTGGCACCGTGTTTCTCAGAGAGAGTGTTCGTCGCAAAGAGCAACAAGCGTTGGACAGAATGTTTGACCAATTGGAACGATTGTTAGCCGACACACACGTTTCTCAAGGCGTGAACAAAGACGAAAAAATGCCCAAAGACCAAAGAGCAAAAGACGTGTTTGATGTGCTCAAAAAGATGTCTCCTGAAAAAGCGCTAGGTCGCATGGTCGTCGACGTACATAGCGCCGTTACGCGTTGTGATGAGATGTCCGATATTGTCTTGGAAGATGGCGACCGTATCGTGGTGCCCAAATACCAAGACGAAGTCAGTGTGATTGGTCAGGTGTACTTCCCAACGTCTCACAAATTCCGCTCTGACCGCGCTGCGCTTGATTACATTAGCTTAAGTGGTGGCATAAAAGAATTAGCGCAATACGAACATGCGTATATTGTACAGGCCAATGGCGAAGTGATGTCGGTGCGTTCAAGTACGAGTTCGTGGGGATGGTTTAGCTCACCCGCCAATGTCAAAGTGACACCGGGCTCAACCATTTTCGTGCCGCTCAGTGTTGACCGTATTAACGGAAGAGAGTCAGTAGAGAAATGGGTCGATATTTTCTACAAAAATATCATCTCCACCGCGATGTTAGCGAATCTACTGAACTAGTGGCCCAAGGAGTGTAGTAATGGCGAATAAAAACGACAATAAACCTCATGTAGCCGAATACGAGTTACTACTGAAGTACATCCATCAGCTGTCCAAGTACAAGTACCGGATTACATTGATGTCGATAATGGGTGCAGCCATTGTACTTGGCTTATCACTTCTTGTTGAGGACCGGTATTCTGCCCAGGCAACCGTAGCGATCAATGTCAGCGAGCAACCTGGTGGGGTTCAACCGAACAACTACCGGGGCGTCAATACCATTGGCGTACTTGAATACGATTTTATTATCGATGGTATTCAAGAAAACGAGCGAGAACGTTTGCTCGCTCGGATGGACTCATTTGGATTCATCAGTCACTTCATCACTGAGCAGAACCTCTTACCTTGGATGTATGAAGAAAACTGGGATGCCCAAAAGGAACGTTGGATTGATGGCATCGAACCTGATATGCGAGAAGCGGTGAAACAATTCAAATCTGAGACTCTGTACGTGTTTATGGATAAAAAAACAGACTTACTCAACATACGTATTACCTCAAAGTCACCGGAGTTTTCCACGTCTCTATCAAATACGTTTGTCGGCTCGTTTAATGCCTATTTGCGGATGCTAGATATCAATGAAATCAAAGAGCGTCGACTCTACTTAGAGCAGCGATTAGGCGAGATAAAAAACACCGAAATCCAACGTTCAATTTTCAGGCTATTAGAAACGCAGCTAGCCGCAGAGTCACTCATTAATGCCAGAGCAAACTACCCACTAGAGGTAATTCAACCAGCCACCGTCCCGCTGTTTGAATCTTATCCTGCACGAAAAAAATGGGCTGCCATAACGTTAGTATTGCTGATGTTTTTAGGCAATATGGGGGTTATCGCGATGAATGTCGTCACTGCATTACGCAGAGATCTAAAGGAATACGCCGAGCGCCACGAGCAAAAAAGACTCAATGCGCCTCAGGCTTCTCAAACTTCGGGAGAATAATGGATGTTTGATGTAATGCGTAAGTTCGGTCGTTCTGAGTCGGTTGGTCACAAACTCGCCCATGCGGTCCTATATCTTCTATTGATCGCGCCACCCAGAGCATTCGATATCAAGAAGAACCAAGTGCAAATGAAAGGTGAATTGGCGCAACTGCCGACCTTTGTTATTGTGATGATCGAATTGATTGTCAGAGTCGCTATTATTTTACTTATTGCCACTGGCCTAGAATCACAGTTTGGTGACGAACTCTACGAAACGTACAAGATGGATATCGTATTCAGCGTTGTTGTTACGTTCGGCGCGGTACACAGTGTGATCTATTACGTTGCATTTGGCATGATCACCGACTTGGTTTCTGCACGCACTGCGAATAAACTTTACCGATTTATTCGCAACGGCTGCTACGCGGTCTTGCCTGGCTTTGCCTGCATCATTCCAGTACTGATCATTCGCTGGGATCGCGAACAAGCGCCCTTTGAAGATGGCTTCGCATTTCAAATTTATATTTGGACCACCATCATTATGCTCAGCCTAGGTGTCATCGAAGCCTTGTTTATGAATCGCGAACCGCTGGGCACTGCAACGCCTCAAGGACACACGTCTAAAACCAATCAAGAGGTTGCTCCCTGACTTTGCGGCGCCATTGACTACAAAGACAAGTGCTGTTTTAGGCGCAACGCTTGTCTTCTGGACACTTCCAACTCGGCACCACAACTCAAGAAGATTTTAAGACCACCGGTTATCCAGGGTTCGATGCGACGGATATGGTTCAGGTTAACAATGTGGCTACGGCTAATTCTGAAGAAGACTGCCGTATCCAAACGCCTCTCTATTTTACTGAGAGCTTTGTGATAAATCGGTCGGTGTTCATGAAAAAACAGCTGAGTATGATTACCCACTGAGCTGAAATACCTGACATCATCGACTTTAACCATCCAGTTTCTATCGCCATCTTTAACAAAAAATTGACTGCCAGCCGTCAAGTTAGTTGCGAGAGTGTCTGGCTTACCCGATACGCCTTTGAACTTATTCAACGCTTGGGCTAAACGCGCTTTTTTAATCGGCTTAAGTAAATAATCCAACGTATTAAAATCATAGGCATCTAAGGCAAATCTATCGAAAGCCGTCGTGAAAATAATGGATGAAGTCACGTCGATATTTCTAAGGATATCGAACGCATTACCACCGGGCAGGTCGATATCCATAAATACGATATCCGGCTCTAATGACGAAATAACACTGATGCCAGTGGACACATCTTCAGCCTCGCCAATCACTGATACGAAATCAAACTGACCCAGTAAATAAAGTAATTCCTGCCTAGCTAAAGCAGAATCTTCTACAACGACCGCAGTTAACATTCCAAAGCACCTATCACCATTCGACAATTTACGCCGTTTTTTTCCTCTGAGAGCGTAAGTTGATAGTCCCCAGAGTATGCCATGTCCAGTCGTTTTCTGAGGTTATCCAACCCTATTCCACAATCACTTTTTGCAGTAGTCAACTGACCGGGATTTCGCACTTCAATGACTAATTGATTGTTAGCATTGAGCTGAGAGCACACCACCAACTGACCAGGTGTTGTTGTTTTACTGAAACCGTGTTTGATGGCGTTTTCAACAAGCAATTGTATCGACATACGGGGAATTGAACGGGTCAAGGTCGTGTCTTCAATATGGGTCTCGTAGTGCAATCGCTCTTGGAACTGGAGAAGGTTAAGTTCGACGTAATCATGAACGAATGTCAGCTCTTGTTCCACACTAACCATAGGTTCACTATCGACATTGATCTGATATCTCATAATGTCTGCAAAGCTAGTGAGCATATCCCGCGCTTTGTCAGGTTGGATAATGATCAACGCGCGAATATTGTTGATCGCATTGAACATAAAGTGCGGGTTCAACTGCCGTAGCAGGCTGTCTAGTTGATAGTCTCTCAACGCCAAATTCAGTTGCTGTTGCTCAATAACCGCTCGATCGAGACGTTCTCTTCCTGTGAGCATAAAGTACATCAGAGACCAAAAGGCGTAAATGGGAAACATCAGCACTCCGATAGCAACGTGAGACTGTTGGTTAAAAATCCCTAAAAAACGATCATGGATAACAGACATTCCCCACCACAGTGAATGATGGAATAATGCCACGGCTTGTGACATGACAAAAAACGCCGCAACCAACAGTAATCCCCACACCAGTAAGTGACGATTACTCATCCAGTTAGAACGATAAAAATAGCGGAGTAATAGCGAGCCTAATACGCCAAACAACCACACTGATGATGCATAAAGTAAGGCGTTGGACGAAAGCCATTCATCATCACCGTACAAGGCAATAAACAAAGGAAAGAGAGGCGTCCAACCAACTAGCTGGAGTAGCCAGAAACTCATTGCTTTGCGATTAAATGTCGGTTGATTGGGTATCATACTCACTCGTTTTACGTTCGGCTTTTTAGCGATGCTATCGCAATTACATCACACCCTTGACTACAAAGATGACATGGAATGATTAGCGGCATAAAAACAGGATAGATGGTATCTAGATGCCATTCAGTGGCGTAAAGCGAGATATACCTGCAACGTTCCCATTCAGGTCTATTTTCGACCCGTCATCCGCCATCCTCGCCTTTCGTCACTAAATTGCCCACACCTTCGTTTAACGTGTTTAGGCTCATCACCAGTTAATCACACTGGAGTCAACAATGATGACATTTAACAAGCTTCACCTCGTCTCCCTGCTAACAGTCTTTGTTTCGGGATTCACTTACAGTTCACAAGTATCAACGGTTGACGAACTGGAACTGCTCAATGCAGCTGTCAAAGCTAGACAATGGCAAATCGTATCCGATTTAGCAAATAAGGGAGCCGATCTTAACGCTCCTCTAATTGGTGAGGGAACACTGCTGATGCAGGCGGTTCAAAGAAACGACCTTGATGCAGTCGCCAAACTCATTGAAATGGGCGCCGATCCAAACCAATCATCACCAGGAGATGGATCGCCTTTGATACTTGCAATTAAAAACCAATACGTGTCACTCGTTGACCAACTATTAGAGATGGGCGCAGATCCCGATCTATTTGTGAAAGGCGATGAAACGCCTCTTATACAAGCAACAAGACAAGGCTCAGTGTTATTGGTTAAGCGATTAATTGATGCTGGTGCCACTGTATCTAAACGCGTCGATGATGATGGAATCAAAGTCGATGCAATATCTGAGAGCCGTCATAGCAATCTTACCCGTCTCTTAAACGCCGCACTGGCTGATGAAAATGAAAGAAAAAAGCAGTTTATTGGGCGGGTAGAAAAAGACATATCGTTAGTGCTAAAGCGTTATCACCTTCCATCACTTTCTATTGCCGTCAACATCGAAGGCAACATAGTTTGGCAACACGCAGTAGGTTACGCCGACTTAGCACAGAACAAACTGGCGACGACGACAACCCCTTATGCCATTGGCAGTATCTCAAAATCGTTGACCTCTGTGGCAACGGCGAAGTTACTCGCACAAGACACGGTGTCTCTTGATGCACCTATTCACGACTATCACCCCTACCCCGCCCACATTGGACAACTGACATTGCGGCAAATTGCTTCGCATACCGCGGGTTTATCGCACTACACGAAAAAACGCGAAGAGCGTGAGTTTGTCACCCCTCGCGATCATAAACATCCATCGGAATCCCTTGATATTTTTATTGACGAACCGCTGAAGTTTGAACCCGGTCACGACTTTCAATATAGCTCTAACGGTTACATTCTATTGTCTGATGTACTTGCAAAAGCCAGCAACACTAACTACGTAAAGTTGATGGAACAGCTAGTTTTCGAACCACTCAACATGACAAGAACCGAGCTGGATACATCAAGAGCGGCCGCAGGTATTGAGGCGACATACTACGAGCAGGCTGAAAGCAATGGACAGCATACGCCTGCAACGACACACCGGGATCGCAGTTTTTTATTCGGGGGCGGAGCATATCTATCAACGCCAAGTGATCTCGTCAATTTTGCTTGGGGCATACAACAACCCGCTTATTTGCATCCCAAATATTTCAGTGACATCACTACGCCTGTCGCGCTGAAATCTGGAGAAATGAATAATCAACACTACGCACTGGGTTGGCGCGTTCATCAGCTGCCGTTGAAAATGATTCAAGATGATGCTGATGAAAAGTCTTCTATCAAAGGTATTCATCATGGTGGCACAGTCTCCGATGCGGCGAGTGCCTATTTGCTCATCTATCCGGACCTAAGAATGAGTATCGCGTTTACCACCAACACCATTCCAAGTAACCAATCAGAAGAGCACGATATTCGAATGGACATGTGGAAGTTACTTTACCAGTTTCATTTGTACTACCCACACTAAACCTAGAATTCGGTTTGCGGTGCCGGCCAAAAGTCGGGCACCGTATTGAAAACCGCTTTAAAATAGGGGTTAACGTGACTAAGCACAACTAAGGTGATTGAGAATGATAAGGGTGAAAATAGAAGAAAATAGTATCGACACCATGATTGCCCTTCACTCTCAGCTTCCAGAGTTTGACCGCTCTTTTTCAAGCCTCGACATTGAGCGTAGATTGCAAAAAAGCCGGAGCTTATTACTCATCGCCACCTTCGATGATATGCCCATTGGTTACAAAATCGGGTACTCGCTCAGTGACACCGTCTTCTACAGTTGGCTGGGTGGTGTCTTGCCTGACTACCGTCGTCATGGCATTGCTAATAAGATGAGACAGACCCAAGAACAATGGGCTGTATCTCAAGGATTTACCCACATTAAGGTAAAATCCATGAACCGTTTTCCCGCTATGATGTGCATGTTAATTCAACACGGCTACCATATCGTCGATTGTGAAAATCGACAATCATCGATACACAGTAAAATTGTTTTTAGTAAAGCTTTAAACCGCTAAACCAAACACGGCGCGCTGATTCAGAAACCAACCGTCGGGCCGCACCAATGTCAAACTAGTCGCACTATTGCTAGCAAACACTCGCCCCCGAGAGAAAAAACCAACAACAGATACGATAATGAGAACCATTATCAATAAGAGAGTGAAAAATACAACCTTTACCACTGATAAAATTGCTAAAAAGTAAGATTCCCAAGAAAAATAATGAGTATACAGCGCATTTCTACCACCTTTTTGCGACTAAATATGTTTCAACGACGCAAAATCAGGTAAAATCTCCGGCCTATTTTAGCGAAATAACATTAGCCCCGAGAGATTTGTATGAGTTTGTATTCACAATACATGGAAGAGATTCAGGTCCGTAAGGCGGAACTTGGACTTAACCCCAAACCGATCGACAGTGCAGAACTTCTATCTGAGATCATTGACCAAATCAAAGACACAGGTAACGAGCACCGCGAAGATTCGCTTAACTTCTTTATCTACAACACACTACCTGGTACAACAAGTGCCGCAGGCGTGAAAGCTAAATTCCTAAAAGAAATCATTCTTGGTGAACAAGCAGTAGAAGAAATTTCAGCTGAGTTTGCTTTCGAACTGCTTTCTCACATGAAAGGCGGCCCGTCGGTTGAAGTACTGCTTGACCTAGCCCTTTCTGATGACGCTGGCGTTGCGGCCCCAGCAGCAGACGTATTAAAAACACAGGTCTTCTTGTACGATGCAGACACAGCACGCCTAGAAGCGGCGTACAAAGCAGGTAATGCGGTAGCGAAAGACATCCTAGAAAGCTATGTACAAGCTGAGTTCTTTACTAAGTTACCAGACATCGAAGAGAAGATTGATGTGGTAACTTATATTGCCGCTGAAGGTGATATCTCGACAGACCTTCTATCTCCGGGCAATCAAGCTCACTCTCGTGCAGACCGTGAACTTCACGGTAAATGTATGATCACACCAGAAGCACAGCAAGAAATCGTTGATCTTGGAAAGCAACACCCCAACGCTAAAGTGATGCTTATTGCAGAAAAAGGCACGATGGGTGTAGGTTCTTCACGTATGTCAGGCGTTAACAACGTAGCGCTTTGGGCTGGTAAGCAAGCTAGCCCGTACGTACCATTCATCAACATTGCACCTGTTGTTGCGGGTACCAATGGTATTGCCCCCATTTTCTTAACAACCGTTGGTGTAACCGGTGGTATCGGTCTTGACCTTAAAAACTGGGTGAAGAAAACAGACGAAAATGGCGAAGTAGTACGTGACGCAAATGGCGACCCGGTTCTTGAAGAAGCTTACTCTGTTGCCACTGGTACAGTACTGACAATCGACACGAAAGCGAAAAAGCTATACAACGGCAGTGAAGAGCTTGCTGACGTTTCTGACGCCTTTACGCCTCAGAAAGTTGAATTCATGAAAGCTGGCGGGTCATACGCCGTCGTTTTCGGTAAGAAACTTCAAACTTTCGCTGCTGAAACACTAGGTGTTGACGCGCCACAAGTTTACGCCCCATCTAAAGAAATATCTGTTGATAACCAAGGCCTTACTGCTGTAGAGAAAATCTTTAACCGCAACGCGGTGGGTGTTTCTTCTGACGCACCACTACACGCAGGCTCTGACGTACGTGTCAAAGTGAACATCGTTGGTTCTCAGGACACGACTGGCCCAATGACATGTCAGGAATTAGAAGCGATGGCCGCTTCTACTATTTCGACCAGTGTTGATGGCGCATACCAGTCTGGTTGTCACACCGCATCTGTGTGGGATAAAAAAGCACAAGCAAACATTCCAAAACTGATGTCATTCATGAACAACTTCGGTGTTATCACTGCGCGCGATCCTAAGGGTGTTTACCACTCAATGACTGACGTTATTCACAAAGTGTTGAACGATATCACTATTGACGATCGTGCGATCATCATTGGTGGTGACTCTCATACCCGTATGTCAAAGGGTATCGCGTTCGGTGCTGACTCAGGTACAGTTGCACTGGCGTTGGCTACAGGTGAAGCAGCAATGCCGATTCCTGAGTCAGTAAAAGTAACATTCAAAGGCAGCATGAAAGAGCACATGGACTTCCGTGATGTAGTTCACGCTACTCAAGCGCAAATGCTCAAAGAGTTCGCTGGTGAGAACGTCTTCCAAGGCCGTGTTATCGAAGTACAAATCGGTACCCTCCTTGCTGACCAAGCGTTCACCTTCACTGACTGGACAGCAGAAATGAAAGCGAAAGCGTCAATCTGTATCTCAAATGATGAGACGATGATTGCGTCGCTTGAACTTGCTAAGAGCCGTATCCAAATCATGATCGACAAG
>CAWUJV010000036.1:0-47228 GCA_963922845.1 uncultured Alteromonas sp.
CATCTTCGAGTTCATATCGAATAGTATTGAACACGTCTTCCACTCTCGAATTTAAGGTATCTCCCGATGGAAGTTGTGGTTCTTCTTGATAGTAATTGCCAGTGAATTTGAGCAAACTTGTGAGTAAGTAAAAAAAGGCGGCATTGCCTTTTGTCACCTTGTCTCTAACTGGTTCATGGCAAATGAAAAGCCCGTCAGAGTTGAGCAAACCCATGACCTTTTCATGAACCTTCGCTTGATCTGGAAAGTGATGCAGGGCTCCAAGAAACAAAACGACGTCAAATTCGTTGCGCGACTCAAAAGTAAAAAAGTCCGCACATTGGTAATTCAGTGACGTGCCAAGTAGGTCAGGCGCGTATTTTTTCGCCGTCGCGCTTGCCACATCGATACAGTCTTCTGACAGGTCAACGCCGGTAACGTCGTGACCAGCTCGCGCTAATTCTAGCGACATGTAGCCCGGCCCGCACCCGACTTCCATAATTTTTAATTTTCTGTCGACTTGCTTAGTAAACGTCTTGATCGCGTCATTGATTAACTCAAACTGTTCGCCAAAATCCAGCTCAATGTATGCTTTCCTACGCCACGGATTATTGTAAAAGTAGTCACAATCCTGAGCGTTCCTTAAATCAGGTATGTGCCCATTGCTGACTCTTTGTTTTATTTGACTGTCAAAGGCTTCTGCTTCCTCAATCAATGTATCACTGTAGTCTTTATAGTTTTTCACTTTCAATATTCTCAGGCGTGATTGACATATAATGTCATTGTATTAGCAAACATGGTTCCGGCGCAGGATCACTTTCTCCGCCGATTTTAAATCTTCCGCATTATCGATATCGGCACTTTCCTCTTGGCCCATTAAAAAATAACCCGTCCGTTCTGACATAAACGAGTTATTTCGAAGAAAAGCTTCAACTCGAATAACGTAAATTGCACCATTGCTCATGTACGTTTTAGGTAAACTTTGGCGAGGTACAAATGGAAACTCAGGCTGAGATAACGGCTCTATGAGCCCATCTTCGAGCTCATAAAATCCTTTTAGTACTTTGTTATCTAAGGCGCTTACGCTTATCAAAGATTCATAGTTTTGCTCTAGATAGTGCTGTAGAGCTTGGTCAATATGAGAAGCATTTCTGAGCGGAGAAGTAGGTTGCAATAAAACGATAATATCTTCACTTTTAAGCCCTAAACACGCTATAGCATGTTCAATCACACTTTCACTGCTTGCCTCATCTGTAGCTAATTCGGCAGGCCTTTCAATCGGCTCAATATCAAACTGACTCGCATGTGAAAGAATCTCGTCGTTATCGGATGTGACTGCGGTCCGTTGGACAATAGACGACTCGAGCGACGCCTCTATCGTCCAATCAATAAGCTTTTTCCCAGCAAGTTCTTGAAGGTTTTTTTTAAGTATACCTTTAGAACCTCCACGAGCAGGGATGATAGCGATTACGTCACCGGTCATCTGTACCGGCCCCATCAACAGTATGCCTTAGTGCCCAACCATCATCTGTTTTTGACCATAAGTGCGGCGATCGGTGCCTATCTACCACTTGCCAAAATTCTTCTTCACTTGTACTTATGTAGTCTAAAAATTCAGCAAAATACTTGCTTGGGAATTCAGTATCGTACTTCTTCACTAAGTTGACGGCTTCATCTCGCGTTATTTTTCCATTGCGTACTTCTTGGGCAGCATCATAGGTACAGCGCCCGATACCAAATTTAATCAAGGTAGTGAAATAATGAAACGGGTCAATTTTATCATCGATGCTACTGTACTTAGAATAACTACCCTCCGTTCTAACAGTGTTGGCTTCGAAGCCCGTATGGTCAGACGCATAGTAATAGCATTCTTGAGGGTCCCATTTAAGATAGTATCCCAAGTAGTGAACTTCGACCCCAGCTTCAATGAGTTGTTCTTTTGAGGCGGGAATATAAGGCTCAAAATCAGACCGAGAATACACGCCACTTTCCAGATAAGAAGCCATACTTACCCCGCCAAACTTCATTTCTAATGGGTCTGCTACAGAGAAAAAGTCCATTTTCATTAATGGGTTAGTATTCTCTTCGATAAGATTGCCGTACTCTGCTTGGTTTTCACCATACATCACAAGCTTTACACCAAAGCGCTTGGCCATCATAGGTCCAATTATTCTTTGCCCAATAATAAAGGGTTGAAAAGGGTGTAGGAGGTTGTGAAACGCATTTCGCGTCATTTCTCGATGTAAGCGACCGTTGGGCGTGTACAAGATATTATCCAACCCTCCAGTGTGCATCCACTCCTGGAAATTTTTAAAACCAATATCTGTATAGAGATGTGGAGCCCAAGTCACCGTTAAGGGGTTCATCCCGTATTTATATTTAAGTACATGAGCGGTGAAGGCACTGTCCTTTCCACCGCTGCCTGGAACGATAACATCGTACCCGCCATCCGTTCTGCGGAATTTAGATAACAGCTTTTCTAAGTTTTCTTCCCTGGCTTGCCAATCAATACCTTGCTCTTTTTCTTCATGATAACGACAAGCAGAACACACGCCATCCTCTGAAAAATTTATCACTTTTTTTGCTTCATCAGCATTACTATTAAATTCAACCGTAGAATTTGGACGTTGATTCGAAATAACGCATTTTTTGCAAAATTTCACTTCTGAGGGTAAACCGTAAAAAGCTTTATACTCTGTCATTTTAGACCTTGTTGCTGAGCAAAATTTTCAAGTAATTTGAGACCGTTAGCCCCACTTTTTTCTGGGTGGTATTGACACCCCCAAATATTATCTTTGTTTACTGTGGAGGAAAAAGTCCCCCCTTGATACTCGCTGTGAGTAACGGTGTGACTTGCTAATGTAGGGCTTGCTGCAAATGAATGTACGAAGTAGAAGGGCGATGTCATTAATTCATCAGAAATGATTGAATTTTTATTGTTGTACGCTTTATTGGACTGTAGTTTGCCCCATCCAATGTTCGGTAATTTACCGTATTCTGGTAGCGGTAACTTCTCCACTTTACCGGGAATTAGCCCCAACCCTGGAGAATGGCCAAACTCGTTACTACTGTCAAAAAGCATCTGCATTCCAAGACAGATTCCCAAAATAGGTCGACCAGATGCAGCAAATTGAGTTATCGGTGCAGCCAAATCTTTTTGACTTATTCGGCTCATTCCCTCGCCGAAAGCGCCCACTCCCGGAATAATCAGAGAGTGTGCATCATTGAGTAATTCAGCCTTATTGCAGCTTAACTTCGCATCAATATTGAGCGAAGCAAAAGCATTGATAATGCTTTTAACATTACCTAAGCCAATATCTAAAATAACAACTTTACTCAACACCTTACCTCAATGTTTGTTATATCACTCAGTGACTGCTTAACATTAGCAATTGTTTCTAGCCCGTAATGCAAAACAGACGCAATACATACGGCGTCGACGCCATCATACTCAGCCATTCTATTAATATCGCTTAGTTTCCCTGCGCCACCCGCCACGATTAAAGGAAGCGAACAAACGCTTTGCACCGCCTCAATGAGCTCGAAGTCGCAGCCTTTTTTAGTGCCATCTTTATCTACCGATGTGATTAGAATTTCTCCAGCACCAAGTTGCTCTAATGTTTTTACCCATTCAATGACGTCCAACCCAGTAGGCTCTCTGCCATTTTCTATATACGCTTCCCACTTACCGGCCTGAGTCTTTTTGGCCTCTATGGACCCAACGATACATTGTGAACCATATATTCTTGAAGCCTCTGTTATCAGCGAGGGAGTTCTTACTGCCTGAGAATTGATCGCGACTTTGTCCGCACCAGCGTCTAACATCTGTTGTATATCTTCAACCGTACGAATACCACCGCCGACAGTGATGGGAACAAAAATATCTTTGCACGTATCAGATACGACATCTTGTAAACTATTACGCTCATAATAAGACGCCACTGCATCCATATAAATGATTTCATCGATACCTTGGTCGTAATATTTCTTGGCTAGTTCACTCGGATTACCTACCTTTCTCAAGCCCTCAAATTGTATTCCCTTGATGGCGAATTCATTTTTGATATCTATTCGTGCAATTACTCTGACTTTTCTCATTAATCCAAGTCCTGAAAATACTTCTGCTTACCCGTTTCCCAAAACGTATCTGAATCCAAAACCATTTTGAAACGCTGGTCACTGTCACCGCGGCCAAATGGCTTGTCGACCGGGCTTTGAGTCGTATCACGAAGCGCTGGTAGAAGGTTGATTGCTTGCAAAATACTGTCGACCTCACAAGGGCAATTGTGTATCGATGGTAAATTGCACCGATTCATCTGTCGGGTGCCTAAGTCAATGGTTGGCACATCGTAATAAGGCGCTTCACGTATGCCACAACTAGAGTTACCAATAATAAATTCCGCTTCGTACAAAAGTCTCAGAAAAAACTCAAACCTAACTGAGGGTATAACTCTAAAATTACTTCTACCACTGAGCCTTTGGTATTCATCAATAATTTCATAACTACCCAAATCATTGTTGGGGTAGATAACGATATAATTTCGTTTGCTAGCGATGAGCCCGGTAACAAACTGCTCCGCTTGTCGTTTTATATCTTTATGTTCTGTTGTGACGGGATGAAAAATTGCAATGGCATAGGCTTCATAAGGGATATCGTACCAATTTTTGACCAATTCAATAGACGGTAGACTGGAGGGTCTCATCAAATCCAGGTCTGGAGACCCTATAACGTGCACAGCGCTTTCATATTCGCCCAACTGAATTAGCCGTCCTTTGGCCTCTTCATTCGCTACAAAATGGACATGCGACATTTTAGAGACCGCATGACGAATAATCTCATCAATAGTTCCTGAAACCTCTCCCCCTTCGATGTGGGCAACTAAAATGTTATTGAGGCTACCGACGATTGCGCCGGCGAGTGCTTCTGCGCGGTCCCCATGAACCACGATAAGATCCGTCTTATGTGTTTCTACAAACAACGACAGCCCATCGACTGTTTTAGCCAACGTTCTATCCATGTGGTCTATCGAACTATGGTTGATGAATGGAAACACGTTTTTTATATCTGATTTATGTATTTCATCAATCGTACTGCCGTACTTAGTATTCAGGTGCATGCCAGTCGCAAAAACCTGAACGTGGTACCTCGTGTCATTTTGAAGAACGGTAATAAGCGATTTAAGTTTTCCAAAATCGGCGCGGGTACCTGTGATGAAAGTGACGTTTCTCACGAAACGTTCTCCCAGCTTAAATGAGTGTCGTTGGCGATATCAGTTGATGCCGTTTTGCCTAATAATTTTTCATAATCTGCAGCGGCAATTTCTCCGGTGCCAGGGCGTTTTACCCAAATATTTTCGGCACTCAGTTTATCGCCTTTTCTTATTGGCGCGATGCTCACTACCGTCGCAAAAGCGAAGTCACTCGTGACCTTTTCCTCAGGCGCAGCAACCTTTTCGCCGCCGAGCATTTTTTGGATCTCTTCAACGCCCAAGATTAACTCTCTTAAAGCGAGGCTATCCATCGAGTTAATAATATCTGGGCCTGAGCGGTACATATGGTCAGTAAAATGGCGCTCAACGATTGAGGCTCCTTGAGCAACTGCAGCAAAACAAGCTAAGTTTGATGTTGTATGATCAGACAACCCAATTGGCACATCTTTAAAGTGTTCCATCAACTGTTGCATCGCGCCTAACCTAACTAAATGGCTAGGAGTAGGGTACAGGTTCGTAGTGTGCAGTAGTGCATAGGGAGTGCCTATGGATTCAATAGCTTCTACCGTCGCTTTAACGCTCTCTAAGCTATTCATGCCAGTACTGACGATCATCGGTTTTTTATAGCTAGCCACATGTTTTATCAAAGGTATATTGTTACATTCACCTGAGCCTATTTTAAATGCAGGGACATTCATCTCTTGTAATCGCTCTGCTGCGGCTCTAGAGAAAGGCGTACTAATAAAAATCAGCCCTTTGTTCTCAATATATTCCTTTAACTCCCACTCTTCACTTTCTGTAAGTGAATTCGCCGCCATCACATCGTATATAGAGTCTGCTGCATTTCCCGGCACAACCGCCTTTGCCGCCTGACTCATTTCATCATTTAGCACATGAGTCTGATGCTTAATAACTTCTGCTCCGGAAAGGGCCGCAGCGTCAACCATTTCTTTGGCAACTGCCAACGAGCCGCCATGGTTAATGCCGATTTCTACAATGACGAGCGGCTTGTGCCCTTGTCCTATTTTTCGACCATTAATTTCAATAAACTTCATGTTGTCTCACTAGTTAATTGGGGGACCTAGTTTTGAACCGTTAATTTATGCTGTTTAAGTAGATTATCGGCAGATTTAGCGAAGATCTGAAGCAAAACAAGATAGTCACAATCAATCGTTCGCGCTCAAGAATAACCTCACCCAAATTTCGTTGGTTCGTATCACACAATTTGCAGCTTTTTGTTCGCTGTGTTTTTTTTGAATAAGCCTTCGATCATTTCTTCTCTAAACTCCGTCGAAGCGATAACGATCACTTGCTCTGAGGTCTTCAGCCATTCCTCGGGCTGTAAAATACGAATACCAAACTTGTTGGTACCATGAAGACGTGAATCGACAATACTGCTAATTTCTATGCCATTTTTGCGCAAGCTGGGATAGAGTTCATCACAAAACAAGCCGCCACCGTAAATTGAAACGCAACGAATATTCAGCAACTCAATCTTCTTTAATATTATCGCTATTGCAATGTCGTGAATACCAGATTCAGGCTTTTTTAATTTCCTAATCGCCGATAAATGAATAAGCCTCTCATCCTGGCTCATTAAGTATTTATAGCTTTTATAAAACTTTAAATAACCGGATACTTTCGTATTACTATTTGAGGTAATACGAGAAAGTTGAACTGGCATATGTATTTTTTGCGTAGCGTGTTGCACGACCTTTACGTCACCGTATCGAAGTATCAAACGGAGCCACATATCATAATCTTGGCATGAAGGTAGGGTTTCATCATATAAACCAACAGCCAGCATTTTGCTTTTTTCGATTAACCCCTGATTCAACAATATGTTTCGCTTCAACATATCAGCCTTGCGAACAACCGCAGGACATGTGCTGATATTCACCTCATTGTCCTTACAAATGACATTTAAGCTAGTAATAAACGCATAAGAAGCATCGAAGTTTTCCAGTAAAACCTCTAATCGCTCAGGTAAAAATTCATCATCATCATCTAATCCAGCGACAAATTTCCCTCTAGCATGTCGGATACCTTTATTTCGCGAGTAATTAGCACCTTTGGGCACGTCATTATTTAAATAGAGGAGTGGGATAGAGCCCGTATCTATCGCTTGTACCTTGGCTTGTGACGCGCTCGAATTTGCGTCATCCACCACGATAATTTCAAAGTCTCGGTAAGTTTGACTCAGCACTGACTCAATTGCCCTGACTAACAGTTCAGGTCTTTTGAACGTCGTGATGATAACGGAGACCACAGGAGACATAGACATTAGACGATTTTCTGAGGTTCGTTTAATATCGCTTCATAGCTGGTGAAATACAAATCAGCCATTGTTTTAGAATCATGTTGGTTGAGGATAGTCCTTTTGGCTATCGAACCGCACTCTCGGTAGCGTTTCTCTGAACAAAACCGAAGTACTTGTTCAAAGTCACAGTCTGTTGCGACATTCTCAAGCACGAGCCCGTTAATTTTATTTGCTACCACTTCGGTCATTCCCCCATTTTTTGACACAATAGGGGTCACAGAACAATACATAGCCTCAAGCAACGCCAATGGCAAACCCTCACTCAATGAAGGCATGAGCAAAATATCCATTTTCAAAAGTTTTGTGAAAAGTATGTCCCAGCTCACTTCGCCGTAAATTGAAACCTGTTCACTCAGTCCGTTGTCTTTGACAAACTGCAAAAGCTCTTGTTTGTATTGTGGTGCAAACTCATCTTTGCCAAAGACATGTAGATGCACTATCAGACCTTTTGTTTTCAAAAATGCAATGAGTCGTGCAGAGTACATTTGATTCTTCAATGGCATGATATGCCCTACTTGGCAAAAATGGATTTCATCGGGCATGGATGATCTAGAAAGGGAAGGAAAGGTATCAAAGCGAAGACCGCTATGCACTACTTTGACATTCTGACATTCAATTCTTTTCAAATAGCCTTTGACGCTGTGTGATACAGCGAAAACCGTATTGTGCTTTCGATAGAAATTACTCTGTTCTCGTTGTCTGACGACGGATGCTATCTTTGCGTTTCCGCTAAAATCCAACGCTTCTGCTTCTTCGTCCTCAACAGAATGACACGTGGACACGACTTTAATCTTCGTATTGTATTTCTGTAAAATATTACCGATTTCATTCGACTTGTATTGGTTCAAGTGAAGAATGTCGTACTCAGTGACCAAGTCGCTCAAAAATGTGAGATCTTTAAACGCCTCTAGTTGAGAATTGTACTCTTTATATCGTATTCCATGGTTGGTCAACGTCGCTTTGTAATTGTCACTTGCTGACTTATACAAACTGACAACAAATACGCCGTCTAGTTTATCGACAAGACTTAGCAATGAATTCATTATGACGGTATTTGGCGCAATTCGATTCAAACTCTGCAATATATAAAGCACACGCATGGTTAGCTGTTGTCCTCTACAGAAGCTTTCAACACTTCAAACTCTCTTCGCAATTCTGCTCCTCCAGAGACATCGAAAGCTTCTTTGTCGATAAAACTGTTCTGTTTTTTGAATGGTGCATAACCCCACCAAACGTTATGCAAGCTTCTCAACCAATCCAGCTGCAAACTCGGTAATACCTCAACTTCAGGCTTTTTCGATTTGATCTTGAGGGCTTTGTGCCAGAATATGGGTGAAACAAACGTTGAGAAATGTATATGAATATACTCAGCTTCGTCTATTGGACAAACAGGTTGGTATAAAAACGTTCCTTTTTTATCGAAGTACTTTGCTTCCTGAATAACGCTAGACGAAATCGCTATAAACTCCACATTGCGTCGCATAGAGAGCAAGTTATATACATTGTGGTCAATTTGCTCTATGGCCTTGTTACGACGGGAAAGCCATGCAAACTCGTTCTTTGCATGATCACCCGCTAAGGGATGAGCTAGATAGTATAGTTGTCTATCTCGCTGAATATCTTTTAGTTCATAGTCTCGAACACGACAAAACTCACCATTTTCATTTATTAATGATGCATCACTCTCGGTCTGACCAATAAACACGACACTGTTGTCAGCGATGGCGGGGGCGGCTTTATTTCTTGCATATGCGATAGCTAATGATGCTTCCAGCCTAAACTCCGCTTCTTTTACAGCAAACTTGTTTATCCGCTTTTGAATCTTTGGATGATTTGAACGAAGAACAATGTATAAATCTCTAGCAAAGCGCAGAGGGCTGATTCTGATGTCTATGTAGTCGACCTTGTGGTTGTCTAACACTGCCTCTAACCACTTTGGCATTTCATATGAAATAACCAGCACATCTTCGGGTAAATGTGCAATAAGATAATCTTGTGCGCGCTCGGCGATACTATGGTAATTGGTTTGCCACTGTGATGATTCAAGCAAAGATGTAAATTTAGTTAAGCAAAAGCCATCTTTTAGACTATTCCTGCTGTTGCTGAGTCGTGGCGATTCACCTATATCAATTGCGGTGGCTTGTAAAATGGGCTCTCTGATTAGGTTATAAAAAAAAACTTTCGCTTTTTCAAAATCCTGGCGCACAAAGTCATCAATACACACAATGTTCTTATAGTTCATTTTGTCGCTTCTTCTTACACCAGTGATAAACTAATCATCCGCCTATGGATTAAATTCAATTGCTAACAAATAGCTTTTTGCAGGCAACATGGTCACTTCTATTATCAAACAAAAATGCGTGACGCGTATCAAAACGCCAACTCGTTTCTGCCGACAATGTAATATATTCATTAAACCTCTGAATATCGCCAAGTTTCAGGAAGAAAATAGCTGTCGCCATATAGTAATGCGCTCGCCCTTGAGACAGTAATTCTTCTGCGACGCCAAATGTGCTCCCATGCGAAATTGCCTGGAGTTGGTCCATTAGGACTTGTTCTCTTCGCTTGGCATCTTGCA
Source organism: uncultured Alteromonas sp. (assembly GCA_963922845.1). Lineage (GTDB taxonomy): Bacteria > Pseudomonadota > Gammaproteobacteria > Enterobacterales > Alteromonadaceae > Alteromonas. Next base: position 10,088 of record CAWUJV010000036.1, read on the forward strand.
GCGTTTTCGCGCCAAAACTAGCGGCGTGAATTCGATATCGACCCAAAACTTGAGGTAGGCGACCAATTTTAGACTGGAGATAACCAGCGTTTAAAATTTGAAATGGCTGGTCAAGTATTATCTTACAGCCAGCATCCACAGTCGACGTAATCGCCTCATGATTTCTGATCATTAAGCTACTTGCTTGAAAAAATGAGCCGTATCGAATGAGGTGGGAAATATCGGCTTTCTCGGGAATGTAGTTTCGATTGTAGTAGTCTTGCACATAGTGACTCGTTACTTCCCCTGAATCAGATTGAAACACCTCGGATTCGTGATACACCATTCCACAATCTGGGTTGTTATCGAGAAAGTCTACTTGAGCCTGCAACTTACCAGAGAGAGCAAGGTCATCGCCGTCAATATACGCTACATACTGTCCTTTTGCCGCTCGCAAAAGGCAACGCATGTTTACAGCCAACCCTCTGTTTACAGGCTGATCAATGAGTTTTATTAGTTCTGGATAGCGCTGTTTATACGCGTTAATAACGTCGAGGCTATTATCTGTAGAGCAATCATTCGCCACCACGATCTCATAGTCAAAATCGACGACTTGATTCACTAGACTCTCTAGGCATGGGCCAATAAAAGGCTCTAAATTGAATACAGGTACAATTACACTCGCTTTCACAGGGCCCTCACAATTCTTTTTGCGCATTGGTTTATATCGGCCGATTCAGATATCTCTTTAATCTAGGAGCGACCCGGGAAAACCTTCGAAATGACTCACGAAATGAGAAAAACGCTTTTTTTGCAACCAAGTACTTTTTGATAGTTCAAAGCGTCTCAAACGAAAGGTTTCCATGCCTTTTTCAATGACGGTGTCTAGGACACCTTTTTCACAATATCCGTGAAGTATATGCAGCTTTTTAACCATAGTGTTGTGGTCCATGACATCAGCTACTAAAGACGTGATATTGGTTTGATGGAAAAGAAAATTATACAGGTAAGGCGGAACAAACCCACCCAAATTTGCAGAGTTAACATCGCCGATGTAAAAACCCCAAGAGCACTGTTTGCTTCCCTCATCTAAATCTGCAAGATTAATAACACCAATAGGAGTAGCATTGTACTCTATTATCCAGTAAACAAATTGATCACTACTAGCAACGCGATTAAACCACGCTTTTTGATGTTCTAAATTTGGCTCAATATCGGTTTGCATAAACTGACTGACCTTTTTGGAGGTCCGCCATGCCATAACCTGTTCTAAGTCGCTCTCTAGCATTAACCTAAACGTGAACATAATGAACTAAACGGTCTTAGTCCGCTGTTTTTTAAATCTCGCACTAAACTGCTGAGCTTCATCAAACAAAATAGTGGCTGGAACTTTAAAGTGTTCCAAATGTTGCCTGCAATACCGTTTTAGCTTCGTTTTCAACTCTGCTTTACTCATGTCTGTCGCGGCGTTGTTTAATCGAATTTTAGCGGCAACAACATTACCTAAAATGCCATTTTCTTTACCATAAACTTCTGCCTCTGCGACATCTGGTAACGCCATTAAGACACTTTCAACTTCTGCAGGAAATACCTTTTGCCCGCCAACATTGATGATTTCTGACTGTCTGCCCAAGACTCTTACATACTCTCCGTCTTGTATAACCAAATCGCCAGTATCAAACCATCCATCAGAGGTAAATGGGCTAGGCGCATTCAAGTAGCCCAACATGGCTGAATGCGCTTTTATGTGCAAAATACCATCGACGACTCGCGTTTCAAATCCTTCTCCACCTATCTTCATCCACAAAGATGATGAGTCTTTGGATTTTGAACGCAATATTCCCAATTCTGACAGACCATAAGTTTGCAAAAGCTTGATAGTAGGAAAACGAGCGTGGAATTGTTCTAGTGTTGAAGAAGGCATAGGTTCGGTACCGTAGGTGACCGTACTAAGACAAGATATATCGTATTGCTCATGCGCGCCGCTAATAAGCATTAAATTGATAAAACTAGGAGAGGTCGGTAACAACTCAACTGAAAATTGCTCGATGATTTTCATAACGTAGCTCGGTTGTCTGTTACTTAATGTAATAAGGCAACCCGCATTAGATAGCGTATAGAGCAGAGTATTGACGCCTCCTATGTGGTCGTAAAGTAAGAAGCTAATCGATCTCATCGCGTGGCGTGGAATTCTAAATTTATCAAGAAGCTTTGCAAAATCGTGCACTGCGGCCTTACTTTTACCTGTAGAACCAGAAGAAAACAGTACTAAGCCTGGTACCTGTTTATCTCTTAAATCCTGGTATAATTCATGGGTCTGGGCATTACTTAATTGGGTAAAAGTAGCCTGATCATTAGCATTGATGGTGATAAGGAATTCAACTAATGCTATTTCGATAAATTCATCTTTTTTTGACTTAACCGATGCTGTAATAGGTACGAAGATGCACTGATGTTCTACAAGTGCCAATAATAAAGCCGTGGAAACAGGTGAGAAATCTGCTTCAACCATCACCACGCTACCCGCTTTGATGCCTTCGGACTCTATCCGACTGCGCCAAACGTGAATTTGCTCTAACAAGAAAGCATAGGAGTAGGCTTTTTCCTGCCAAACCATTGCGTCTTTATCTTTGTTGTCGGCAAAACCCTCTATTAAAAAATCAATGAACATTACACGCCTCCTAGGTAGACCACCTGAGCACTGACAAAATCACTGTTTTTATCGATATAAAAATCGATTACATTTACTACATCGTCAAAAGTACCCAAACGCTTTAACGCTTGCCTCTCTATGAGTTTATTTATCTTGTCGGGGCTCACATTTTTGATCAAATCCGTTTCAATAGGCGTTGGGCCTATTGCATTAACTGTGATGCCAAATTCTGCAAATTCTCTCGCTAGGATTTTTGTCAAACTCTCCATTGCCGCTTTCGAGGCAGCATAAACAGCTTCCCCTTCCAAATTCAGTGGCACAGCAACTGTTGAAAAGTTAACAATGCGTCCAAACCGGTTCTTTTTCATCAATTTGGCTGCTTCTCTACAGCAAATAAATCCTGCAAGAACGTTCGTATTAAGAATATTTTTTACGGTGTCGGAAGGAGTCAACATCGCATGATTCATGGCCGCGATACCTGCGTTGTTGATCAATACATCAAGCCGGCCATAGTCTTTACGAACAGTAGAAAACATTTTTTTTACTGCTTCCTCATCACAAACATCCAAAATAAAATGTCGGTAATTAGGGGCCGAAATGCTCGAAGCACTTCGGCTACAGCCTATCACTGTATAATTCAGTGTAAGAAAATGCTTTACTAAAGCAGCGCCGATGCCTTTGCTGGTACCAGTGATAAGTGCAACGTCAGGCATCTCAGAGTCCTTTAGTTAGATAATTCGGTTTGTAAGTAGTCGCAAAGAGTCTGAACAGTTCTAAAGGGACTATTCTTTAACGAAAGAGCCTTTTCACTCGTTATTGTGAAACTGATGTCTAACTCATCTTCGATGTATTCTTCTATTGCCAATAGCAAATTGACAAGATCAACAGAGTCTAGTTTGCTTTGAGGTCCGTAAAGTTCGGCCTGAGTTGAAAAACTGATCTTTTCGGCATCATCACGTAAGGCATTTAACTCTTCAAACGCCTTTTCAATTATTGATAGCAAAATATCTTTATTTATCATCTAGTTTGTACGCTTTTTTAATGGGCAATCCCGCGAATAGTGTACTAACAGTAACGTAATACCGCTAGGCGCTCCCTCAATAATTTTTAACACGCTGAATCAGGCGGGCAGTATTTCTATTTACACCGCACAAGCCTTTTCGCATCTCAATAAACGCCCACATCCCACGCCTTACTTATCTCACCATGCTATGTCTAGGCGCCAACCAATTTTATCTTCACGCGCTAAAATAAATAGGGTTACGATAAAACCTCGTGTAGTACATCAACAATATAATTTTGGTTATCGACCGTTAATGCTGGAAATAAAGGTAAGGTAATCGCATTGGCGTAATATGTTTCACTGTTAGGGAACTGACCTTTGCTGAAACCTAGCGCTTGGTAATAAGGGTGAAAATGTACCGGAATGTAATGAATGTTTACCCCGATGCCCCGCTCTTTTAATTCAGAAAAAACTACATCCCTGTCGTGTTCCATAAGCTCAATAACATATAGATGCCACGCGCTGTGAGGATCGAATATCGGCAGTTTTATGGGCAAATCATTTAACATCTGCATGTAACGCTTAGCGATGGATTGTCGTCTAGCGACAAACTCATCCAATCGTTTAAGTTGGGTTATACCCAAAGCCGCATGGATATCACTCAGCCTGTAATTAAAACCTAAAACTTGTTGCTCATAATATGCGGAGACGGAGGCTTCATTCACAAACAGCCCACTATCTTTCGTAATACCATGAGATGCATACAGTTTTAACGCTCGCGCGAGGTCTGGGTCGTTTGTCAATGCTGCACCGCCCTCTGCGGTGGTAATTGACTTCACCGGGTGAAATGACAACACGGCGATATCGCTGTAACGAGGATTTCCCCCTTTAAACTGTGCATTGAAACACGCTCCCAATGCATGCGCAGCATCTTCAATTAGCTTAATATTGTATCGTTTAACAAGTTTGTTTATTTCAACCAAGTCACACATGTGACCTGCAAAATGTACAACGACGAGCACTTTAGGCAGCGTTCCCTTAACAGATGCCAAGGACAACTTTTCTTCTAACTGCGCAACACTAATTGAACGCGTTGCCTTATCGATATCAACAAAGTCTACATCTGCGCCACAGTATAATGCGCAATTTGCACTGGCAGCGAACGTGTTAGGCGTTGTCCATACGATATCGCCTTTTCCCACCCCAAGCGCAAGGCAAGCGATATGAAGTGCAGACGTCCCACTATTAACTGCAATACAATGTTCAGCGCCCGTATAGTCGCAAAGCGCGTTTTCAAACTTCGGCACCATATGGCCTTGCGTAAGAAAACCATTTTTCAGGACCTCGTTGACCGACAGGATATCTGACTCATCAATATCGTGGGCACCGTAGGGGATCATAATTGGTTCTTATCCAGTAATACGAGCTCCTCAACGGTTAGAAAGTCTGGGTTAGTGCCGCTGTGGTACTCAAAATTTTCAGATACATTTGTCCCCTTTTCCTTAAGGCGATTGGTCTTATAGTCGATGTTCTTGTCGAAAAATGTGATAGCGGGTGCGATAACAAAATGATCATCAAATTCAATGGAATGGTGTGCCATTTCTTCTGGCACCATTATTTCATGCAGTTTTTCACCAGGTCGAATACCGATTAGGTCGTATTCTTCTTTTCCGCTCATCGCCTTAACAAGATCTACGATTCGTATTGAAGGAATTTTAGGGACAAATATTTCGCCGCCACGCATACGTGCGAAGCTTTTAAAAACAAAATCCACACCTTGAGCTAGCGTTATCCAAAATCGAGTCATATCTGGATGTGTAACTGGTAACGTCTCTTTGCCTTGCTCGAGTAGTTTCCGAAATACCGGTACGACTGAACCTCTAGAGCCAACGACATTACCGTACCTCACTACAGAGAAACGAGTTCCCCGGGCACCAGAAATATTATTGGCGGCAACAAACAGCTTGTCAGACGCCAGCTTGGTCGCGCCATACAAATTGACCGGATTGGCTGCTTTGTCAGTTGATAGTGCTATCACTCGAGAAACATTTGTGGCAATGGCGGCATCAATGACATTTTGTGCTCCATTGATATTGGTTTTAATACATTCGTTTGGATTGTACTCTGCAGCAGGAACTTGTTTTAATGCAGCGGCGTGAACAACGTAATCAACGCCTTTCATCGCAACCTTGAGTCTCTCTTTATCCCTCACATCACCGATGAAATAACGCATACATTCATTATCAAAGAGTTGCTGCATTTCAAATTGCTTCAACTCGTCACGCGAGTAAATAATGATCTTGTTCGGCGAACTACGTCTTAACAACTCTTGGACGAACTTGTTTCCAAATGAGCCTGTTCCCCCGGTAATTAATATATTTTTACCTTCAAAGTTTTCCATAATCGTTTCTCAACTCCGCGAACATAGCGGTATAGTAATGCTTTTCTTCTAATTGTTTGTCGTATGGTAGATCACAATAGACTAGGTCTCTTTCAGACAATAAAGGGATCATCTTCAATCTATCACCGGCTAGTGTAAGTTTTTCGTCTTCTGACAATGGCTCTAGACTAAACATAACGCAATGCTCAATTTCATATGCATAACAATGCGATAATAAGTCTAGGTTGTAATAGTCTTTTACATCTTGCCGTTCGCTATCAAAAGCTAACTTAGGAAAAACAACCTTAATCTTAGTATCGGCAAATAACGCAAAAACCGCACATCTAATACGCACGTAGTCATTGGCACCAGATACAACCCCTTCCGTCAAATAATCTTTTGGCAAAACGAGCAATGACTCATTTTCAGCAAGGGTATCTAGATCAAACTCCGTCGAGCCAGTATGAATGGTACAAACTCTCTCGTAATGGCTCGAATCATATTGAGAATCAAATCTAATCAAGTATGGCACTTGGTTGGCCACATGATTGTCGGCTTCTAACGCAAAGTAGTCTAAGGCAGCCTTTAGCAAAGGTTCATGTTCAGTCGATGAAATAGTAAACTGAATAGGATGTAGCACTGAGCTCCTCGTCGCGACTATCCTCCGCCTCTCGACAGTGTGTGCCGATATAAAGTCAAACCCCATCTCGTCATGGGTGAGTTGATAAGTTATTTTGTCTAACGTCTCTCGCCAAAATTGTAAAATATCAGTAGCAGCCTCCAGCCAACCGTCCTCTACGTTAACCACTTTACTCAGAGCGCTATTGACAAAATTGACCGTCCCGTTGAGGTAAAAAAACAAGAAGCTCTTTCGTCTTTGGTACGATTTGACGAGTAATTTTCTGTGCTGATCAATAAAGTCGACAACACTGCTTTTAGTATCAAAATCTGCGCGTTCCAAAAAGCCGCTCAAAATGGCAAGTTCTTCGAGTAACGACGTCTTTTGGAATCTTTTGTCTCTTTTCTCATTAAATTCGCTAACGTCTATTTTGGTGAAGCATTCACTCCATAATTCTTCGAGTAGTGCGTGTTTTGTGCCGTCAAACTTATCAAAAAGTACATCTTCGTAAGGCAATGTCGTAGCAAAGTTAAATTTCACGCCATCACTGAGATTGTAGACGTCATTTACGTCAGAGAATGTTCGCTCAAGCATTGCTTTCGCAATTTTAAATTCATATTTGGTATAGACGAATGGGCGGATGTTACCTTCTACTAGAATGGTAACGTCGTTTTCCTTTGCATATTCGTACATCTCCTCACCGTCGTCATTGTAATAAGCAGAAGCCTTAGAATGATGATACTTGTCATCGACAAACCCCAAATCAACACCTACCAGGTAAACTGACTTAAACCCCATTTTACTGACAATATCTGAAGCTAGATTGGTAACGGTTGGGAAGGCTCTGGAGAGAAGTTCAAAATCATGCTCTGGGAACATTTCTGTATAAAAAACGGTTGACGCTTCACCTTCTTTGAACGCCAAAAACGTTCGTTTATACAAACCACATGTGTCTGGATGAATACCATTGCAACTGACGAGTGTTATCTCTTTAAGATAATCGAAAGCACCTACTCTTGCTGCCCATTCGTATGTGGAGCGATTTTGCTCAACTTCAGCGTGGAAATCGGGTTTTATACCCGACTTGTATAAGGTTTGTAGCGAGGTACCGCAAGATACAATAATTGCCTTTTCTTGGGCTGATCGCAAAAACTCAATCGACTGATCTAAAGAGGGGCCGTTGCCTACTAAGATAACTGGCGCACTTCTGACGTTATTGGAGAGCCTTTGCACGCCTGACTTAGTCATGTAAGCAATATGGTTTTCAACAGACCATGTCGTATGAGCAATACCGTATTTTGCATGGTCGTAGTAGTCACCCATAGCAATGATGACTTTAAGCTGCTCCCGCAATCGCGCAACAGCTTCTACTAAGTGAGCATTGTAGTACCCTTGGTAGAAAAATGTACTCGCAAGTATGTAGGGACCCACGGTGTGAAACTGCCCCAATAGATCATCAATTAAATTTGAGCCATCATCCCCAATATTGATGTAGAGGTGTCCACCAGAACTGTCAATATACTGAAAAATGTCATGCCAATTAATCGCAAAAAGAGAGGCGAAGAAGTAATCAGTGTTGGGTTCGCAGATAAACAGCTTGTCTACTGAGTGTTGTTCCATGATTTGTTCCAACTGATACCCAACACCCAGACCAAACAAAATCATTGATTTGACATTTTCAGGTAGTTCACCGCTGGAGTCTTCCAACTCATTGAGTACAGATTCACATCGGTTTACAAACTTGTAATGCAGATAGTTTCTAAGCTTTTTACCCTTATAACCAAGAACCAAACCATCTCGATTGGGCCTCGCTTTAAAGGCTTCAACACTTTCCGTGCATTCCTTAGGCGGATTTTCACCATACAAGAGGCACATAGTATCTCGATAAACTAAATTGATCTGCCCATCTTTATTTCTAACAGGCCACCAGTTCTTAGGTCTGTAATTCACCATTGAACTGTGAATTTCGGGAAAGTACTTTTCAAATGCATCCAGATTTTTCTGGAACAACACCAAATCAAGGTTGGCGCGTTGCCAGCGATTAGGGTCATACGGCAGGGTCCATGGAGGAGCGTACTGACTAAAGCTCCTCTTGGCTTTTGCCGTCAAGTCTTCAGCTTTTGTATCAACCCATCCACTATCACACAATGCTTCTTGGATACTGTCGAAAACAGGATGGTTTAAGTGTTTATACAAGAAAAAAGAATCGAAAGGATACACCCCTCGAAGTTCGGCAAGGTCGCTCAACAAATCACGACCATCTTTTCCCACTTGGAAGTAAAGGCCAATACCAAGATCGTTCGCTTTTTGGAACAGCTTTGACCAAGAAATAGATGACAACGTACATTTTACAAAACTCAGATCGGGTTCATAAATAATGACATGTTTTGGCCTAGCTTGATCTATTAACATGTCGAGGTGGTAGCCAAGCCCCAACCCAAGCACCACGACTACGTCACAGGCTTTCACCGGTGAAGAATGTTGAACCATAGTTTGAGCAACAGCTGTTTCAAAACCCAGTAACCCACTTGGTAAGTGGTCGGTCTGTTTTGATCGCGATAACGCATTTTTATTAATTTGGAGGGGATACCTCAAAAAATGATCGACGTGCTCTTTTATTTCCTTTTGCGGGTGCAATCCATATAACACTCTGCCCGTTTGCTGATCAACAATATTTAATTCACCAAGCTTATTACACAAAATAGACGAACGAGACGTACGCTGAAGCTTCACAAGGTCGTGAATATTTGGCAGGTGTCTTTGGAGAAAATTTAAATTCGCGTGCTGTTGTTCAGCCATTTTTTGCACAATGCCGGCTTCGATCGCCTCTTGCTTTGTGTCATCTTGTTCGATGTGAAAATAGATATTTTTAAGCATTTGTAATTATACTTTTAAATCGCTTGATGTTTTGTAGAGGGAAGATATTTTCTCGACGTTTACGGCTCGTCATAAGTCGCTCTACTTTTGAACAACATAGTAACTTATTGTGTCCTACTTTGCTTTCATGTCTATTCAGACTTCAATAAATCTCGGTCTGGGAAGGTTACAAACGATAATCTGTAATCCTTCGCTCAGTAAATACGCTGAAGCGTGCGAATATAGCTAAATGCTACTCTGATAAAACAAGAATCTAACATCAAAGGTAAGGAATTGATACTACAAGCTAATCACGCAGAACTAAGCCCAAAATCAAATTTTCGTCTAGGATGAAACGCTTTGGTTCATATATAACCATTTAAGACGTTTTCTAACACGCACTCACTGACCTTGGGCAAACCATTGGATGGTTCAAAAGGCACATCAAGAAATAAGACACTATCGTGTATGCTTTGTCCGAGTCACTCTCAATCCAAACTATCCTGCGAACGAGAAAAGCTCAACGTCATGACAATCAATAGTACGAGCGCTCAAGCAATCGCAGTTTGTTCCGATATATACTAAATAGAGAGGGTAAAATAATTGATTCACGTTAGTTGTTTCACAATTTTTTTATGCCATCATTCTCATCACGATTAACGCCAATATCGCATCTATTCAGTTGGTGCATGGTAAACCAGCAAGAAGGGTACATTAATGAATTTAGTGCAGGGTTTTATCTATTACTATAAGAAAGACCGCTGGGCAGGCGTATCCTTTTTCGTCAAAGCGCGTCTACACCAAAGGATATTTCACAGAATTCAGCTAGCCAATTGGCATTATTTTTTTAGCCCGTTCAGAGTGCTAACGAAAAAATTTGAAGAAACCATTCCGTTAATTGACAGCAGATTTGAGCAGTTTGGCAACTATTACCTCAACAGCGAATTCCCTCTCAACTCACAGAGTATAATTTATTCACTCGGTGTTCTCAGCGACACAAGTTTCGATCGTGCTGTGGCAGACAAGTATGATTGTCCGATATACATGTACGATCCGTCTATAATTGCAACCAGACATATCAACCGTATCAACCATCCAAAACTGAAATTTCAACAAGTAGGCGTGTGGGACAAAGACGAAGACATGTTGTTTTTCACACCAGTATACGGCGGCTCTCCATCAATGATATTTGAACACCCTGGGCGTCAATTTACGGCTAAGTGCAAAAAGCTTTCTTCAGTGATGGAAGAAAACAATCATTCGTCGATGGATGTCATAAAACTGGACATAGAAGGTGCCGCACCTAAGATCCTGCATCACATGCTGGATACAAATGTGCAACCCAACCAAGTGATTGTAGAATTTGAGCGACCTGAAACGTCTTCCATTGTTGATTTTTTAGATTTCTTCGAACAACTAAGAGCATTGATCGCGCGCTTCGAAAGTTTAGGCTATGAAACGTATCGCCTACCGAGGGACAAAGCCCGGTACTATTCAATCGAAATTATTTTCACTAAGCAGGCTTAAGCGGAGATTGCGACAGTGTTTGACCACCTTAGTGTACAAGAGAGACTACAGCGCTATGAGGCCAAGTATGGTAAACACCTCACCAGTGACACTGACTCAGCCACACTAAACCAGGTCATTTCTGAAGGCTATTGTGTCATTCCTAATTTTTGGACACAGCAACAATGTGATCGTGCAACGACTCAAATAGATAAATGTTTAGACCGGCACTCCAAAAACAATATTAAAGTGTGGCAAGACGATATAGGCGCGGATAACCGCATTATGGGCAGCAATAATTTATCCGAAGACCTTGATCTTTTGAACGATAAACGGATCGGCCAGTGGATGAACAGACTGTACAATGTCGACTCACTTATTGGTTTTACGATGGCAGCAAAAATAAACGCCATAAAAGAAAACAAAGGATCAGGACATGGGTGGCATAGAGACAGTTGTGTACCCTATCAATTCAAGGCCATCTTGTATTTATCAGATGTCACTCCGCTTAATGGGCCTTTTCAATATATACGAGAGAGCGGCAATGCGAACGAAATCATTCGTTTTTGCGATTCACACAATGTTGATCTTGATGAAAATAGGCTGGATAAATATTCAGAATGTTTTGAGAGTCAAAAGTTGGTTGAATTTTTGGGTTCAGCTGGAACATTAATACTGGTAAATACAAGAGGAATTCATAGAGGAAAACCACTTATAAACGGCTCGCGATACGCACTGACCAACTATTATTGGCGACCCGAATCAAAAATCCCTGAACACATGTTACCCTTTGTTAACTAAGGTCAAATAATCGACTTTCGGTTCGGCTAAAAAGCGCCAACTATCCACAATAAGAAGCTCCCTCACCCCGAAAGTTAATGCCGGCGCTCTAAGAACGCTAAACACTTTGCGGATTAGCTAGTCAAAAGAAAAGCGCAAAGAAGCGTTCGAAAACATAAAACTATCCAAACTTTATAGTCAAATGATACCCATGGCCTTTTAACCATACGTCAGATATTTAGATTACAAGTACCGTATCGCAGTGCTTCTATGACCTTGCGATGATGACATCAGGCGCCATTCTTACCTTGGCTTTTAGCCCGCCTTGGCGGCGGGCAAGTATGTTGGATTAGTGTGTGTTAACGAGATCAATAACCGTAGTATTCAATGGCAGATTGCAACTGTCGTCGAACTCTGCCGCAGCCTTCGCCCCCGCTTCAGCGATTTGTTGCGCAGATGCAGAAGAATTATACATTGCATGCATCGCCCCCAACGCAAATCGGCGGCCAGACCCCGTAGACCAGAAGTGTTCATATTGGTGTACCTCTCGATAACTACCAAATTCAAACAAACCATATTGATTCACGATAATTCCATCGATTTGATTGGATTCAACAGGTTGATTACGACCTTCACTGGTTTCAATGAAATAGTCGTCTTTGAATTTTTCATGTAATCCCAATAAGGTTTCAAAAATCTCCCAACGTGAGTTCAGTTTAAAACGTTCTGGGTGTACTTTCGCCAAGTGCTCAAGTACTTGGCAAGTTGCCGACCATCCTGTTACACCGATAACACTGTTGTTGACTCGAATCAGTTTGCTCGAGTGATTTAAGTATTTTGCATTGACTTGTGTTGAACCGAAATTCAATTGCGTATCGGCAGAAATACTCACTTTTCCATGTTTAATTGCTGCAGTAATTACTGTCATTTTTTTTCACCTTGATGCCCAGCACGTTTCGCGCCGCAGCATGCTTTCCATTGTTTTTTTCTATACGATTTCCAGTTCCTTTGCTGCTTTCGCCACTTGGCATTGAACGTCTCATAACCATGCGGAAAACAATGAGAGCAGCCGGATTCGTCACCCTTAAAAATGCGAGAAACCATGACACTGGATAACTTTTGAGGCACTTCAGCAAGGCCATATTCGTTTTCGCCATAAGCTGTTGTTAACCGGAATTCTTTATTCATTTTACGCTCCGTTAGGTTAATACCTAAAAGAGCGCACCTTTAATATCATGCATCATTGTTTTCTCCTTTTACTCAGACCAATGTGAAGGTACGTCCTTTGAACACCTTTATTGGATTTCCTCTTTCTAGCGACCAATGCTCTGACCATCGCGCTTGAGCTAGCGTTGCTTCGCGTTTAGACGAAAGCGCTTTAAGCTTGCGCAATAACAATGCCGTCGCCAGTCGCTTGTTTGCATGCTGACTGCGCTCGCACTCCACCCGTACACTAATACCTGAAGCGCGATGTATTGCCCTTACTGCCGAATCAGTGGTGTTGACGTGTTGCCCACCAGCACCTGAAGACCGGCATGTTCGATACTCGATATCCATCGTGTGCTCGACGGGCACTAAGTCGAACACTTGGCCACCAAAGAACCAATTTTTACGCTTGTAATTGGCTCTAAACGGGCTCTGGGATATCCACAACATTGACCCATTCCATTGTTCAGCGAACGCCTTAACTGACGCGTCTGACGTGCCCGTCAACTTGAGCAAAACAGAGCGAAAACACGCCGGTTTATCAGCCTTTACCGATTCCACCTCGCTGGCTGTAATACCATTTTTCGCTGCGAGTCTCACAACGTGTTTAGCCGCCATACCAACAGCTAAACACGACTCCATAGGCCCTTGCCCCGAGGAGAGTTGTAGTAACATCATTTGGTACACTCTCCTTGAGTTTTAAAGGTCAATACCGGACGAAGAACTGCAACGATAGTAACCAACCCAGCGTCAACCAAATCTCCCACCACAGACGCGCATTTTTTATAAGCCTGAGGTGCCTCGTCATATAAAAGCGTTTTGTTGCCACAAATCACTCTACTGCCCAGCGCCGTGTGCAGTAGGTCCTCTTTTTTGTACTTGTGACTTAGCCGTCCTTGACAGTCACCACGTTGCCATTTTCGACCCGCGCCATGAGCAAGAGAAAACAAGCTTGCTACGTGCGATTCTCCTGGCGCACAGGGTTTAACTAGATAACTAAAGTCCCCTCTCGAACCAGGAATTACCACGCATCCTTGGTCACTCGGCGTCGCACCTTTGCGATGCAGCCAGCCTTGTTGTCCATCAATAGATTTGGGGACAACGAGGTTGTGATTCACATCCAGAATCGGTTGACCCGATTCGCGGATCGCATGTAAAAATCGCCTCGCAATCAATTCTCGATTCAGTTCTGCCCACCTTACGGCCTCGTCGTGCTTTTCGAGATAGTCATTAAAGTCGCTGTCTGACGGCTGCAAGCCGCTGTGGCTATATCGACTGACGTGGTCGACTAAAATGGATTGCCCTAAACCGCGCGACCCCGAATGCACTAGCAACTGTAATCGAGACTTATCTAGTCCAAGGGCTGCAAATGTCGTTTCATCAACAACATCATCAAACGCTTGGAATTCCGCAAAATGATTCCCTCCTCCTATAGTGCCCAGCGCCATGTCATAGCTATCAACGCGAATGTGTTTTTGCCGTTTTAAGCTGGCAATGTCTTCATCCCACGTGCTGTCCAATGGCGATTCGACATCTGTGAGTCGTTTAGCTAATTTGTCCTTGTTAACTTTGGCGACCTTTGCTGAGGTTTGCCAAAGCCCCATTCCACACCCAATATCGTTCCCGACGAGTGCCGGATACAATGTATCTTGAGTAAAAAACGCTGCACCAATGGGATAACCCCTCCCAGGGTGCAAATCTGGCATGCCTGCTACGTGCAGCATGTCTGTTAGTTGTGATGTTTTAATCAATTGCTGAGTAGCTTTGCCCTCGATCCACGTTTGTGTAGATGCAATTAGGCTCACCGATTCAGCGAGTTGTTGTATGGTCGTGCCCATATACCAAATCCTTTCTCTTGCGAGAATTCGTAAACAAAAAACGAAGGTAATTGGCAGGTCGTTTGACCGGGACGTAGCTTCTTGCGAAAGCTACTAAAATTGAATAGCTTCCTGCTACCTAGCGGAAATGACCTGCAAAGGGTTGCTTCGAATACATCATGTTTTCTACTCCTTTACAGTTGTTGGTTTGATGAAAAAGTAATCGCTCAACGATTGAGCGAGCGCATAATAGACAAACAAAATTCAAGATTCAACAAAAAATTTACACTTTATTTGTTTTTATTTTGAACTACAAAACGGCCGAGAACGCGTGTAAAACGATGTCAACACTGAAATGGGCGACCATAGCAGACGCTAATCCGAATCGCCAAAAACACCAGCTAAATAATAGACTTACCATTACATTGCCGATAATTGTGGAGCTCACGGCAAAGCTGGTTTCTGCGCCATATGACAACAGTTGTGGTAAATGGGCCGCGCCAAATAGTACCGACACTACCACTACTACACTCCAAAACACCGTATTGCTGACAGGCGTCTTACGCCATTTTTGAACCATGAAGAGTAAAAGAGTGAGTAAGCCAAAGCGAAAAAAGATTTCTTCACCCACCGCCGCGCCAAATGAAACCAGAACCCCTCCGACGAAGCCTCTAAAACCATAAGCCGGTATTTCGTCCGGCAAATATGACGCAAGCCATACTCGTAACAAAAGCAATAAACCGCCAAGTAACATACCAGCAACGACGGCGATACCGAGTCCAGACCAAACTTGATGCTGCGACTTTTGATTGATAATCCCAATTCCCAAACGAGGCCCAAGAAAAAGCCCAATTGCGATGGTGGGGATGCCCAAAATGGTTAAAAAAACTAAACTGGGTAAAAGCTGAGGTAGATAATTTTCGCCCTGTTGCACGGCCTGGTATAACGGGAACGCTATTTGACTAGCCAATGTAAGTAAGTACAAACATACAAAGGTAACCCACTGAAAATTATTATTTTTAAACTCATGCCATCCGATTGCTGTCATGTGTGCCTCGATGTTTTCCCTGAAGAAGCGCAGCCAACACAATACTGGGTTTAGTTTGGCCACTGAGTAAATGACCTATCCATGTTGCCCGAATCAACACATCATACAAGCCCAACGAGATTAACGTGCTGACTATAAAGACCAGTGGTAGTTTTAGCCACCAAGACAACGGCAATTCGGACACGCTAATTTGCACAAAAATTACTACCGGTAAATGAAGCAAATACACGCCGTACGCAGCATCGGAAAAATAGCGTGTTAACTTGCTTGGCTGACGGCAATATCGCCGACAAACACCAATCAAATTTGAGATAATTAACCACATCAATGCGGCGTAACAAAGCGAATAAGCCAGCTTTATCCAAATATAGTGAGGAAGACCAAATTGACCTTCGTATTGCGCCAAAGACAAACAACACAAAGTAGCACCAAGCAAGCAAAGCACCGACCACAGTGAACACTGAGTCAGCCTAAAAAACACCTTCTGATGCTGCTGAAAAACGATACCAACCCAAAAGCATAGGCTATAGAGCAGTAAAACGGGTACGACGGGAACTAACGACTTATCCGGAGTCGCAATGCTCCAGCTCGGCATAAACCATATGCATGCAGCCGTCGACGCCATTACCACTGCCACCATGATTATTGGCTGCCATCGCTCGACCAACGTAACATGACACACAAAAAAGCGTCTAATGAGAGGATATAGCAATGATGACGCGACGGTAACCATCAGTAAGTAATACAAAAACCATAGATGTGTGCCAATCAATAAGCCGTCGGGCAGTTGGGCAAGATTACGCCATACCGCTTGCCACACCATGACCCAATCAATATCTCCCTGCATATCTTGGCTGCCTGCAATCCATGCCGCGATTAACAATGGTCGAAGTAGCATCCATCCCAGAATAAATGGTATGCCGATTCGAATAAGCCGATGCTTAATGACGTTTATGACACCTGTTTTACTCAGCGCCTTTGCGACAAAAAATCCTGCAAGCATAAAAAATAACGGCATCCGAAACGCATGACTGATCAAGACCAGCATGGGGATGATATCTGAGGTAGAGACATCCATTACCGCCCAACCAATAAAAATTGGCATAAATGACAATGCGCCGTGAAACACAATACCCATCATCAGTGCAATAGTGCGAACGACATCTAAATCATGCATACGTTGATCAGTCACGGCGTTATCTCCCCATCAATAGAAACGGACTTGGTCTATCTCATAATCAAAATGACCCGGTTGCAGACCAAACGCCACAAGACTCAAACTTTGGATGGATGACGTATTCAATGCAGTTTGCTGTGACCATGTGCGACGCATATCTTGAAACGGCAATTTGATTGAGTGAAATTTGCCATCAGACGGCACCAAAACAGGCAGTGCATGATAGTCATAGTTGGTCACATCTGTGCTGTTTGCCGATAACGAGAGCGTACCCTGATTGATTCGAATATTGAGTAACACACCTTCAAATTGACTAAGATCTTGCGCTGCTCCGTTGGTATCTAACACCAATACGGTGCTCGCCCAACCTGGTTGCCCTCTTGGCGGCGCAATATCGCCCAGCAAATGCATTGTGCCGTCTTTGAAGGTCGCTTGCGCGGTGGTTTTACCACCCGCCATAGCATCAGTGAGTAACTGTCTTGTCACGCCGTAGTTATTGACCGTTTGATGATCAAAATTATCGACGATTGCCGATGTATCTGACGCATAAGACGGGGTAACTAACGAAAGCAAACTCGCAACAAGTACACTATTCAACAACGAAGTCTTCATATAAATCTCCACTTTTTGTGATGAATTAAGTCGCCAAAACGGCGTAGTTATCAACAAGTGGCGGAATACCTATAAAAGGTGACAAGAAAAGATAAAAATTTTTTTTGGAAAAGCTGTCACCTTTCGACGTGGATTGGGCACATACTAGTAGTGAAACTAAGTTGGTAGTTGAAACATGTTTACAGGAAAAAACCATACTGATGACAGCGAACTCGTCATGCATTCACTTGGCGGGAGTCGCGACGCATTCTGTCAAATAGTAGTGCGTTATCAAAATCTATTGTGTTCTTTGGCTTATTCATCCCTCGGTGATATCAAGCACAGTGAGGATATTGCTCAAGAAACCTTTGTCGAAGCATGGCGTAAACTCGATTCATTACACGATCCTGCCAAGCTCAAAGCGTGGTTGTGCGGTATTTTGCGATTTAAAATAAGCCACTACAGACGTAAGGCTAAACCGGTCAAGGATGTCGATATTGATGATCTCAGTGACAATGACACCCCCGATACTGCTGCGCACTCAGAAGATGAAATGATTGATGAGCAAGAGCAGCAATTGATGTGGCAGGCGATTAAATCACTAGACGATACTTATCGCGAGCCACTGATTTTGTTCTATCGCGAGCAGCAGTCGATTGCTCGTGTGGCCGAAGAGCTCGACCTTACTGAAGAAACCGTTAAACAGCGCTTGTCACGTGGGCGAAAATTACTCAAAGCATCATTGTCTGATTACGTTGAAGAAATCCTCGGTAAAAGTAAACCCGGAGCAGGTTTTACCGCAGCGGTCTTATTGGCCATCAATGTTATTCCAGCCCCTGCTAAAGCTGCCGCATTGACTAGCGGAGTGATCAAAACTGGCAGCGCATTCAAACTCGCGACACTGGTGACCTTTATCGCCTCTTTTTCGGGTCTAATAAGTGCCTTTTTCGGGCTTCAAGCAAGTCTAGATCAATCTCGTACGCAGCGTGAAAAACAACATGTTATTCGTTCGGTTGTGGCATTTTTAGGGACCGCGGGCATTTTAGTCGGTGGGCTATTTGGATTAAAAAGCCTCGCGATCGACCATCCGTCACTGCAAGTAGAGCTGTCCATAGCCGCCCACGGGCTTGTTGTGTTGTTTGTTTGCGTGTATTTCTTGTTAGTCGTGAAATTGTTCAACCACACTCGTTACATTCGGGGAATGGAGCGTATTTTTCATCCACAAGCGTTTGCCAATGAAATTGACCAACCCAACACCCATCGGCGCGACATTATCAGCAAACTTTCGCTTTTCGGTGTTCCATTGGTTCACATCAAATTAGGCTCATTGGAGCCTAACGAGTCCCCAGCCTATGGCTGGATCGCCGGCGGCAGTCATGCTTATGGTTTGTTGTTCGCATGGGGTGGTGTTGCGATAGCCCCCATTAGTGTAGGGATTATCTCCGTCGGTATTGTCACTATTGGTTCGGTCGGAATTGGTATTTTGAGCACTGGTGCAGTAGCGATTGGCTTTATCGCTTTTGGCACCTCTGCTATTGCCTATAAAGCGTATGCTGCGCTTTCGGCATTGGGGTGGGAGAGTGCCTTTAGCAACGGGTTTTCTGCGGCATGGGATGCTGCCATAGGCCCGATTGCCTTTGCACAACACGTCAACACCGAATTAGCAGGTGAGCTGACCCATTTGTCGGCGCTCAGCGCGACTTACCAATGGGTACTGGCGGCAATTGCCATTATGGTTATCGTACCCTCAGCCATGCATGCCCGAGCGGTCAGAAAACGCATCAAACAATAACAACATAGCCCGGAAACCCGGGCTATGTTTGGACTCGTAAAGCGTGAGCGCTTTAGTCGCTTTTTTCGTCGTCTTTATACTTATCGAACCACGCCAGTATGTAGCCGACTTTTCTCGCTAAATTGGACGGTTTGGCGGCGATACCGTGATACGCGCCTTGAATGCGAACGAGTGCGCTGTCGACACCTTCCAGCCTCAATGCACCATAGTACTGTTCACTCTCACTCATTGGCGTTCTTACATCTAATTCACCCGTCAGTACCATAGTTGGTGTTTTCACATTGCCGACAAGTGATAATGGCGAGCGATTCCAATACTGCTCGTAGTCATTCCATGGCAAATCGGTAAACCAATATTTTGCCATAAAGGTGTAGATATCTGAGGTACCAATCATACTCGTCCAGTTGATCACTGGCTTAGCAACAACAGCGGCTTTAAAACGGTCAGTATTCCCAATAATCCACGCGGTCAGCACGCCACCACCCGATCCACCTGTAACAAAGAGGGACTGTTCGTCGACATATCCTTTAGCAATCACACCATCAACCATATCCATCAGGTCATTGTAGTCTTGTGACGGGTAATTTTTGTCAATTAAATTTGCAAATTCAGCGCCTTGAGAAGTTGAACCACGAGGATTACCATACACTACAACGTAACCCGCAGCGGCAAACAGCTGTACTTCAGATGAGAAATTCGGGCCATACGCAGTATGAGGACCACCGTGAATTTCTAGAATCATGGGGTACTGTTTGGATGCGTCAAAGTCTGGAGGCGTTACAATCCACGCTTGTAACTCGCGACCGTCAACACTGCTTTTAACCGTCATAAGTTCAGGTTTATTCAACGTTTTATGGTCAAGTACGTCGGCATTCAAATCCGTCAACCGCGTGACCTTGCCTCGCTTGTTGACTACGGCCAAATCTGCTGGGCGGTTACCCAATGAGGCGGTATATACTATCTGTTGATCATCCGTCACCGCGTAAGCGCCTGATGTGTATGGTCGCCCTAGTGTCGTGCCACCTAAATCATCTGTCTTTTTAGAAAATTTTCCACCAAGTGTGACATAGCCAACATGCTTTTTGCCGTTATTGTCATAAGCGAAATAAACGCCTTTACTATTATCCGCCCATTTAATGTTACCTACAGAACGATCGAGTGATGGTGTGAGGCGCGTAATATCCGAACCGTCAGGGTTCATCACATAAAGCTCACTGATTTGGTTTGACTTGCCGTTGTCTTCGTAACCGACAAATGCCACTTTCTTACCGTTCGGGCTAACTTTGGGACTGCCTTCTGGTCCCGTCATATCGGTTAAACGCGTGACTTTTTTAGACTGAATATCGATTGAAAAGAGGTCACTGTTGAACACATCAAAGTCAGCGTCTTCTCGTGTATTCGCCGACACAATAATGTGCTTTCCGTCACGAGTCCAAGCCAAGCTGCCAGCGTGATCGTGATCGCCTTGGGTAATCTGTCTTGGCGTGCCGCCTATCGTCGGTACCACATAAACCTGCATATTGCCCGGGCGTTTCATACCCGCGCCATCTCGTTGAAACAGGGTTTGTTCAATCACCTGTGGTTCATCTGCCCATTTTGCTCCTTTGGGCTTAAAGGACAAACTGAACATGGGTTTTGATTTAGTCGGGGTAAACATCGCAAAGGCGAGTTGCTTGCCATCGGGTGAGAAACTTAACCCGCTTGGGCTCATCACAACATCCGTCACACGAGCGGTATTGCCAGTAGCCATATCCCTTACATAAATTTGTACCTTGCCTTCTTTGCTCGACAAATAAGCCATTTTTTCGCCGTCATTAGAAAAAACCGGGCTGAAGTGGTTCTTGCTGTCCGACAAAAGCGGCATCGTAGATTTGCCATCAAGCGAGACCGTCCACAAATTACGACGCATGCTATCGCTCATGATGTTCATGCTGCGGCGCTCATAGACAACGTGTTTGCCATCCGGCATTACAACTGGGTTTGCCGCATATTCAAGATTGAATAGGTCTTGGTAGGTAAGAGAGTTTTCGTGATTGTCGCCATGATCAAAGGCTGCAACATTCGATGCAAACACCGCTGATGCGGCCAGTGCCACTGCGGTGCGCAAATATCGTATTGTCATTAGGAAATGTCTCCAAGCTATTGTTATTCTTAGATCAAAAACTGCCGCTCAGGGAGTGGCTGAGTGAATTCATGCATGTGACTGATAACCGACCATACAAGTTAGTCTGATGTTATGCAATTGCTGCTGTTGGGTCGGGTCATCACTCACTGTATCGAAAAGATTGCATTGATATCCAACCTATTTCGAGAAATGTGCGTCGCAAACAAAGCCCTAGATTCACAGTTTCTGCATATTACTGTTTGAAAAGTACAGTACACTTAGACGTATTAACTAACGTAACTTAATAACATTGATGTCGCCACGTAGCCGTTTTTCAGTTTTGTTTCTTTTGCTGTGCAGTTTATCAGTACTGCCCACCTATGCTTCGCAAGAGCAAGATAAACAAGTCATGCTCGAAAACTTAGCCGCCATTCCGACTGGCGCGCCGAGTCGCATCCCTTTGTTGGTGAGTTTGGTGAAGGTGTGTTGGAGAGCGTGTGCGTCTGACGCAAAACGCTACGGCAAAGAAGCCTTAACCTTGCTTGATGATTGGCCTGATTTAGAACAAGAGACGACGCTCCTTATTTATCTACCCAGAACCTATCAACGCAGCGGCAATAACAAACATGCGCAAACCCTGATCGAACGAGGCCTAAAATCCGCTAAACAACTCGGTGACAAAGGTAAGTTAGCCAGCATTCAGTTTAACCAAGCCATGGGACTTGCCACTCAAAATCAATTCATACTGGCAGAAAAAGCCTATCAACAACTCTACGAGACATACGCTGAATTGGGCCGAGTAGATGGCATGGGCAGTGCACTGAATAACATGGGACGAATTCGTAAACGCAATGATGATTTTGGTAAAGCGCTCGAATATTATCAGGCCGCTCTCGCACTGTACGAACAAGACGACCCAGAATCTAGCGATACGGCGATGCGTTCTAACGCGGCCAACACACTCGCTAATATTGGTGAGTTATACAGGCTACTGGGTGACGTCGAGATGGCAGAAACCTCGATCATGAGAGCATCGAGTTTGGTCAGCGAGCAGACACACCCTGGTATTTATAATTCGGTGTACACGCGGCTTTCTGATCTTTATATCGAGATGGGACGGCATGGTGAAGCCACTAGTATCATCTTGGACATTCTCACTAGAGCTGATGAAGCAAATGTGACAATTGATCTGTTGAGTCACTTTGCCAATTTGATTCAAATTGCGTTGCATTCCTCAGATATTGAGCAGGCCGAGCAATACTTAGCCGAAGCGAAACAACGCTTTCCTAATGCGTACAACACTGCCTTTAGAATAGCGATTGCGGATTTACGTATTCGGCAACAAAACCTCTCCGGTGCCGTAGCCATACTCGATGGTGTGGTCGGGCGAATTGAAGCGGGTGATATTTCAGATGATGCACTTGCCCTACTAAATAAACTAATAGAAGTAACACAATTACAACAGGATTGGCAGCAAAGTACCGCCCTGTTGGCGTTGCTGAATACCAAAATTCAAGAACGAGAAAAACGCAATCGCGACAGTCGCCTCGCTCAGTTCAACATCATTTACCAAGCCAATGAAAAAGAGCGCATCATTGCTGACCTGGAACAACAAAATCATGCTAAATCAATAGAGGTACTAACGGCTCAATCATCACAAAAGCAGATTATTTTACTATCGCTTATTGTCGCATTAGTGTTTTTTGTAATCATCTTCATGGGTATCCAAAAGCGAAAAATGTTGGCACTGCGAGCCAAGTTGCTACAAGACAATGCGGAGAAGAAAACTCGCTTGTTTTCTGACATTTCCCATGAGCTACGTACACCACTATCGGTACTGAAGCTGCAGCTAGAAGGACTCGAATACGACTTAGTTGACGATCCCAAACAAACCTACGCGCTACTGCACGAAAAACTTGGCAGTATCAATCACCTCATCTCGGATATTTCTCAGCTAGCGCAAGCTGATGCAGGTGAGCTAACCCTTAACCTTGAATCGGTGGACGCCTTCCCGTTTTTCGAGCAATGGTGTTTATCAGCTTCTACAGCCGCAAGCCAAGCCGGTTTACTATTTAGCTTTAATCTCGATATTCCAATGGATCTGCAATGCGATATGGATGTCGTACGCATCAAACAAGTGTTGACCAACCTGCTGTCCAATAGCTGCCGCTATTCGGACGCGCCGGGCCAAATCCAGTTTTCCCTTTCGGTCAACAAAGAGCAATTGCGCTGGCGTCTTTTCGATAGTGCGCCAGGTCTTGAAGATAGCCAGCTTTCTCAAGTGTTTGAACGCTTGTATCGCGCTGATAAATCAAGGAGCAGAAAGCTCGGTGGAAGTGGCTTAGGACTGACTATTTGCAAAAGTCTAATCGAAGCGCACAACGGCAAAATAGAGGCGAAACACAGCGATTTAGGCGGTATCCAAATAGATGTCAGCCTTCCTTTACTACAACGAGCGCAACATCATGACTAAACATATTCTCATCGTCGAAGACGAATACGACATGGCAGACATGATTTGCCGATTTATGCGCAAAGAAGGCTTCAAAGCTACACATATCGATAATGGTAATGACGTTGTTGACTTCGTTCGCACTCAAAAGCCGGATCTTGTAGTGTTAGATTTAATGTTGCCGGGTAAAGAAGGCACGCAAGTATGCAAGGAACTGCGAACATTCACTGACATTCCCGTATTAATGGTCACCGCAAAAGTGTCAGAAGCCGATCGACTCATTGGCTTTGATTTGGGTGCCGATGACTACGTGTGCAAACCATTTAGCGCTATGGAATTGGCAATGCGAGTCCATGTTCACCTGCGACGAGCCACACTGAATCAGACTCCTGAAAACGATCAGTTGACACTTGACGCCGACAAGCTTAAAGCCAGCTTCAATGGCGTAGTTGTCGATTTAACCGCTATTGAATTTAGTTTACTTAGTCTTTTAAAAAATAAGCCCGGTAATATTTATTCGAGAAATTTTATCTTGGATAATATCTACCAAGACTATCGCGTTGTATCCGATCGCACAGTAGATAGCCATATTCGAAACCTGCGTAAAAAAATGAAGATGCTTACTGACAGACACGACTTCGTACAGTCAGTTTACGGAGCAGGGTATCGCTATTTGCCTTTTGGAAGTAGCTAACGCTTGCCACTGTCTAAGTTTGATCAGCAATCTGTATCAACCACTTCAATTGTGCACTCAGGTGATCCGAACGAGTCATAGAGTACATAACAACCTTCCGAGGTAGAGAAACCGCTAGCCGGTAAAGTGTAACCAATTGCGGTGTATTGGTTGTTCGTACGCTGATTTGCCGCTTCACCAAATTCACCAGACAACTCAAGAAAATCAGGAAACGTTAGCTGGTCACCGGACTCACCTTCGCTTTCTGGGCACAAATTCCTAAAATCAATTTCAACGGTACCGAAACCAAAATCAATTTCGTAAGCAGCTTGCACACCGCCGGGATTGGTTGCCACTGGTCGAAGCCCTTGAGCTCTCGCCTTGGCCTGTACCAAGTCAGTCGCTGAGCGCATTTGCCCTGCTAGACTTTGAAGTGCTGCAACACGAGCATCTGAAGACAAATCAATGAAACGAGGGGCAGCAACAACCGCCAATACACCTAAAATAACGATAACAACGATAAGTTCGATGAGGGTAAAGCCAGATTGATTCAACTTTTTCATGTTTATTTTTTTATAATCCTTTAGCGTGACGTCGATGCTAACCTAGCGTTTACTAGATTACAATTTGTACGTTCTAATCCTTTGGTTTAACTCACTTTATTAAGGCATGGCCGTAATTTCAAGCACTGTGATACCCAATGTTCAGTCATGGCATTTGTTTTTGGTATAAAAAACCGCGCATTTTCAGCCTAAAATTCAATCAAAAAAACCTGACCAGTTGCATAGTTTTTCAATGGTGTTTATGCTTCTGTTCCGATACACCAAAAAAGTCCACAGGACATTCCATTGAGTATTCAAGTAGACGTAGCGATTCAAAAAGCATACGAGCAATCTCTTGCCGCAAGAGAGAATTCATATTCCCCTTATTCAAATTTCAAAGTGGGCGCAGCAGTTAAGTTTAAAAACTTCGAACAAGTGTTCTTGGGCTGCAACGTTGAAAACGCCAGCTATGGCGCAACAATATGCGCCGAAAGAAACGCGATCTGGAACGGTGTTGCCACCATTGGTAAACAAGATATGGAATACCTTATTGTCGTCGCAGACCAAGACGACCCCGTCCCTCCTTGTGCCCTATGCTTACAAGTAATTTCTGAATTTTATGACCCCGAGATGCCAATCTACTTAGGTAATCTTGAAGGGCTTCAGAAAATGTACTTATTGAAAGAAATATTACCTGTGCCGTTTAATAGTTTTGTCGCCTAAGTCATCGCTTAGTGGGGCAAAACGTCTGCCCCCGAGTGATGACAATACACAACTCATGGCGTTCTAAGTTGGTCAATCTACGCCAAGATACATACCGATGAAGCCCGCGGAATCAACCAAGCCATGAACGATGATATTGGGCCATAGGTTGCGTTTAAACGAAAGATACGTAATACCAAAGGCAACGGCGATCATTCCGGTCATAATGAATCCTCGAATACCTTGGTAACTATAGTGTCCGTATCCAAAGATAAGTGCTGGGATGAAAATGGCGAGAACCGGTGCAAACCACGTGTTTGGACTCGCCTCCTGTATACGGGCTACAAGATAACCTCGAAAAAACATTTCCTCGCCAAATGCAGCGGAAACCCAAATAATCGTTAACCACATCATCAGCTTGGGTAAATTATCCCTCACCTCTCCAAATCTGGCCTCTACACCATCCGAGACCTCAAGCAACGCTGAAATCTGAAAGAATTTCGCCATCATCATGATAGAACCCACGGCAATAGCAAAAGCAATACACACCAACAAAATTTGGGGTAATAGCATTATTTTTGACTTAAGGCCCGGTAGCGGCTTCAAACCATACTGAGTCCATGATTTACCGCTTTTATGAAAATAAAACGTCAGTAATGCTAGGGTTGAAATTAATGTAATGGGGCCCGCGTATTTCCACGTCCACATCGCCACGAGCACTTTACTCACTAGCGCAAAAGCGACAAAAAAGAGAATTTCAAGCACGACAAAAGTACGACTTGAAGAAGCCATATAAACACCTCTGTAATAGTTGTTGAAAGATGCAGGGTATCTGCATCCTCAAACGCAATAGGCGTTTAGCGTATTGCGTTATGGAACCGACGCACTTATGCGCGGATTGATAGCGTTGCTAATGTTTGATCAACAGGTATCTCGCAATACTTGAGTGCAACTGGGTCAAGACTCGCGCAACGTGCATAGACAACGTCATGCCAACCGCGCCAACGAGCAACGTGACAGGAAACCAATACCAATCAATATCAACAGCCAGATGAGGCGCAAACGCATGAATGATGGGATCAAAAAGGGGCGATACAATTAGCGCCAATGACCCCACAAAGAGTAAGCAGGTTAACGCGAAATAAGTCGCACTTAAGGGCACGTGCAAAAGGCTGTAAAACGCTATCTTCCACCCTTGGGGAGAAAGTAATAGTGCGCGCATGGTCTGCCACAGATTGCTTGCACCCTTACTTGGATTGTGCACATAACTTGGGCGCCTCGGCATACGCACCCCTAAAAAAGTATTGATCAACTTGCCTTCGATAAGTGCCAAATACGACTGCGACTTCAAAAACAAGCTAAGAAAAGGCAATCCGACTAACCCAATAGACAACACGAGTGCAGGCAAACCAAACAAAGCCAACCACGCGAAGTACATGATGCTTAAGGGAACTGACACCAAGAAATAGCCCAGAGACTGATAATCTTTTAAACATGACAATGGCTCGAAAAAGCCGTTGAATATTGGACTTTTTTCCTCTTTGGGGCTCATAAACCGCTGAGCATCCGTTTCCATTTGAACATATTGAGCGGCTATATCAGTCGGGTTGCCATATTCTTGGATAAGTATTTCTATCTTTGCGGATTCGTCACTCGCCATGGCATCGTATAAGTGGCTTTGCGCATCATATATCGCGTCTTGAATCAGCCCTGCGGGTTGACCTTGCAACGCTGTTTTTAGTTCAGTCAAATACGCCTGAATCTGTACCGGATGATTATTCATTGTTTTCACTCAAACCTAGTATATTGTTCACTTGCGCCTGGGTTGCGCGCCACGTTATTAGCCATTGTTCAAGTACCTTTTGGCCCAAAGGCGAAATACTGAAATATTTTCTAGGTGGACCGCTTTCTGACAGTCGCACTTCGCATTCAAGTAAACCCTTAGCATGAAGGTTTCGCAGGACTGGATAGATCGCGCCTTGCTTGCCATCACTGTCTTGCTGTAAAGCCTTAGCAATT
Source organism: uncultured Alteromonas sp. (assembly GCA_963922845.1). Lineage (GTDB taxonomy): Bacteria > Pseudomonadota > Gammaproteobacteria > Enterobacterales > Alteromonadaceae > Alteromonas. Next base: position 37,987 of record CAWUJV010000036.1, read on the forward strand.
TCGTAGCCATATATTGGCGTTGCTGAGCGACCGATAACGGCCAGCAACATCAACGCAACCGTCCCAGAATTGAGCTCTTTTTGGAATTTCTTTGCTTGCTGTTCCAACATATCAGCATCGCTGATGTCGCTATTTTTATTTATCATTGCCACTAGTATTCAGTTAACACTAGTACGAAGATAACACTAGTGTTAACTGAATACTAGTACATTCTCATATCAAGGTGTTGCAAAGTGTAACAACGGCGATCGTTTATGAATCGCAGAGTGCGCCGCCAAAAAGGATGAGAGGAAGTAAGAAAATAGAAAAGGAAACGAGGTTTACTGACAAAAACTAATGCTTGACCAACCAAGCCTCGGCTTCTTGTAGCGTGATGGATTGTGCAAATCCTTCTGTTTTAAGATAGTCCAACGCATCGGCCAAACGTGTGAATGAACACTGCACATAGTCGCGCATCTCATCTGCACGTGTGCGTTCAATCAAATCGTTGTGGATTTGGTACTGGACGATATTCGCTTCGCGACGACAGTTATTATCAATTGCCCATTGGTTGAGCTGCTCTAAGATGGTTATCGCCTCGGGTACAACTAGCTCGCCATTTTGCATACACACCAACAGCCCCCAAGGCTGGTGTAAGAGTGGGGCAGTGATCTGTTTAAACTCTTTTGAAAAAGCTATGGCCGCCTCTTTATTCCATGCGCCTATCACACTCACCATCAAGGTATTGTCGTCTAAAAAGGTAAAATGCCAACTGCCGTGAATCATCATCTTTATATCAATATTATTTTGAATGAGACTTCATGATTATAAGCCAAATTTAACGCAGTGTGTTGAACAACTCGATGGAATTACGGCGTAAAACACTAACGTTTTCAGTCGGGTTCTGTCATCATGATCCGACTGGTTCAGCACATCACTTGGCAGGAAACTATCAATGGCATCAACAATGCGAGTGTGGTGGGTTGATTTGATTAGAGGTATCGCCTGCCTCAGTATGCCCATTTTCCATTTTGTCTATAATCTCTATAGCTTTGGCTTTGTGGATGTAGCCTACAGCAAAACACTGTTCTGGAAAATCTGGCAAACGACCGGACTCAGCACATTTGTATTTGTGTCGGGTATGGCGTTCATTCTCAGCACGCAACACGGTATCCGCTGGCATAGGCTGCTAAAACGCGGCGCAAAGCTAGGTCTGCTTGCCCTCACGGTCAGTGCGGTCACTTACCTTGTTATGCCTGATAATTTCGTACGTTTTGGGGTACTGCACTTTTTCACGTTAACGATTTTATTAGCCCCCTTCTTTTATCGCTTGCCTGTTGTCAGTGTGGTATTGGGTATCGGTATAATCGCGTTTTATAAATGGATGGGCAGACCCGGACTTTGGCCCATTGATTGGCTGTATTTCACTGGCATGATGAGTGAGCGGCCTCGGGCGATGGACTATATTCCTCTTATTCCTTGGCTCGGTGTTTTCCTCATTGGATTGTTTGCTGGTCGGTACATCGACACGAAAAAAATCCGTAGCACGCCACCAACATGGACAACTCCCATTATTTGGTTGGGCCAGCATTCATTGAGTTTTTACTTTGTTCACCAAGCTTTAATTTTCTCGCTTATGTACATGGTGAAACAGTGGTTTGTGTAACTCGTTGCGAAACGTAATAGAGAATGGAACACAGAAACAAGAGGGCTTTTTACCCCCTTGTTATTAAAGTGAGTTATTCATGACGCAGGGCAGCGATTGGCGTGCCTTTTGCCACTCTTGCAGCATTTCCGCCAACGGTTAGCCACGCTATAGCGATCGAGACCAAACCCGCACACAAACAAATCGGCGCCAACAAAAAGATATCAATGCGATAAGGAAATTGCTGTAGCCAATTCAACATCAACCAAATAGCTACTGGCCATGCAATCACGTTAGCGATTGCTACTGGCTGGGTAAATTGCCAAACCAGTAACTTCACAATATCTCTGACTTCTGCGCCCATGACTTTGCGAATGCCAATCTCCTTAGTACGGCGTTCAGCACTAAACGCGGCCAATCCATATAGCCCCAGACATGCCACTATGATAGCCAGCACAGCAAAAGCGCTAAAAAGTGTCATTTGTGCGTTTTCCTGTTGATACTGGCGCTCCAACATATCGTTGAGGTAACGGATATGAACAGGCTCAAGCGGTACAATTTCTCGCCACACTTTCTCTACTTGCTCCCTGACAACTTTATCATTACTGGAGGTGTAACTGATTGTCGCCACGCGATAACGTCCTGGGTTCAGCAAATAAATAGACGGGCGGATATCAAATTTAATTGAGCGGAAGTAAATATCGGGTATGACTCCAACAATCGTCAGTTCAGACATGCCGGCGCCGTAGCCACTGTGGAGTACTGCACCAATGGCACTTTGCGCTGAAGCAAACCCCAACTTTTCAACGGCTGACGCATTCAGAATGACATTGCCTCTGCCTTCACTTTGATCCTCAGACACCTGAAAAGGGTCAGCCGCATTGGCGTCACTGAATAATCGCCCAGCAATTGGATTAACGCCATAAGATGCAAAGAACCCTGTGTCCATTGAATAATAGTTCAGTAGAGCCGTGACAGGCTCGACGCCATCGTGACCTGGTCGGGTAAAATTCGTATTATTTTCGTTATCCTGTGAAGGCACCTCTGAAGAAAAATCAACAGACGTCACATCGGGTATGGCTTCCAGCTGCCTTTTTAGTACATCTCGATTTTCTCGCGCTGTCATGATCCCCATCACGAGCTTACTATCGGACTGATAGCCCAAATCAATATTATTAGCATATTGGGTTTGAAGATAGACAACTGATGTACTAATCAACAAGCCGATGGAAATCGCAAACTGTCCAACAACCAAGGCAGATCGCAACGTAGCGGAACCACCAGCATCACTACTTTTCGACGTTTTAAGCACTTTGCCGGGCATGTAACGGCTCAACACCAAAGCCGGGTAGCTGCCAGCGCCCAAACCAACTACGATCACAATAGCGACTAGAGATACCAATAGATCGGGTGACTCAAATAAACCCAGTACAATCGTTTTATCTAAGATTTGGTTGTAAAACGGCAAGGCCACTTCAACGCCGACCAATGCCAATAGCAAGGCAATGAAAACCAAGCAAATCGCTTCAATTAGAAACTGAGTAGCCACTTGAGCACGACTCGCACCGAGCACTTTGCGCATCGCCACTTCTCGTGCCCTAAGACCAGCGCGGGCGGTAGACAAGTTCATAAAATTGATGCATGCAATGAGCAAGATAAGTAATGCCACAAGTGAAAACGTAAACACCATTCGCTCGTTGCCTAGCTCACTAAAATCCCCCATATTTCCCGCGTCCTTATGGGCGTTGAGGTGCAAATCTTCCAAATGCATGAAGCGCAATCTAACTGAGTCAGTCACCTTTCTATCGGCCATCACGCCACCCGCATCTCTCACATTTTGCAGATAGGGGCTTTCGTTGTTGAGCCAATAATTCAAGCGCGATTGCGCTTGGTCTATATCGACGCCCTCGCGCAGCTTGAAGTACGAATACACATTAACGCTATTCCATGTGTTGAGTAGGCCATCGAAGGTGCTAAACAAAGCCACATCCATGTAAACCAATAGGCTGATATTAAGATGGGTGTTATCAGGCAAATCCTTGAGCACGCCCGTTACGGCAAGCTCAATAGGACGTCCAGCTACGCAGCAAAGAGTGAGTGTTTCGCCCACCACATCGGTACGGCCAAAATACCGCATTGCGGTCTCTTCTGTAACAAGCAAGTCATTGGGTTTAGCGAAACTCTGTTCAGAAGACCCGTGCACTAACGGCAAATCAAAGAGGTCGAAAAAATATTCCTCGGCAATTAATACACTATCGTCGAAGCCTTCACCATCTTTTCGAATCGTGGTGCCCATTGAAAAAATGCGCGCACCCACTTCAATTTCATTCGGCATAAAATCGCGAACAGCAGGCATGACTTTACCCGCACTTCGAACCGTCAAGAACGGCGAACGTCCGGGCGTGATATAAGCACTATGCAGGCGAACAATGCGGTCACTGTCTTTTATCCAAGCGTCAAAACCAGATTCCGAACGCACGTATAACATAATCAAAATGCAACTCATCAGGCCTATCGCCAGACCGATGATGTTTAAGGCTGAAAAAAGCGGCTTTTTAACGATATTGCGCCACGCAATAAGGATGTAGTTACTCAACATAATCGTTACCGCCCTTTACGCCGCTTTCACGTTTTCAGTCACCACATTGCCATCGAACAAATGGATAGTACGACGAGCATAGTCAGCATGCGAAGGACTGTGAGTGACCATGATAATAGTCGTACCTTCTTGGTTTAAGGCTTGGAGCATTTCCATCACTTCCTGACCATGCGAACTATCCAGATTACCAGTAGGTTCATCTGCCAAAATCATCGACTGGCCACCCACTACTGCACGAGCAACCGCGACTCTTTGTTGCTGACCACCCGATAGTTGTCCAGGCATGTGCTTGGCACGGTGCGCAATACCCACTTTATCCATCACCTCAATAACCCGCTTTTTGCGTTCAGAGGCGCTAATGTCATGGTACAGCAGTGCCAACTCAATATTTTCTTGAACCGTTAATTCGTCAATTAGATTAAAGTTTTGGAAAATAAAACCAATGTGATGTTTTCTGATTTTCGACAATTGAGATTCGTTGTACCCAGCGATATTTTCTCCATTAAACCAATACTCGCCATCACTGGGATTATCGAGCATGCCGATGATGTTCAATAAGGTCGACTTGCCGCAACCCGATGGCCCCATAATCGCGACGAACTCTCCTTTTTCGATGTCAATATTGACCCCGTTGAGTGCGTGTGTTTCGACTTCATCAGTTTGATAAATACGCTTCAGGTTATTCATTTTCAACATTGTTCATCCCTCATTTTTGGTCGATATATAAAACTTGCATGTCTAGGTAGTCGGCATAGGAGCTAATAATGACGCGCTCTCCTGGTGACAACCCCTCTACGATTTCAATCGCGTTGTTGTTTCGCCTACCCAATCGCACATTGCGACGTGTTGCCTGCGTACCGTCGTTACTGACAACGAATACCCAGTTACCGCCGGTATCTTGATAAAACGCACTATTGGGAATAAAAATGGCTTCACTTGCATCGCCAAGTGTCAGTTTCATTTGCAGTGTCTGGCCCCGCCGAATGGCTGGCGGTTGCGCGCGCTCAAATGTGAGATCTATTTCAAATTGACCATTTTGCACTTGCGGGTAGATTTTGGTGATTGTCAGTAAATAATCTTCGAATACTGCTTGCTGCCCCAAATCGATACGAGGTAGATAAAACTCGTCGACAAGTACACTGACTTTAAAATCATCAGGTGTATCAATTTGCCCTAATCGCTCCCCTCTTCCGATACTTTGCCCAACCTCAACATCAAAACCAGACAGCTTGCCGGCCACAGGCGCACGAACATTCATATTGTCCAAATTCTTGCGGGATATGGCTAAGTTGTGCTCAAGCCGCTCGCCCGTGCTTTTTAAAAATGCTAACTGAGATTCTTGCATGCGGGCATCCGAGGCCTGACTTTCTTTAGTTAATGCAAGGCGCTGCTGGTACCACAACAGAGAATCGGCAGTATCATCATATTGTGACTGACTAATGGAGTTTGAGGCCAGCAGTGGCGCCTCCCGCTCGAGTTTGCGGGTCAACAGCTTAATCTGATATTCAATATCAATAAGATCGCGTTTGTGCTGTAAACGATTTTGCTCAAGGCTTAGCTCGATGCTTCGAATATTGTTAAGTTGTTCCGCTACTTGCGCCTCGTTACTCAGCACACTGAGTTGAAGACTGGCGTTAGATAGTTCAACTATCAAATCCCCTGCCTCTAATTGTGCACCGTCTTCTACCAAAATCCGTTCTACACGGCCTCCCTCTATAGCGTCAAGGTACAGAGTGCGACTCGGTATTACTCGACCACGCACTGGGATAAAGTCTTCAAACGTACCTTTTTCAACCGTGGCGACGGACAGGCGTAAACCGTCTACAGAAAGACTTTTACTTTCAAAGATCATCAATTGGTAACCACCAAATATAACAGCGGCAACGATAATGATGATGAGATACCAGGCTTTGTACCATGGCTTGGCTTTTTCCACTTTGCGATCCATCGTTGCGCCGGAGTGCGCTGACGATGTAGCGGTTGAGGTTTGAATACTACTTAATGGTGTCATGGTTCCCTTGTCTCTCTACTTATACGCTTTGCGTTTGGGCACGGCCTTTGCAATTTGAACTAAGCGCGAATGACAGAAGCCTAAATGGTTCGATAAGCTTGAATTACAAGAAGCGTTCCAAAAATTAAACTATTGATTAATAAACAAATTATTTATAAGCCTCAAAATGGCCTCAACACTATGTGTACGTTTTTGAACAGTTAGTGTACGTTAATGAACACTTATGCGACGGTGAGATAAACATGAAACAAGAGGGAAAGATTTTAATCGTTGATGACGATGAAGATATTTTGGTGGCAGGTAAGCTGCTGCTCAAACGCTTCTTTACCGACGTTAAAATCTGCAATCAACCCGACCACATTCCCACATTGCTCGGTGGCCAAAAATTCGATGCGATTTTACTCGATATGAATTTTGGCCCGGGCGAGAGTACCGGAGAACAAGGTTACAACTGGCTCGATAAGATTATCTCGCTTGATCCTCTGGCCGTCGTCATCATGATAACGGCGCACGGCGGTATTGATACCGCGGTAGAAGTAATGAAACGAGGCGCGACTGATTTTATCGCTAAACCTTGGCAAAACGAAAAAGTTATCGCTACGGTATCCTCGGCGGTCAAACTAGGCCAATCTCGGGGCGAAGCCAATGCATTGCGCCAGACCAATGACGCACTCACTCAGTTGACGAGCAGCGGCGCCTATCCATTTATCGCCAGTTCTCAGGCAATGCAACCTGTGATGAATATTATTCAACGGAGTGCCCCTACTGAGGCCAATGTACTGATCCTTGGCGAAAACGGGACGGGGAAAGAGGTCATCGCGCGAGCCATCCACGATAAAAGTACGCGAAGCAAAAAAACCTTTATTACGGTCGACCTTGGAGCAGTGCCGGAATCACTGTTCGAAAGTGAACTGTTTGGGCACAAAAAAGGGGCGTTTACCGGCGCCATGGACGATAGAGTAGGGCGAATACTCGCTGCCGATGGTGGTACCTTGTTCCTAGATGAAATTGGCAATCTACCAATGCATCTTCAGGCTAAATTGCTTGCGGTTCTGGCACAGCGAGAAGTAACGCCAGTCGGTGCTAATAAAGCCATTCCGTTTAATGTACGCATTCTCGCCGCGACCAATATGCCACTTGACCAACTGCAAGACGAAGGACAATTTCGTCAAGACTTGCTGTTTAGACTCAATACGGTCGAAATCCATGTCCCACCATTGCGAGAACGACTCGAGGACGTCATCCCCATCGCTAATTTGTATCTGTCGGACTTTGCAAAGAAGTATGCCAAAGAGGGACTGAGTTTAAGTCCCGCACTTCAACAAGCATTTTGCGATTACGCTTGGCCTGGCAACATCCGAGAACTCAAACACGCTGTAGAGCGCGCGGTTATTCTTAGCGAAAACACCGTGTTAAATATTGAGGATTTACAACTCAAAAAGCTCACTATACCCAGTCACGCGTCCTCCAACGTTGATGAGCATAGGGGCGCGACAATGGATAAGCCGTCAGATTCCCTGCCGGAAGCCGACCAATTCAATCTGGAAGAAATAGAAAAGCAAACCATCGCTAAAGCCTTAAAAGCGTACCGCTACAATATTAGTCATGCGGCTAAAGCATTGGGTTTAACCCGGGCAGCACTGTATCGACGGATGGAAAAATATGGGCTTTAATCACTTTTCTTTACTCTTAGGTGTTCGGGTAGGCTTATTGGTCATCTCGGTGGTGTTGGCCACTTTTTTGTGGTTTGTTCCTCACTACCCCTTTACCTTTTTTCTGTCGGTACTGGTCGTTATTGGCTTGGCCTTTGAAACGCGCAAATTCGTAAGTAAAACCAACGAAGAGCTCACTCGCTTTCTCGATGCCGTCAAACACCAAGAACACACTCAACGTTTTTCTTATCCATCCTTTGGAAGTGGCTTTGAGCAACTCGGCAAGACCTTCACGGCCATTCTCGCTGATCTGCAAACAAAGCGCACTGAACAAGAACAGTCTTTACGCCATGTAAAAGCGCTGATCGAGCAGGTTCCTGTGCCTTTGATGAGCTTGTACGACAATGGTGATATCACGCTTTGGAACCACAATGCGAGAAAGCTGTTCGGCTCAATCTTGATAAAACGTATCGACGATATTGAGACCATCTCGCCAATTCTTGCAACCACACTGGAAAATAGTCATCCAGGTGACCGAGAATTAGTGGAATTCGACTTAGACGGCACCACTCACAAACTGGCGGTATCCGTGTCTCACATCATCATAGCGGGCAATCGGGAAAAGCTGATTAGTTTGCAAGACATCAACAGCGAATTGGGCCTTGCCCAATTACAAGCGTGGCAAGCCCTCGTCAGGGTACTCACGCATGAAATCATGAACAGTATCACACCAGTCGCCTCTCTCGCCGATACGGCTTCCCATCTGGTAAAAGATATTCAAGACAATTATCACCACAGTGCTGACTTGACCAGCGACTTAGAGGACGTTCAACACGCAACTCAAACGCTGTCGCGACGAAGTCATAGCCTCATGCAATTCGTAGGCAGTTATAAGAAGCTCACTCGTTTACCCGACCCTGTTCTAAAACCCGTTTGCGTTAACGAATGGCTTGAACAAACGCTGGATGTATTTGCCCAATCTTGGGAGCAAAAAGGTATCGCTTTGGAAACCAACCTAGGCGCAGACGTACTGCATATCAATGCCGATAGAAACATGATTGATCAGATCATGATTAACTTGCTTCACAATGCCGAACACGCCCTGGCCAATATTGCCCAACCAAAGGTACGAATTTCGGTTTTTTTAACCAAGCGAAGTCGCTGTGTCATTGAAGTAGCGGATAACGGTCACGGTGTGCCTGAGGATATTTTGAGTAAAGTCTTTGTACCGTTTTTCACCACAAAACGCGAAGGTACAGGGGTGGGCTTGGCGTTGACACAGCAAATCATGATCGCCCACGGCGGCCAGGTTAATGTGCGTAACCTCCCAGAAGGAGGAGCGTGTTTTAGTTTGGT
>CAWUJV010000037.1:0-46045 GCA_963922845.1 uncultured Alteromonas sp.
TAGTTTTCGTGGTCACGTTTTAACTGTTGATGGGCGGTGAGGTAGAAAGACAAACCAATTAATAAAATCAGACCCACTAACACCAACAGAATCTTGGGAATGATTTGTTTTTGTAATTGTTGACGTAGTGTATATCGTTTAATCATCGACGTTTGCGGGCACCAGCTCACCCAGTTCGTTATAACGCGTCATAAAATAATCATCGGCTAACAAGGCGTCATGTTGGTCGACAGAAAATGGCGGGGTGTAGTGTTTTACCACGCCTTGATAACTTTCGATGTTTTCCAGCTGACTTCGAATATCTTCGCGATTCACCGACCCCGCTTGCTCTGTGGCGATAGCTAGAAGGTGTACAAGGTCATAGGCATGGGCTAATCCAACAACGCCCTTGATCGAAGATTCACTGGCGAGGTGATCATAACGCTGGCGATACTCATGAAGCAAAAAAGCTTTTTTCGTATTGTCTTTGTTACCGACAAAACTGAAGGTTTGTAACACACTGACATCAAGTTTTTTGAGATGGGGCAAACCTAAAGAATTGACAAAATTACCGCCAGAAATTCCCCAATGAGAAACAATGGGTATCGAGATATTTTGTTCACTCATTTGACGCGCAACGAGTGCACCCTCAGGTGCGTTGGCAACAAGAATTACGGCATCCGGTTGGCTAGCAACGATATCGGCAAGTGAGTCTGAAAAGTCTTTTTGTCGCCAGTTGATCCACGTGGTCAACGAGATATCGATACCGAGTGCACGTGCCGCGGTTCCAATCGACGTTTGGTTGGACCGCCCCCATCCGGTGCGCTCTAAAATCAAAGCGACGCGTTTGAACCCTCTAGATTTAGCATGGGCAATCATAACCTTGGCCGCTTCTGCATCTCTGACAGACACGCGAAACACATAGTTTGGCGCAAAGCCATTATCGACAATCGGTGTGCCCGCCGCCCAAGGGCTGAGGTAAATCAGCTTGTTTTCGTGAATGGCATTCAACTCTTCTAGCGCCACTGGCGTGTGAACACCGCCAATTACGGCGATAAGGTCGTCTTGCTTGGCTAAGGTTTTAATGTTTCTGATCCCGCGTGCGGGGTTACCTCGGTGGTCTAAAGAGATAAGTTCAACGGGTCTTCCAAGGATGCCCCCAGCTTTATTCAACTCTTCAATGGCAATGACAGCACCGCGCTGGATAGCGAGACCGCCCTCGGCAGCGCCAGAGCTTAAGTCCGCATCCAACCCAATAAATACAGGCGATTGAGGGGTTTGTGAAAAACATATCCCACTGACAAAAAGCGCAAACATGCAGAGGATAGATTTGAATGACACGGTGACCGTCCCTTTCTGATTGTGTTGATTCAATTCATTGCTCGAATAAGTATAGGATAAACCTCACTTCTTACTCAAAAAATCGCACAAAGTTGCTCATTGACGCGATTACTGACAAATGTCTAACGTTAGATCTTCACTCAGCTTGTCAATTAGGCTAATTAACTGATGTGCCTCATCGGCACTGAGGTTATTAATATTACAGCGCATTGCGTTAGCAACATCGATGGCTTGCGGTTTAGCCGACCACCCCAGGTCGGTGAGAGCAACCGTTTTTACACGTTTATCTTGTGCATTAGACGAAACCGTAATGTAGCGCTTTGTCGCGAGCTTTTTCAGAATCAAGCTCATTGCACCACCATCAATTTTGGTAATGTCGAGTAACGATGAAATGGTGACCTCATCTTGTTCCCACAGTGCCATCATTACGACGTATTGAGGATAAGTAAGATCAAGTTGCTTCAACATCGGACGGTAGGCACGCGTAAAGGCGTTAGACACGATATAAAACCGATGACATAACTGATTATCCAACTTGATTGCGTCGCTGTTCATTTACTACTCCTGTTTATCATAACGACCTATCTAACATCGCGGCACGTTACCTGTATTTATTTTGCATGCAAAAAGGTTGATCAGCAAGTTTCCATAGTGTATGTTTATTTTGCATGCAAAGTATTTAAACCAGTAAGGAGATCACAATGCACGTATTAGAACAGGTCGTATACACAGGTACCGCAACCGCAACGGGTGGAAGAGAAGGCACAGCGAGTTCAAATGATGGCAAGTTGTCTTTAAAACTTTCAACGCCTGCTGAACTTGGTGGTGCTGGTGGCGAAGGAACCAATCCAGAGCAAATGTTTGCGGCTGGTTATTCAGCTTGTTTTATCGGCGCGCTTAAACACGTTGCGGCGGCAGCGAAGGTAAAACTTGCAGACGATATCAGTGTAACAGGTGACGTAAGCATCGGTCCTATCCCAACAGGTTTTGCGATTGCAGTAAAACTTACCGTTGATTTAGGCGCTTTGGATAAAGAGACCGCACAAAGCTTGGTCGACAAAGCCCATGTCGTGTGCCCATACTCAAACGCGACTCGTGGAAATGTCGACGTTCAGATTAGTCTGGCATAAGGCAAAGGGGCATGAGATTACTCATGCCCCTATCTGTTTGAACATGCAGAGTTAATTAAACCAGTGCCTTGTTCGATTGGCAAAGTAAACCAATGACAGCATGACTGGGACTTCTACCAATACGCCAACGACCGTGGCTAAGGCGGCGCCGGAGTGCAATCCAAAAAGCGCAATAGCAACAGCAACCGCAAGCTCAAAGAAATTTGATGTACCTATCATACAAGCCGGTGCGGCAACATCATGAGATAACTTCATACGCTGAGCAGCAAAGTAGGCAATCGCAAAAATGCCATATGTCTGAAGCAGTAATGGGATAGCAATCAAAACGATTACAGTTGGCTGGCTGAGTATCGTTTCAGCTTGCAACCCAAACAGAATCACCACAGTAGCAAGTAGACCAATAATCGACCATGGCTTACAGGCACCAACGAATTTATCAAGTCGAGACGCATCGCCCTTGCTGTTCAATATCTTCCGTGTCAACGCCCCTGCAAGTAGAGGCAACACGACATAGAGCACAACGGATAAAAACAAGGTGCTCCAAGGCACAGCTATGTCGCTCACGCCAAGTAAAAATGCGGTGATTGGCGCGAAGGCGAAAATCATGATGATGTCATTGATCGACACCTGAACAAGTGTGTAATTTGCGTCACCCTTGGTCAATTGGCTCCATACAAATACCATTGCAGTGCAGGGTGCGACACCGAGTAAAATCATACCGGCTATGTATTGTTGAGCGGATTGCGGATCAACTAAATCAACGAACAGCACATTAAAAAACAGCCAGCCCAATGCGGCCATGCTGAACGGTTTGATTAGCCAATTTATAACCAGAGTCAGGACTAAGCCCTTGGGTTTCTTGCCTACATCTTTAATTGCTGAAAAATCGACTTGGACCATCATTGGATAGATCATTAACCAAATCAGCACCGCGACGACTAAATTAACGTGGGCAAATTCTAAGGCCGCGATATGGCCAAATAGTGATGGAAATAAACTGCCTAAGACCACACCAGCCGCGATGCAGCCGGCTACCCACACGGACAGATAGCGCTCAAACAAGCCCATTATTTTTCCCCTTCAATGATGGACGTGATTTGCTCTGCCCATGTATCTTTTGGGGTATTCGCGATAGCGATTAACTTATTGACACGCGCTTCGATTAAATCGATGGTGAGGTTAAACGCGGCGGCCAATTCTTCTTCACTGCCTTCTAGTTTTGAAGGGTCTTCCAAACCCCAGTGAAGTTTGATGGTTCTACCGAACCACACGGGACAAGCTTCGCCGGCAGCGGAGTCACAAACAGTAACAACCACATCAGGTTCAAAGGACTCAAATTCATCCCAAGATTGACTCACCAAACTTTGGGTGTCGATTCCTCTTGCCGCAAGGTATTTCAGTGACAAAGGATGGACTTCTCCTGATGGTTGGCTTCCCGCACTTTTCGCTATCACTGCGCCTTGAGATTTAGCATTGGTTACGGCTTCGGACAGGATACTGCGACAGCGATTGTGAGTGCATATATACAAAATTTTCATGGTCTTTCCTTAATCAGCAAGATGCTTGCGTCGAACATTTCAAAATCTGGTGTGAGGCACCGTAATAATTTGGGTCGCCATTGGCCGCGGTATTGATGATCTCCTTAGCCCATTGTGGTAACGACGGGTGTAAGCGGTAATACACCCATTTTCCTCTTCGCTCATCACTCAACAAGCCGCATTTTCTCAATTCAGCTAGATGCCTAGATACTTTGGGTTGACTGACGTCTAACGCAGTTTGCAAGTCGCAAACGCAGACTTCCTCGAATTGTTCAATGAGCAAAACCGCTTTCAATCGGGTGTCATCGGATAAACACTTAAACAGTATTAACGGGTTCATTAGCGCCTCCATTTCATATACGGATTATCATATATATGAAATTTCATATGTCAAATGACAAAACGATGACAAAGAAAACTTAAATCAGCAAAGTCGTATAGAGTTGATATAATGGTGCGATGACGTATCCAATCCCCAATACCGCCGTTGATACGGTGTATGAAATCAAAAAAAGCAAGTTCATCACGCGTGCTTTTCTCGCAGAAAATCGCGAGCAGGGTATGGCCGAGCTTGCGCGAATCAAACAGCAATACCCGGACGCTCGGCATCATTGCTGGGCCTATTTATTGGGTGATCCCGCTATGCCAAGAAGCGTCGCTATGGCTGATGATGGCGAGCCGAGCGGTACAGCCGGAAAGCCTATACTCAACGTGTTACAACACAAGGGCGTGGGCGACGTCATGATTGTCGTGACTCGATATTTTGGTGGGATTAAACTCGGCGCTGGCGGGTTAGTACGGGCTTACTCGGCGGCTGCACAGCAAGCAATGGAACAACTTCCCACGATACAACACATAAAGCGTCTTAGCGTTGAGCTCCATTTAGACTTTAAACATGAGCAATTTTTCAGGAACTGGGCACTACAGCACGACGGCGTAGTCACGGCGTGTGACTATGGCAATCTTGTTACCATGTCACTGGCGGTGACTGAATCCAGCTTGGTCGATTTACGTCAAACGGCAGCGAACCTTGGGGTGCGTGTGGTCTTGCAGAAAAAACCGTAACGATATGCAATTGACAGTGTTAGTCTTAACGTCCTATGCAATGACTTGATTTTTTATCTAAAGGTTTACCTTACTCATGTTTATACGACCCCGGGCCTCGCTCATTGGCAGTTTCTTGTTTGCCTTCATCAGCTTTACTGCTCATGCCGAGTGGTTTTGGGGAGAGGCGAGTATAATGGGAACCAACATTGAAGTTCAGGTGTGGGCCGATACGAAACAAGAAGGTGATAGCGCTATCTCTGCTGTTTTTGAGCAGATGGAAGCCGTTAACCAATTGATGAGCCCATATATCGAATCGAGTGATTTAGCCAAATTAAACCGATTGGCTAGTTCGCAGTCGGTGAAAGTGGATCCCCGTTTATTTACGTTGATAGAGGAGGCTGTTGCGTTTTCCGACATGACCGATGGCGCATTTGATATCACTTTTGCCAGTGTCGGGTTTATGTATAACTACCGCGAGGGCGATAGACCCGATGACGAGACAATAGCCTCTCACTTAGAGGCCATTAACTACCGTCATATCCAACTCAACAAGGCAGAAGGTACGATTCGGTTTTCCCACCCCAATGTCAAAATAGATTTAGGTGGTATTGCTAAAGGTTATGCCGTTGACCAATCGATTGACGCTCTCGTCACTTTGGGTATTAAACACGCATTGGTTACCGCAGGCGGTGATACTCGGTTACTCGGAGACAGACGTGGTCGACCATGGGTGGTGGGAATTCGCGACCCGCGTAATGCCGACAAACAAGCCGTAAAATTACCATTAGAGGATACTGCCATCTCCACGTCAGGTGACTATGAGCGATTCTTTGAGGAGGGCGGGGAGCGTTTTCATCACATCTTGTCGCCGACTACGGGGAAGTCAGTGTATGAAGTACAATCAGTATCTATCATTGGGCCGTCGAGTACTATTAATGATGGATTATCGACATCCGTCTTCGTCTTAGGCGTTGTCGAGGGCATAAATTTGATCAACCGGATGCCTAACTATGAAGCGATCATCTTAGATAATCAGCGCAAAATGCATTTCTCTAGTGGCCTAACCCAGTAAAAAAATCGGGGCATATGCCCCGATAAGTCTTTTACACATTTATTATGGTTATAGGGTACCGCTGACGATAGGTTCAAATGCCGTCAGACTATCCATAAGTGTACTATTACCCAGTCCATGACCTGGGAACAATTGGGCAAATTGTCCTTGTTCACCATGTAGCGCCAAGTAATTGAGTATGACCGTTTCCACCAACAAATTAACGTTGTTGGCCGCTGGCGTTGACGCGGTTTCCACCGAACCATCGCTCCGCATATAGCCGATTTGTTGATGCTGCGCTTGAATTTCTGGGGTTGCCCCAATTAGTTGTGGCGCACCGCCGGGGTTGTAAACAAGGAAGAATGACGCCGACGTTGACGAATTGTCGCCTGTCCATACCCCTTTACCGCGGCCATTTTCCGAATCGTCAATCATGCCATTGCTGAAGACGGAGCCATCGCTGCACACATACATCATCAATGGTGTACCAACGCGCGCGGCATACTCTAAGCACGCGCCAATACAGCGTCCTGCTCGGCGGTCTCGTACCTCACCGGTGGCGCGGCTTCCATCATGGTAATCGTAGCCTCCCATGGTAATGGTGCCGGCACCAGCAAAGCCGTTGATAACCAGTTTCATGACAGACGCGGTTTTTCTGAATTCGCCATCACTGTTGAATTCTTCCTCAGTGAAGATGCCTGAGTCTCCGACAATGACAGGATCTGTCGCCGGGTCCAGCGTCGTGGGGTCACCAAAGCGGTCAGTAATGTCGGCACTTTTGACGTAACCACATCGCACCATATCCTTAACTACGTCGTCGGCCGTAATTTGTGTATTGACGTTATTGAGCTTCATGTCGCTAATACGCTGAATGGACTCCATCACTGCGACTGAGTCTTGCTGACTCAATAGACCCACAAGATCGCCTGTGTCGACTAGCCCAGTAACATCGGATGGGCGGTCGATTTTGGTTGGGCGCACCGCTGCATCAATCATGGCGGCAGGCGCCATGGAATTACCGCCCGAGTCACTGTTTCTCGACCCTACTAACGTAAGCAATGAACCATCTGCGCCAGCACGGTTGATACCATACATCGGATTATGCGGGTTATTACCTGTGTCATTTTCTGATCGGGCGGGAATCACAGCGCCGTTGATATTGGCGCGATTCATTACGCTCACTTTGTCTAAAATACCGTTTAAGAACGCACTGTCGCTATGAAACGCGAGACCCAGCTCATTGTTAACAAAGTCAGATAAACCGGTATCGGGATTAGCGATTGACGGCACCATATCACCGGGTAAACCTTGGCGGTTGTAACCCGCTGTGCTAAGAAAATCGAGCTGACCCCCACGACCACCAACCAATACATTTGACCCCGCAACGTTAGCCCCGCCAGCGAGATCCAATACAATGAAAGGAATTTTCCCCGCACCTTGAGACGCGATACCACAGCTGGCCTTAAGTGCCTCTAAGTCAGGAGATAAGGTTGCATGCGCCAGTTTGGGGTTAGCGAACAAGCTCATCACCGAGCCGCCCATGACTGCTGCTGCACCGGTACAGAACCCTTGTGCGATGAACTCGCGGCGCGTAACCGGACGAGCGTGATCTTGATGAAACAGCGGGGCATCGGCACTCGCGGCCTGTTTTGGACGCTTCTTAAAAAAGTGTGAAGTTAATTTTGCCATGTCATTTTTCCTACTGTATCAACATCGTTGCACTGCCGAGCACCGCTGCGCAGCTTGCTTTGGTTACGGTACGCGTGTATTGCACATCACAATTGCTACCTGCACCACAGGTCGTCAATCTATCCACTAAGTCGTTAAGCTCTGATGCCACGGCGTCTCGCGTCGCTTGAGTAGCAATATTGTCACCTAGCATGGTATCCAAAATTGGATTGAGCACAGGTTCTCTGCCACTGCCATCAAACGCACTACTCGCGGGTTGATTGAAATTAAAGTCAGGGAAATAAGCCTGTCTTAGCGAATCGTTTTCCACCAAGGTATCGCAATAGCGAATCGCAAGTTGGGTGACGGCCATTTGATTGGCTGCAAGGAAACTCGTGATGTCTGGGATAGAAGGCAATTGCTGCTTTAATTGATTAAACGTGTCATTGACTGCCGGTGTGCTCATCGGCACCGATGTCAGAGCTGACATAGTCGCGTTGATTTCTCCAAAATGGCGAGTACCAATGTCTGATTGAGCAGGTAAATCAGCCGCTTCGGCGGGGGCAGGGGGCGTAGCTTCCACGCGCACGTTGGTATTTTCACCGAGTACTTCAAATGTCAGGAAAAACTCGTCTAGCGCAGGTCCTTTTTCTAGGGGAATAATCGTCCCTTGTCTAGATAATACTTGACCTACGCCCGCGACGTATTCGTTGGCAGATATGGCCGTATCCAGCGTTGCAAACACTTGACCGGCAAAGGACTCTCGACCATTTACACCTATGCGAATACCTTGCATGACGACGTCTGGAATAGTAGCTGAACTATCCAATGAGATGAAGAAAGGTTCAGCAAACAAATAGCTGTAGCTGTCAAATTGACTGACCTCAAACACCACGTAGCTTTGAGGCACATTAATCAGACTCTCAATACCGAATAGTAGGAAGTATTGCTGCCCGACGCCTGCGTCAAAGTTTTGTGTAATTTCTTCGTCAGCCAAGGTACGGTTATGGACTGCGACCATTCTGATGATACCTGCCCATGGGACGTCACCCGAGACTTCGTTACCCAATACAAACGCAAAGCTATCATCCCAGTCAAGGAGATTACCGCCCTCGGTGTCGTCCGTATCGCCTGTGAATTCACCATTAACGTAGATACGTCGACGATTGTTAGCATCGTAATTCACCACGACGTGTTGCAATGCGGCTTGTAAATCTTCATCGGCATCGGCAGTTGAGAGCGCAGGCTCGCCGTTTACGTCGGTGTTTTCACTGCGAAGCAGCACATCATAGTTGTACAATGTCTGCCCCAAAGTGAAGTTTCTGCGATCACGCCCACCTGAGTAACTAACAATGCGGGCAGGCCCCTCCTGCGTCACGTTAGCGGGCGCCACCCATGCCTCAATGGCGAACTCGCCGCTACCGAGAATGAGATCGTACAATTTACGGCTGTTGGTTGTACTTCCTTGAGCCTTGCCGTCAGCTAATTGGATACCGTATCCACCAACCCAGTTATACTGTCCTGACAACGTCAGATCTAGGGCTGGATCAACGCCTGAGGTATCAAAGGCGGTGTTTCCGCTACCGGTTTTAAATTCCCATTTAGCAATGACGTTTTGTTCGAAACGTCCACCACCGCTGGCAAGTGTACCGTCAAACAAGGTGAGAGCGTCAGAGTTGACTAAGCTGCTGTCTAGTTCAGTTAGGTCAATCGCATCAGACATTTGCGCAATAGCTTGGCTTAACTCGGCACCGTCACTTTGGCAATCACTCCAGCAGTTATGGAATTGATCTCGTAATCGCACCACAAAACGCGAGTCATCCGGTGCGTCTAAGTTCATTCGATCTTTAGACGCTTCATAGGCTTCCTCTACATCGCTTGACGAAAAGTATGGAGAAATCGGAATCGTTGCGCTGTTGGTGTGACAGCTAGCACAATAAGTTTGCAGCAACGGATAAACGGTACTGGCGAATAGCTCTGGGCTCTCAGGAAAGTTTTTCGTCGATCCTGGCGCTTTGGCCACAGGCGCCTGCAATTCGATCACATTTGCTTGGTTTTGTTGCTCTGATTGTCCCGCCCATTCACTGATCCACGTGGTCATGATATCGGCACAGGCACTGTCGCTTGTCAGCCAGCAGTTGTGGCCACCACCGACTTTCGTCACCAGCCTCGATTCACTTGGACGATTTAAATCAACCAGCGCGCCTGAATCGGCATACGCAAGATTAATGTCGTCATTTCTGGCAAACGTTGGCGACTGTGCGCCTTGAGTATGGCACGCACCACAGCGATCGGCCGTCGCCATGTTATCCCATAATGCACTTTTAAAATTGGTTACATCGTCCGTACTCGGCGCAGGACCTGTGTAATTGACCACTGGTTGCTCAGTAGGCGGCGGCAAAGGCGTGGGCGTGACTTCAGTACCACTGCCACCACATCCAAATAACGCAACTGACGCAGCGATGACAAGTATTCTATTGCATGAGACTAACGCTTGATAAGATTTCATGATCAGTCTCCTTTACAGAAGTTAGCGGCACTGGCAAACACCGATTTAAGTTGATAGCCAGACGACACAAAGGTCGATGTCATCGCCGTGATGTGTGATCTATCGTCACTGTCTTCGGGTTGACGAAGGCAGACTTCTTCAAACACTTTTGTCGCCTGACATTCAGCAAATTGCTGGCTGTTGGCGAGTTCTTGGCCCATCGATTTTGCGCCATTACCCGACCCCGGAAGTTGGTTCGACCAACCAAGGTTAAAGTTGGGGCCTTCACGCCAGTAGTTATCCCAACCGTCATCAGGGGTAATGTAACCGTGTACGAAGTTATTGCTGTTGATCCAATATTTTTCTTGAACGCGCAGGCCTGTAGCGGCATCAACTTGATTGGCGTTGTTGTATTGCAACGCGCCGCGCTCGCCCTCTGGATCGCCGTCGACGTCATAGCTGTAGTTGTAATAAGCAAAGGCTTGAGCCATAGGGTCCATACCTGAGTGGCAACTCACGCAGTTGTTGTGAAATAGGCGGCTGTCGCCGCCGGGGCTACGACTGACATCTTGACGAATTCTATCGGGCGCTCGCGTGATATCGGCCACCCCTTCCAAATCGGTACACATGTGGTTGATGAGCGTAAATCGGAACATCGCGCGGTTAGTCCCGTCTTTAAAGAACGCTTTAGCCGCTGCGCGTGTTGTCATGACACCAGCGGTAGCTTCGCTCGCAAGGCCCGTTACTGACGATTGCGTAGTGCGGACTAAATTGGCTTGAAGATCGATGACATTATTTTCCAATGCTTCATAGTGGTCGTTGTTACTGTTGCTGTAGCCTGGTACGCCCGTACCACTATCGCCGATATACAGAATGTCACCGCTGAGTAATTCGCGAAAATCAACATCATCGCGGACCATGCCAATTACCGTGGCAGTGTAGTCATTCAAAGGCTCGAACTTGTCAAACGCTTCATTGGTCCAAGGCGCTGCCCAAGTCTTCAGTGTGACATTGTAAAACGCTGGATTATCCATAGCGACGTATGCCGCTTGCTCGCTATTGCCTGCTTCGATGAGTGTGGTCATTTGATCTAAAACACTCGCTGAGGCAGGAACGCCCGCGAGTCTATCGTGCATCCTTGCAGCTTGCTCTCTTGGTCCGGCCTGAGCAACACTCGCGCCTAGCGTGCAAATAAGCACCCCCGTCGCCAATGCGTTTAGCCGTTTTATTGTGATCAAGCTAGTTGCTCTTTGCCAGCTCGAATGTGTTTGTGAGATATGCACGGTCTTTGCTCCTTTGCACGGTAACATTAAAATAAAAGCAACCAGCATGATGAGAATAAATAGCTGAAAAATCGTTTAGGTGTTAATTTTCATAACTAATGGGTGAAACCTGAACCTATGGGATATTCAAAAATCTTGTTGCCAATCAATACTCGCTTGCTTGAAATAGGGCGCCTCCAATACCCTGCTGATGATTTGACGTTTTCTCGTTTATCGCGTTTACCCATGATCGGTTGACGGCCCTACTGGATATGCTGAAACGACCTAAATGAGGGGCGCTATCAAGATTTGGGCCATGGTGGTCAACCCTTGATATTCCGAGACGTTGGCAAATTTACTTGGCGTTATCTGACCTGAGTTGTGTCGTGATTTTTCAACACATGGATGGATTCGAGGGTTATATTCTTCACCGAATTAAATAGGGTGAGTCTATAAAGCTTATTAAATTCAATGCGTTAATTTAATTGTTGCTAGAAGCAGACGGCAGGATGTTGTCGAAGCACAGTTTAAAAAAATTTATCAGACAAGCTGGTGGTTCTTTGTTCCGTCGTTCTGGTTTCGTTAAACAGTGTTGATTTTCTGCAATGACCATCTATGCCAGTGCTTGTATAAAAGTCATACAAATTCTTAGTGCGCTCACGCGTCAACTTCATTCATCAATACTGTGACTCAACCTTGCCAGCGCTGCGAGCACTAGAAAGAATCGGTATTATTTATTGTGCGTTACCCCAAGCCTTGGATACAGCATTAATCGGGCTGAAGGATGTCTTTATCATGAGTTTGATAAGGACAATGATAGGCGAGTCACCATAGTGACTATGTAAAACTGATTGATGCTAAACGTATCAAAAAACATTCCCTTTTATGATTGTGTGTCTTGCGACATAGCATCGCCAGTGAAATGCTGAAAAGGTAGCAGCAGTTGGTGAATTACTGTTCGACATCACTACTGTAGCCTTTATTCCACACTTTCTGGACGACAAAGGCCATTGCTACAATGACTAAAATTAGCAACGACAGGTTAATCAGGACTGTGTAATGGCAAACCTCCGACATAAAAAGTTAGTTAGCGTCTTTATTAGCACTTTGGTGCTTGGCGGCTGCGGTGAGTCTGTCGTGTCTCAGCAAAATGATTCCCCTGATCCTGTTGTGGTTGATATTCCTATCGCGTTTGTAAAGCGCAGTTTGCCAGTCGACGAAAATGGCAGCCCAGTAGAGAGTGATTTACGAGAACCCACACAATTTTCGCCGGGAGCCGGGCTCTATTTAAAAGCCAGAGCATCGGTTAGCGCACCAGAGATAAACATAACTGATAGGGCCTTCCTCCCAGAGGGAGGCGCTAGTGATGAGGATGGCAACCCTATAGTCCCCCTTTATGACGTCAAGGATGTCGAGGTGTCTTACGACGGAACGCGTTTGGTATTTGCCATGCGTGCCCCTGAAATTGAAGACGCAGATGAAGACGAGCAACCAACCTGGAATATATGGGAATACGATAGAACGACGGATGAATTGAGACGGATCATTGCATCAGACATCGTCGCCGAAGCTGGCCAAGATACCGGACCTGTGTATTTGCCTGATGGACGTATTATGTTCAGTTCGACTAGGCAGCGCACCAACCAAGCAATTTTGATTGACGAAGGCAAAGCGCAATACTCTGGTCTTGAAGAGAGTCTTAATACACAAGCGTCAGTGTTGCATGTAATGGATGCTAACGGCGCGGATATCACGCAAGTGAGTTTCAATCAAAGCCACGATCTCGATCCTCTCGTATTGCCCAATGGCAAAATCTTGTTTAGCCGCTGGGATCACGCCGCTGGCGACAAAGGCATGCACCTATACCAGATGAACCAAGATGGTAGTCAGCTTGAGGTGGTTTATGGCCGTCACAGTCACGAATTGAACGGCGAGACGGTCCAGTTTGTGCAAAGCCGTATTACGCCGGATGACCAGGTCCTAGCATCGGTGAGAGGATTTTCTCGAGATACCCTAGGGGGGAATTTTTATCGCATCGATATCGAGAGTTATGTCGATATCAATGCGCCTGTTGCTGGTAGTGATAGTTTAACGGGGCCGGGGCAAGTGCCCGCCTTATTTGAAACGATAGATACGCAAGCTGACATCTCCCCCGGTGGTTATGTCGCCGCCTTGTATCCACTATTTGATGGTAGCGAAAGACAGTTATTTGCATGGAGTCAATGCAGGGTGTACGACCCTGAACAAGTCGTTGAAGAAGGCACGGTTCGCACTATCCTTCCGTGCACACCGGCATTGCTTGAAACAGACGGCATTGAGGCCGCGCCTGTATTATATGGTTTGTGGATTTACGACCCACAGGACAACACTCAGCAGGTTATCGCCGCGCCAGAGGAAGGGGTAGCTTATACCGAACTGGTGTCGATGGAACAAAGAGGTTTTCCCGCAGATTATGACAGCGTGGCAAATCTCGATACCGATTTGGCAGATCAAGGTTTGGGCCGAATTCATGTTCGTAGCGTGTATGACTTCGCGGGCGAGGATGCGGCACCGACGGGATTAGCGACGCTGGCCAACCCTGCTTTGACAGCTGCGAGCGAGCGTCCGGTTCGCTTTGTGCGGGTGGTAAAAAGTGTGTCTATTCCCGATGAAGATGTATTGGAACTCGAAAATAGCGATTTTGGGCCTGCACGTACCTTATTGATGCGGGAAATTATTGGTTATGCTGAAGTCGAGCCGGATGGCTCATTATTGGTTGACTTACCGGCGAACGTTCCTTTGTCTTTTAGTTTTCTTGATGCTGATGGCAAGCGTGTCTTGCCGCGACATGACAACTGGTTCCAATTGGTACCCGGTGAAGTGAAAAGTTGTAACGGTTGTCATACGTCAGACAGCACAGCACCTCATGGACGACTTGATGCTGAGTATCCTTCTATCAACCTAGGTGCACCTTCTACGGGGGCGGCTCATCCGGGAGCCAATCCCGCCCTTTTTGCCGATTTAGGTGAAACCATGGCGCAAACTCGTGGGCGCATCAATGGCATCCGCTATCCTAGCCCCGATATTGAGTTTGAAGATGTGTGGGCAGATCCGGCGACTACCGGTGTCGAACCCTCTTTTGCTAGAGCTTATGGTGATATGCAATCGCCTATTCCCATTAGCCAAAGTTGTGCACAGAACTGGACTAGCTTGTGTCGCATCGTGATCAATTATCCCGACCACATTCAGCCAATCTTTGAGGTTAATAGACAAAACCTCGATGTAGATGGCATGTTGATCAGTGACCAAACTTGTATCAGTTGCCACGGGCCAACCGATGCCGATGGCGTAACTCAAGTACCTGCGGCGCAGTTAGATCTGACCAATCAAGCGTCGTTAGACAACCCCGATCAATTAACCGGATACCGAGAATTATTGTTCAATGACAATGAAGTCGAAGTTGTTGAGGGCGTACTGCTCGATAGACTCATTCCCGCACTGGATGGCAATGGCGACCCGATATTCGAACGCGATGAAGACGGTGAGTTGATTCTTGATGCTGAAGATAACCCTATACCTGTGATGGTCACGGTTGGCGTTCAGTCTTCTGCGCGAGCGACCAGTGCGTTGGCAAGCAATCGATTTTTTTCCACCTTTTCAACAGGTTCTCATGCTGGTTGGTTAAGTGATGCAGAATTAAAAATGATTGCAGAATGGCTCGATTTAGGGGCACAGTATTACAACAACCCATTTGATGTGCCTCAGGATTAAGTTAATGCGTGCAGTAGTACTAGGTTTTTGCTTGTTATTTGCGTTGGGATTGCAAGCAGTTAAAGCCGAAGAGTTGGAAGTCAAAGTCGTCGAACCCTTTGTTGATGTGCACACCGGGCCTGCGTCTGAGTTTCCTGTTTTTCATGCAGTCGAACGCGGCGAAACCATTACGGTTTTGAAATCACACACTGGCTGGTACAAAGTAAGAACACGAGACGGTAAGGAAGGGTGGATAGCCAAAACCGCATTAGCCGCCACGATAGATTTAGATAACCGAGAACTTTTACTAGCCGAAAGTGACTTTGCAGGTTATCAGGGCCGCACATGGGAGTTTGGTGTGTTTGGCGGACGGTTAGACGATGTCAACGCGATGTCAGTCAGCGCGGCTTGGATTCTTACTGATAATATCGCTGCTGAAATCAGTGCAACGCAAGCACTGGGCGATTTTTCTGACAACCGCATGTGGCTGGTGCGTGTGCAGCATTACACCTTTCCAGAATGGCGATTCAGCCCCTATTTCACCCTAGGCGCAGGCCAGATAAGAACAGAACCCAGTGCCACGCTTGTGCAAAGTGGCGCTGAATCCAGAACGAATGACTTGCTCGAGGTTGGGGCAGGTGTAAGGTATTACTTAATGCGAAACTTCGTTATGCGCGCAGAATACAAACGATTAACAGCGCTAACTGAACGCGATGAACTTGAGGAGTTAAATCAATGGACGCTCGGATTTTCAGTCTTTTTCTAGTTGGGATTACTGCCGCTACAGCGAGCGTCGATGTGCTCGCGCAGCAAACCCCACCGCCGGTCATCGAACCCGATTTAGATCGCAGAGAGGTTCGCGAGGCCGACATCGACAGTGAAAACTTTGAAATTGGTGTGTTTGCAGGCCAGATCAGCATTGAAGATTTTTCTACCTCGTCGATTGTTGGCGTGACCTTGGGATATCACATCACTGAAAATATTTTTGCCGAGGCTAGCTATGCGCAAGCCGACGCTGGGCAGACAAGCTTTGAAATTTTGTCCGGTGGTGCGCCTTTCTTGACCGACGATGAGCGCGAGTATACGTATTACGATCTATCCGTAGGCTATAACTTTAATGGCGAATTATTTATCTCAGAAGGTACAGTGTTTAACACTGACTTCTATCTGACCTTAGGTGGAGGCAGTACCGATTTTGGTGGCGAAAGCCAATTCACATTGACATTGGGTGGCGGGTACCGCGTGTTGCTCACCGATTATTTTGCTGTTCGTCTTGATGTGAAAGACCATATTTTTAGTAGCGAAATCATTGGTGAGGAAAAGGACACTCACAACATCCAATATACGTTGGGTGCAACCTTCTTCTTCTAAGGGTTTGAGACATGAAATTTAAGTCATTTAACAGTTTTACCGGACTTGCCGCGGCCGTCGCCGCACTATTGAGCTTAACTATTGCGACGGCAACGGAGGCCGCAAGCCCAGTAGAAAATTCTCCAGCTGCAGATTTTACGTTAAAGAGTCGTGACGGTAGTAATCGCCGACTAAGCGAAGAGCGTGGAAATATTGTTATCGTTAATTTCTGGGCATCTTGGTGTGGTCCGTGTCGTGAAGAATTGCCCGCGTTTGAAGAAATGTACCAAGAATATGCTGATCTTGGGGTTGAAATCCTCGGCGTAAATGTCGACGACGACTCAAGTAAAGCCGATGTCTTATTGAAAGACATTGATGTTAGCTTTCCAGTGCTTTATGACCCAAATGGTGATGTTAGTAAGCTATACGATGTGTCTGCTATGCCCACTACCGTTATGATTGATCGAGATGGCACGACGCGACTTATTCACAAAGGCTACAAATCTGGTGATGAAAAGCGCTATGAAAAAGCCATTAAAATGCTATTGCGAGAATAATCATGAAAAAGCATCGCTGTTTGCTAGCAACCGTTGTGTTCGGTGCCTTGATGAGCTCGGGTTGTGTCAGTACGTTGTCGGAAATCGAGCCTTGGGTAAAACCGTATGAACGCAGTCATTTAGCTGATCCTATTATGAGTGTGAGTCGCAACCCGATTGCGTTGGCTTATACCAAGCACGTTTTCGAAGCAAGAGAAGGTGCACGTGGTGCTGACGGTGGTGCGGGAGGCGGTTGTGGTTGTAACTAGGCTTCTCGCGGGGATAGCGTGTTGCGCACTACTCAGTGCACAATGTATCGCTGCAGTTCTGCCGCAAGACCGATCTGATGCGATGTATCACAGTTATTCAGGTGATGGTGTGACCATTGACGGCCCATCGATTTTGCTGCGCAAAAAAATCGGTAACAAGGTGTCGTTATCAGCTAACTACTACGTCGATACGATTTCTGGGGCATCGGTAGATGTGCGTGCACAAGCGAGTGCTTACACAGAAGAGCGGACCGAGACCACTGTTGGCGCAGACTTTCTTCACAATAAAACGCTGATGAATGTAAGCTACACCAATTCGAGTGAAAACGACTTTGAAGCAAATTCTTATCACTTAGGTATCAGCCAAGATTTCTTTGGTGACCTGACAACCTTATCCTTAAGCTATTCCCGCGGCGATGACGAAGTGCGCCGACGCGGTGATGAATCTTTTCTGGAAGAGGCGCAACGACAAAAGTTTGGTTTTGGCTTGACGCAAGTCGTTACGAAGAACTTGATTATGGGCTTCAATGCCGAGAATATCTCGGATGAAGGCTACTTAAATAACCCCTATCGGGCCATTCGCTATCTCGACCCTGATAGTGCAAGAGGTTATAGCTTTATCACCGAGGTTTACCCCAATACTCGCGTCAGCAATGCATTTTCGATTAACGCCAATTACTATCTAGCTTACCGCGCCAGTATTTATGGCGATCTTCGTTACTACTCTGATACGTGGGGGATTCGCGCGACCAATGCTAAGTTGGGTTACATTCATACATTTGGCGATGATTGGATTCTCGACGCGCATATTCGCTTCTATCAGCAAGACCAAGCTGATTTCTACAGTGATTTGTTTAACCGTGCCGATGAGTTCAACTTTATGGCACGAGACAAAGAATTATCTCAGTATTCCGGGGTGTCTGCTGGCGTGGGCTTAACCTATGAGTGGGCGTTTTCTCAGTCATTTTTCCTTGAAAAAAGTACGTTC
The DNA here is from genome assembly GCA_963922845.1 of uncultured Alteromonas sp. Taxonomy (GTDB): domain Bacteria; phylum Pseudomonadota; class Gammaproteobacteria; order Enterobacterales; family Alteromonadaceae; genus Alteromonas. The sequence goes on from CAWUJV010000037.1 coordinate 18,377, forward strand.
AATTTGGAATATGACTATATGCAATTTGATTACGATAATTTCAGAGACGCCACAGATTCTGCCCCCGTCGGCGAAGAGGCGTTGTTCGGTTTTTCTGCGAACGTGATTCGAGCTTACGTTTCAATCTGGTATTAGGGAGCTTGCAATGACGACATTACCTACCGCGACAAAACAACCAAAAGTATCAATCGTCAAACGCATCGGTGCGAGCCAGTGCATTATGGCGATTGCACTAATAGTCGCAATAGCGCTGACGTTAGCGTCATTTGCTGCCAGGGCACAAAGTGACGCGCCACCGCTTGCGACACAAATTGAAGATTTAAAGAAATCCTTAATTGAACTCAATCGAGACTTATTCATTTTAGAAGAAGATTTATTGTTCCCCTCAAGTACACAAATCGCGGTTTACTTGTCTCTTGATATCGGGACTTATTTCAAATTGGATGCAGTAGAGTTAAAAATTGATGACGAGACCGTGACAAACTATTTGTACACCGACCGTCAAGTCAATGCCCTTCAACGCGGTGGTGTGCAGCGTCTTTACATGGGGAATATCAATCAAGGTGAGCACGAAATTACGGCCTTTTTTATCGGCATTGGCCCAGAAAATCGTCCCTACAAACGGGCCGTCACCCTGACTCTAGAAAAAGATGATGAAGCGACAGCGGTTGAACTGAAAATATCTGACTCAACGGCAAAGCATCAACCAGAATTTAACGCTGTTGTATTGTAGGTGCTGTTAGTTCATGTCTAAATTTCCGTCGCTGCTGATGTTGAGTGTGTTGTTGCCATTAAGCAGCCCCGCACAAGACAACGAGAAAGCTCCTGTTAGCGGTCTACAAGCTGCTCGATTCGGTGAGACGATTTACTCGGTTTACCTTGACGATCACCTCACTAGCCTCACCAATATGGCCGTCGCCAGAACGCGTGGTCTCAATGCGGAACAACTTGATATTGTCACCCTATTAGAAGGCGGTGTTGGCCTTGGCTATGGCATGTCGTCAATGGCAGCCGATAAGCTTACAGAACAAACGCAACGCGACAATGAGGTCGACCGCCCGCTAGCCTGGTATTGGTTGGCAAGATTGAGTTTCACACAAGGCAAGTATGCACAAGGCTTACAAGCTTATGACTATTTCGAGCGAGACCTAGAAGCCAGTGACCAAGACGTCGATGACGTATTAACACCGTCTCAGTGGTACGACTTAAATTACGAGGCAGCGCAAGCCTCATTGAGTCTAGGGGAAACTGAGATAACGCGTTTCCAAAGTGCTTTGCCAGATGATCACGTGACCCTGCAATACTTAGATTACAACGAGGCCGTTGCTTCCTATGCTGCGGGTGAGTTAGATGAGGCGATCAATCAGTTCGCTCAAGTGGAAGCGCAGTTAACTGAGCAACTGAGCTTTAAGACGCAAGACACAAGTTGGTTAACCTGGATTGGCTGGTGGCAAGATCGCGAAGATGAAACGATAAAACAAGCTGAACTAGAAGCGCTGCTCAATCAGGTGCATTTGTCACATGGGCAAGCTATGTTAGCGAGAGGACGATTTACCGACGCATTAGGCGTATTTGGTGAAATAAGTGGACAATCACTGGTACGTGATGAGGCCTTGTTACAATATGGCTGGGGACTCGCAAGGCGCAATGATTGGCCGCTGGCAATGGGCGTGTGGGACTATCTCGCGAAACAGCCCGACAATCTTTACACCCTACAAGCCACACATGCATTGGCATTAGGGTATGCTCAGCAGGACGGCGAAGTCCAAGCCCACGATACGCTGCAAGCCTTGGTGACAAAGCTCGATGGTGCGATCAATGATTTGGATAACCTGAGTAGTAACATGCAAAGTGCCGCATTTTGGTCAAGTTTGGCGGCAGGCGTCAGTGGTTTACAAGTCGATAGCACATCTCAAGAGAGTCAGACACAGTGGCAAAGTCTTTGGCCCGCAGCACACCAAGATATGTTGATGGGACTAATGCTTCAGGACGGTGAACAAACGGATCAACTTGCTCAGCTTGAAGAACTTTTTGCATTACGTGAGTCATTGCTGACCCGCCAAGCTAAAATCGATACCTATACTCGCTTGTTGGATGAAAGAGATATTTCACACGCACAACGCGCTTCGCTTCATCAAAACAATCCTACCAAGCAGCAATTGCAAACTATCCTAGATAGGATAAATGTACTCAAAATGAACATAGCAAACGCCGGTGCTCAAATCTCGGGTGCAAGTAGTGCCGATGAGGCGTTACAGGGATTATCGGTATTTGCAGATGAGGCGAATCAACAATGGCTAGCAAGGCTGTCACGGGCCGATGCACGTTACGCCCATTTAGTTACCCAAAGAAAAATGCGCCCTAAATATGCGCAACGATTGGCCAGAATTAAAGGCATTCTACTGTGGAATTTATCCGAGAGTTATCAAGACGCAAAGTGGCAAACATCGAAAGCGATGACCGAGTTGGATAAACTCGCGGTTGCTGCTGATCAAAGACAAAACCAGTTTTCAGCACTGATTGCCCAGCCCAATGTGACGGCTCCACAACGAGAACGGTTGGAGCAAATGGCAAGTCGGATCACAGTGAGTTTGAACAAGACCAATGATTTGATCAAGGCATTGGAAACCAAATTGATCGCCAATGCTGATCAAGCCATCGCTCAAAGGCGCTATTATTTATCTCAACAACGCAATATGAGTCAACTAGCCATTTTGCAGTTGAAAGATAGCTGGCGGGCAACGTCCCAAGGGGCCGCTGAGGCAAGAACGGGGGCCAGTGATGAGTAAGATGACACGCCGTTTGACGAGTTTGTCGTTAGTTTGCCTCGCCGTTTCAGGTTGTATGTCAACGTTTGTCGAAGAAAACGTAGCCGAGCGCATTGAGCCTGACAAGACACCATTGATTACAGCCCTTGAGGTAAAACCTATTCATGTCGAGAAAACCCGATTAGAGCCGGAAGCGCTTGAGGTTATTCGAGACGGTTACGCCCAATTAGTGGATAAAATTGACGATGGTAACTTGAACCGCCAACTTGATTTGCGTCTAGCCGATGTTGAAATGCTATTGGCAGAAGAACAACAAGTCGCTGGCAATACGACCTTAGAAGACGATGAGCAAACCTATCAGCGCGCCATCAATGCCTATAAAAAAGTGCTTACGGCTTATCCCGGCGACGTGTCAGAAGCAGAAGTGCTCTACCAGTTATCGCGAGCTTATGATTTACAAGGAAAAGGCCGCGAAAGTGCGATTATTCTTCGAGAGTTACTCAACGTTCAACCCGACTCATTGCATGCTAATGAGGCGTGGTTTCGACAAGGCGAAGGGTATTTTAGCGCTGGAGAATATCAGCAAGCCGCAGATGCCTACGAAAAAGTCCTGCAATCCGAACAGTATGATACCTTCTTCGCGATGGCTGCCTACATGCAAGGCTGGGCTTTTTACAAGTTAGAAGCGCAGGAAAAAGCCTTGGCTTCGTTTGATAAAATGCTGACGGCGAGTTTCTCAGCCTTACCAGACGCGCAGAATGACTTTGCCTACAGTCTACCGACGATAGATGCGTTATCAAAAGGGCAGCAACGCTTGGTACAAGACAGTTTACGCGTGATGGGCTTGTTGTTCTCGTACCGGGGCAATGGCGAGGCCATTATCGATTTTTATCGTTTTTATGGTGATAAACCTCATAGCTATTTGGTGTACAACGAACTTGCGCAACAACATCTAGATAATGACCGCTACCTTGATGCCGCTGAGGCCTATTTAGCGTTTGCACAAACCCATCCGTCACATGCCGAGGCGGTACCGTTTTATGTCAAACACATTGATGCCTTTATCTTGGGAGACTTCCCCAGTGAAGTCCTATCTGCAAAAGCTGGCTTTGTGCGCACATTTGGTTTGAGCCAAGGGATCTATACCGACTTGTCTTTAGAAAGTCGCGAGAAAGCTAACCCCTATTTGCACACGTACCTACAAGAGTTGGCTCAGTCACAGCACAGTTTTGCTCAGCAATTAAACTCGCCGGAACGTCGCGCGTCGCTGCCAGATTCATTGCAGCAATTGGATGAGGACAGTCTAAAAGCTGAGGCATTGACGGCTTACGCTAATGCTGCGGCTTATTATCACGAATTCATCGATACGTTCCCCGATGATCCCTTACGTCCCCAAATGCAATTTAATTTGGCCGAAAGTTATTATGAAGCTCAGCAATACGCCGCCGCAATCGAGCACTATGAGCGTTTTGCTTATCATTACAGTGAACACGAGCGTGCCAGTGATGGTGCCTACACCGCATTGCTCGCCTACGACCAATTGTTATCGACACTCGAAGGCGATGCGCAAACATCTTGGTTAGCGGCTCAGCGCAAAAGTCGCGACAATTTTGTCGTTACTTTTGTCGAAGATGAACGCGTAGTACCTGTCGTTCAAACCTTGATGCAAAGCACTTTTGATGCACAGTTGTTTGATGATGCCTTGTTTTATAGTGCGTGGTTACTGACACCACCGGCGGAGGTCAGTGTTGTGATTGCTCCCGCAGTACAACGCTCAGCTAAATTGGTTGAAGCGCACAGTTACTTCGGACTTGCACAATACCCTGATGCCGAGGCAAGTTATGCCCAATTACTATCGACAATGTCTGCAGAAGATGAAGAATTTGAAGCACTAAATCGCAATTATGCGGTGAGCATGTATCAACAAGCACAAGCTGCCTCTGAGCGTAACGACTTGGCGTCAGCGATAGAACATTTGCAACGTATTATTGCCAAAACGCCAGACTTAGATGTGCGAATCAATGCACAATACGATGCCGCAAGTTATCTGATGACGCTTCAGCGCTTCGACGAAGCACAAGCCATGTTACTGGATTTCGAGCGTCGATTCCCCCAGCATGAACTAACAGCAACAATTGAAACTAAGTTATTGTTTATTTATGAACAAACGCAGCAATGGCAGCCAGCGGGCGACATTATCTACGCTCAGTGGGAGGCCGATAAAGAAGCCGCGGATGCAGGCGAACTCCTCTTCATCGCGGCGGAATATTTTGAAAAAGCAGGTAATCGAGCGGCATCTCTGCCTGCATATCGTACCTATGCGCACACTTACCCTGAACCGTTTGAGCGAGTAACCGAAGCGCGTTTTATCATGAGCGAGTTCTACGTTGAAAGTGGTGAAGACAGTAAACGACGCTTTTGGTTAAACAAATTGATCAAAGGGCATGATACGGCTGGCAAGGCGGCGACGGTTCGTTCACAGACATTGGCAGCGATGTCGGCAATGGTGTTTGCGGACGATACGCGCCAGGCATTCGTCAAGATCAAGTTGACTCAGCCGTTGAAGAACTCGTTGAATAAAAAGCGCAAAGCGCTGACCGCGGCCGTTAACGCCCACAACAAAGTACTGGGCTACGGCGTGCGCGAGTATGCGACGGTTGCCAACCACCAACTCGGCACATTGTATCGCACCTTAGCCAGTGATCTGATGGCATCCGATAGACCATCAGGACTGAATGAGCTGGAACTAGAACAATACGATATTTTACTGGAAGAACAGGCCTATCCATTTGAAGAGCAAGCGATTAGCGTATTTGAAACCAACGCGAAACGCAGTTGGAACGGTGTTTATGATAAGTGGGTACAAGCGAGTTTCGCCCAATTAGAAAGTTTGCTTCCATCGCGCTATCGCAAGCCTGAACACGTTGAGGTATTGACCGTTGAAAATTATTAAGTGGAATCGTCTTTACTTTATCGCAGCAGCACTCTCAGCAAGCTGGTTGTCGGGATGCACAAGCGTACCTAACGTGGTTCAAGCGCCTGTTGAGCAAACGCCGACTGTAGCGTTGTCGCCAGAAGCCGAACTTGCTCAGACCTTACGCGGGTTGCCCAACCAATATCTCGCGTCCAAACACGTCATGTCTGACAGCCAAAAAAACATCTTCCGCAAAGCCATTACTGCTTTGTCAGAGGGCAACACTGAACAGGCAAAAAACGCGCTATCGCCCATATTAACCGACCCCAAAGTCCCTTCAGCAGCATGGGTATTAATGGGGGATATTTTGTTACAAGAGGGTGATCAAGCGGGCGCGACTCAGCGCTATCACGACGCCGTCATACGCAATCCTTACAATTACTTTGCATTGAACAGGTTAGGCACGCTGTATCGTCAGAAAGGGCAGTTTGATACGGCGATGGACTACTATCAAAAGGCCATTCAGTCATGGTCGGGCTATCAAGCCGCCCATTACAACCTCGGTATTCTAATGGACTTATATTTAGGTGACAAAAGCGCCGCACTTGATGCTTACGCGAATTATCAAGCCTTGTTGTCTCATCCCATTGAGGGTGAAGCACCGAAAAAAGAAGTGCGTAGAATTAAGCGTTGGATAGCCGACGTCAATCGTCAGCTACCTGCTACTGCCAATCAGGAGCGCAACCTTGATTAAATTAATAACTATTATTGCTGTGTTGTCTGGTGTGGTCATGGCACCCGTGGCAGCGCAAAGCTCAGACGATCCTATCCGACTTGAAGCCACTATTCGCGGAAACAAAGAACAGCCCAGAGTACTGAGTATTGTGCCTTGGCAATTGCCCAAGTATCGCAATATTGAAGGGACCTTGTCGTGGCAGCCAATGAATACCCAACCTGAACGTATCGAGCGCAATCGCTTTTTGCGACGTGTCGCGTTATCCCAGCAGTTTAACGGGGTAACACAAGCCGAATCTGCTGACGCGAGCGAACAATAGGTATTAACCTGAACTACTGTGTGGTGAAGTAAATAACCAACACAGCAATGGAATGAAGTAAAACATACTCAGAGGCAGTCTTCATGTTGTGATTGCCAAACTACAAGAGGAAAAACTAATGCAAGTCTTCGATGTTATTGTGCGTTTCTTTCAGGAAGGCGGCCCGTTTATGTTCCCAATTGCTATTGTATTGGCAATGGGGGTAGCGATAGCCATCGAACGATTCTTTTTCTTAAATTCGGCAAAGCGTACTAATCGCAAAGCCTTTGCTGAGTTAGAGCCTTTGTTGAGCCAGCAAAAATATGATCAGGTCATTCGTTTGGGCGAGCAAGGAGTGGCACCTATCACACGTGTGATTGGTGCAGGTATCGCGCGTTTACAAGTGAGTCCGCGTCGCGAAGACATTGAGTATGCAATGGAAGAGGGCTTGATGGAGACAATTCCTCGCCTTGAAAAGCGCACGCCGTACTTAGGTACGCTCGCCAATATATCAACGTTACTCGGATTGCTAGGTACAATTATTGGTTTGATTGCCGCCTTCTCAGCAGTCGCCAATGCCGACCCGTCAGAAAAAGCCAGCTTATTGTCACAAAGTATCTCTGTGGCGATGAACACCACGGCGTTTGGTCTGATAGCCGCTATTCCATTGTTGGCATTCCATTCATTACTGCAAACCAAAACGACTGAGATCGTTGACAGTATGGAAATGGCAGGCGTGAAATGCTTGAACGTATTGATGGCTAAAAAGTCAGTACAAACCCGTAGCAGACAATCTGACGAGTAAATCATCATGTTGGGCAGACGTAAACGCCTCAATAAACAGGATGCAGAATTAGACATCACGTCATTTTTAAACTTAATGATTGTACTGGTCCCAGTACTGCTGATGATGATGGTCTTTTCTCGAATCACTGTTGTAGAGCTCAAATTACCTGGGCTAGAAGCTTTGGGTGAAGGCGCTGATGTAGAAAATCAGCAACTAGAGCTTCTTGTTACGCCTCAAGGCAGCGCCGTGTATTTTCCATCCGGCTATTTGGTCAGACAGCTTCCCGCGGTACAAAACACCGCAACCGGGCGTATCGATCAGGATTGGGAATCGCTTCAGTTTGTTTTAAAGCAGCTCAAGCAAACGTTGTTGGCTAAAGGGGAGGAGAAAGAAGATATTGTTTTGATGGTTGACGATAACGTCGATTACCAAAGCTTAATTACGTTGTTAGATAAAACGCGTTCATACGAAGATGTTGTCGCCGCTTCAGTGGTCGATGCCGCTTTGTTTCCCGATGTATCTTTTGCCGAAGTACCGGCTGAAATGGCGCAATTAGACTGGTCAGCGATTGCTGCGCCTGTCAGTGAGGGGGGCCAATGAAACAGTCAGTAAGAGCAAAACGTATGGAACGCGGCCACAAACGACAGGGGCAGCAAGCTAAACTTAGCCTAGTGTCTTTGATGGATATCTTTACCATATTAGTTTTCTTTTTAATGTTGAACGCATCTGATGTGCAGGTATTGGATAATCACAAATCAATTACCCTGCCAGAGTCGCCATCAGACACGCCCGCGAAGGAAACGCTGCTGATTTTGGTTAACGATACAGACATTGTGTTGCAAGGACAAAAGCTGGCCGATGTAGCGTCTGTACTTGAAGATGGCGGTGAGACAATCGAATCGCTGGCACAAGAGCTGACCTACCGTTTAAGTAAGCTACCAGCGCAAACTGACACTATTGTTGAAAGTACCCAACCTGACGGCCGCGCGATTACTATTATGGGCGATCAGTCAGTGCCTTACGCGCTGTTGAAGAAAATCATGTACACCTGTGCTCAAGCGGGATTTACTGACGTGTCACTTGCCGTTGAGCAAAAAGAAGGTAATTCAAGTAAGGAGGGCGCGTAATGAGCACTGCTTACTTTCAAACCCAACTGCCTTGGACAGCGAGCGAAGGCGAAAACAAACGCTTTACGCGAATTACTTATACAATATTAGCTATTACCTTGGTGCTTGCTTTGATTGTGCAATGGGTTCAATTGCCTGAGCAAACTCGCGAAGAAAAGGAATCGCTGCCGCCTCAACTCGCGCGCATCATTCAGCCGAAGGTTCCGCCTGCGCCACCGGAGGTTAAACCTGAACCCATTCCTGAAGAGAAGCCGCCAGTGGTGGAGGAAAAACCCAAACCACCGCCGCCCAAACCACCTGAGCCAGAAGTGGTGAAACCCAAACCAAAGCCTGAGCCCAAACCGGCGCCAGCACCTGAGCCAGAGCCAACAGAGGCGGAAAAGGTCGCAGAAGCGCGGGAAAACGCGAAGCAGACTGGACTATTGGCGTTTCAAGATGATTTGGCGAGCATGCGTAACGATTTGAGTCTCTCGAATATGGCAGATACGCAAACTATTGAAGGCGCAGGACAGTCCGAACAGACGACGCGTAAGCGTATAGGTCAAGAGGTCGCGACGACGAGTAGCGGCGGGTTAAAGAACGCCGATATCAGCCAGAATATTGGAGCAAGAGGTGAGCTCGCGGGTCGCAGAACGACAGAGTTTAGTGCACCAGAGGAAGGGGCGGCGTCCCTTGCCGCTAAGCGTATCGAAGAAGAAGCGCAGATCATTGGTGATAGAGATGTCGAGTCTATTCGCAAAACGTTAGACGCCAATAAAGGGGCGGTTTACTCCTTGTATCGCCGCGCGCTAAGGCAAGATCCTGAACTTGAAGGCAAGGTCACCGTGTTGTTGACCATCGAACCCGACGGTCGTTTGTCTTTGGTTGAATTGATTAGCAGTGAACTAGAGGACAGTGCTCTGGAGCAAAAACTGTTGGCGCGGATCCGAATGATCAATTTTGGGGCGGCGAATGTGAAGCAAACCCAGCTTGAGTACGCGTTTAACTTCTTACCTTATTAAGCCATAACACCTGAAAAGCCACCTTGTTTAAGAGGTGGCTTTTTTGTGCTTTGGATTTGAGTAGCGACAGGCTATGCTTGCGATTTGATACCTCGAAAAGGTGGATGCGTAGCACCAACACTATGCAGGGCTGCAACAATGCAAAAAATTAAATGTGCCCACTGTGCAAAGACGTTCGATGAATCCCAAATCCTTGATGTAGATTGGCGGACCCACACTCATGGGATTGGTTGTCCGCATTGCACAAGCATACTACTGAGAATTGATGAGCCGTTAGGCTTACCTACTTGGGTAAGTTGGGGGATATGGTGTGGCGGTATCTCCACGTTGGCCATATTGTGGTTATCTTTGCTCTTCGATTATCAAGGAGTGGGTCGCTATTTGGTCTTTCCTTCAGCCATTTGGGGGGCTGTGTCAGCAGGCGTGTCACGGCTCCTAGACTACCAGCATTCGCAAAAAGTGGTGCAAACCGACGTGTTCTTAAAGCCAAGTCAGCCCATTGAATGTGATTTTTCGGCAAAAGAATAATCCCATAGTTAAGGGTATTAGTTTTGCGATTTGAACGTCTACTATACTCACTCTGGTTGTCGCTTGTTCTGTTCGCTTTCGAAAAATCCTATTTGAAAACAAAGAGTAATATATTTGCGAGTGCGTAAATTTAATACGTAGCTATTCAAAAGGGTATGCACAAAAATAAGTAAACGCCCTTTGATTGAGAAGGGATGAAAACGACCGGTTGGCGGGCTCAAGCCTTGAGGTAGTTGGTGTGGCGCAGCACCAAATCAAAGAAAGCAGAAGGTGTAAAAAGGTATAAACTTAGACACCTAGCAATCTGATCCAGTACATAAATCACACAGCAAATTTCTATAATGGAATAGCTTGGTCGAGTTATCGGCGTTTATTGGTTTTTAGTTTTGGTGTGTGATTATGTTTCTTCGTCCCGTTTTGATTTTTGTCATCAGTCTAGCTGCCTTGTTTGCAACGCCGGCCAACGCTTTTTTTGACCAAAAGCTGGGTATGATGGAGGGGAGTAACGCACTGCTTGTTTACGCTACCCTAGGCACGCTTGGCCTGTTCATTGTCCTGACAATAATGTTTTGGGTCAAACAGCGTCAGGCGAACAAGCAAGTGACGATGCTTCAAAAAGTAGCCGATCATCACCACGATGCACTGGATAGCCAAAACACGGGTATTATTCACGTCAATCACCAAGGCAATATTATCTATGCGAACAAGGTGGCGTGTTATTTGTTGGGTCACAAAGCGGGTAGTTTATCGTTTCAGGCTCTGACGGATATTTTGCCTGTCGACGCCGAGTCTAACATTGAGGCGGCGTATCAAACCGCTAGAGAAAGTACTTTTGAAATTGACCTTGATGGTCACGATAAGCGGGCAAGAGTCAGGATGGCACCCGTGTCCGTTGCCAATCCTGATATTGCCTTTATGGTTGCCATTGATGATGTCACGCGCTATCAACAATCGCTGACCGCCAACCAACACATGCAAGCCCATCTTAGCGACTTGTTATCGCACTCGAGCAGAGGCGTCATTACTGTTGATTTGGACCAAAAACACCTTACGCTCAATCAACTTGCTGCTGACTGGTTAAAGTTGGCCGCAGACGACAATCTGCACTTTGACGCTTTGGTGCAAACCATAGACGTGTCGAATCAAAATGCGTTTACCGTTTTATTTGAGAAGCTCGCGAAAGGCGAGCAAGCCGAGTTGAGCTGCTTTTTGACAACATCAGATCAACCTATTCCGGTGAACGTTGTTGCTGTGCCAGCTGAACACACTCAAGACAAAAATAGCAAAGGATTAGCTCATATCCTGATAGAAGATTTGCGTAAAGTGAAATCATTGCAGCGCCAATTAGATGAGCACCGAGGCCATCTATCAGCCATGATGAACACTGGCAGCAAACCGATGTATTTAAGTGATGAGAACAACCGCTTAGTCAGTGCGAATAGCGCGTTCTGCCGTTATTTCGGTGTGTCTATGACACGCGTAAAAGGCATGCCACTGAATGAACTGGTTTGTTTCAATGAGGCATTGCGAACACTTCACCAATTCGGTGATAGCGGCAGTACTATGTCAAAAGTGGTACCGTTTCAAAAACAAGACGGTAGTACTGCTAGTCTGAATGTGTCGCTGACAGTATACCGTTTAAACGGCAGCCGGGCGGGTTTGGCTGGTATGATCGAAGATATTTCGGCTGAGACCCAACTTCGTCAAGCACTTGACAAAGCCAAGCGTGATCACCAACAAGTGATGGAGTTATCACCTTTTGGGTTGGCCGTTGTCGACAACAATGACAATTTTATTTACGCCAATCAAGCAATGTCGAAGTTACTTGGCCATGCGGTGCAAGCGTTAAAGAGCAAGTCTTTGTTTGAGTTATTCGCTGATCCAGACGCGTCTGGAAAGGCCGCTAAAATGCTTCATCAACAAGGTGCGTTATTGCACTTTGAAACTGTGCTTAAGGGCGCCCAGGGCCACCGTAAGCCTTGCAAATTATCAGTGGTACCGATTCACAGTGAAAGTGAAGAAGCACACATGATCTGGATTCAGGATGCAGCCGACGAAGTTTTTCAGCAGCGCTGTTTTGAGCAAATCATGGCGTCTAGCCAAATGCCAATGGCGGTACTTGAACAACAAGGTTTTAGCTACACCAATGCTGCAGCGTGTGCGTTCCTTGGTGCGAAACACGCCGACGACCTATTGGGAGCACTGCCCCATGATGAGCAATTCAATACCGACTTTGAAGCCGCCAGTGAATTGGCTAACTTTGTTGATGTCGCCCGTTCAACCATGACACGTCAGACATTTAACTGGCAGCATCAAGTTGGACATAATCTGTTGCCATGTGAGATCACGCTGGCGCCTGTGGCATATGAAGACCGCGTTACTGTACTGTGTTTGTGGGTAGATTTACGTAAGTTAGAAGAAGCAAACGCGGCTCGACTTGAAGCGGTTAACTTACGTCAAGCCGCTGAACGCGAGGTCGAAGAAAAGCAAGCCTTACTCGCCAGCAGCCAAGACCAATTGGCGACTAAAGCGAAATCCCTTGAACAAACTCAAAGCAAGTTGAATCAGGCTGAGCTAGAGCTTACTGAGAAAGTCGCCGAGTTATCAGAACTACAACAAGCTCACCAAGATATCAGTGAGCATTTGTCGTCATTACAAGGCGAATACTCTGAAAACAAACGCTTGTTGAGTGAGAGCGAGCAGGTAAACAAGGCTCTTGAACATCAACTGAATGAAGCGGGTGACAAAGTGGGTCGGTTGCAGACTCAGCGCAATCAAATTGCGGATGCATTGCAATACAGTGAACGCCAGTACAAAAAAGCACAGTCAGAATTAGTTGAGAGTGAACAACAACGACAGCGCTTACTAATTGCGAAAGACGAACAAGCGAATAAATCAAATCAGTTAGAAAGCGAGATACTGCAACTCAAAGGGTCGTTGGCAAACAAAGACAAACAGCTTGCTGATGTCGGTGGCAAGATTACCAGTTTGCAATCACAACTGATCAGTGCCGGTGAAACCAGTGATCATTTAAGGCAACAATTGGTGAATCAGAAGAAGGCGAGTGAACAGGCGGAAATGCAACGTCGTCAGTTACATGATGCATGCCAAAAAGCGCAGTCTGAATTGGCCAGTCGCTCCCGTAGAATTGATCATTTACAAGATGAAATGCAAAAGCTGGAAGAATTAGCTCAACAAGAAAAAGGCGACATGCAAGCCCATGCCGAAAAACTGGCGCAAGAGCTGTCTTCCAAGCAAGCCGAACTGACGGATACCCGTTCTAAGTTGAATCACAGTGTTGCGTTGGCGGAAGCGCAGAAGCAGGAAAGTGAGAACCGCAAGAATTTACTCGATCAGATTCAAGAAGAGTTGAATCAAATGGAAATGGATGCCGAGCGCCAACAAGCCGATGCCATTGAAGCGGCAGCGCAGTGGTTAGAAAGACAAGCGAGTTTGGAAGAAGCGTTGCAGTCGAAACAACAACAGTTGCAACAAACTGAGCAGGCGTTGTCAGCCGCACACCAGCAAAGTGAAGAAGAAGTCCAAGCTCAGCAACAGCGTGTGTCTCAACTCAAGGACGAGTTGACTTCTATGAAGGATAAGGTCGCCGATACCGCGGCTAAAGCGGATCAGCAAGCGGTTGCGCGTCAAAATGAGCAACGTCAGCTGGCAGAAGCGCTGAAACAAAAACACTCACAATTACAAACGACTCAACAACAGTTACAAGCGCATGTTGAGCAGGTGGCACAAGAGCGACTAGCACGAGAAGCGCAAACACATCGCTTAGAAGAGCTAGAGCGAGAACTTAACGACGTTGAAGCTAGAGCGATTAAGCAGAAAGAAATGCTTGAGGGTAGTGATGAGCAATGGCGCCAGCATCACGCTGAAATTGAGAGCCAACGTCAGAAGCTACAATCCGCCTTGGTAGAGGCGGAAAAACAGAATGCTGAATTGAGTTCGTCGTTGGAGAACCGTTTATCGGCGCTGGACGTTGCCGAAGAGAAAGCGAAATCAGCACAACGGGAAGAGCGTCGATTAAACGATGAGTTGAGTGATGCCAAAGCTCAGTCACAACAACTTGAAGCTAAGTTGAAGGAACAAGCATTACGAGAGACTAAGTTGCAACAACAAGTGGCGAGTCAGCAATCGGCGCTGCAACAAAGCGAATCTAATGTGTCGTCACTCAAAGCCGCTAGCGAACGTCTACAAGCACAACTTGCTGATGTTCAGCGACAGTATCAGTCAACGCAACAATCTCTGGAAAATCAGGATAAAAGTCAGCACTCACTTACTGCACAGCTTTCTACACTAGAGTCAGAATTGGCCGAAAATAAAGAACAGCTTAGTGCGAGAGAAGCGGCACTTGTTGAAGCGCAAGAGGCGCTGGCCACCAGTGCCGCCAAGCTCGCTGAGCAGGAAGCCGCGTTAGTTGAAGCGCAAAAAGCAGAGCTGGCGCAAGCACGTGAACAGGCCAAACTTGAGAAAGAACAAGCACTAGCGGCGCAGCAACTTGCCGTTGAACAGGCTGAAAACGTGGTTGAGATCAACCCTGATAATGGGCCTCAGCCAGAGTACGCACAATTCGATATGCCCGAAAATCCGAGCATATGGTTCGATTTATTGCCCTACTTACAGCACAGTCAGCAGGTCACGTCCTTAGTGCCTTCATTGACCGAACTTAATCACAAGTTAGATAGCGCCATTACGGAAGCGGATGAAGCGACGATGGCGGGGGATAATCGTCGATTGATGAGTGCCACCAAGAAACTCATTCACCTAATTCGCTCTATTGAGTCACCGCCACTGGAAGATATGGCTAATCGTTTAGAAGCAGATTCTGAAAACGGGCAGTACGACAATATTGCAATATTCTGGCCTATTGCGAAACAGAATCTCATGAAAACCCAAAGAGTGATCTATTCACATCTGCATGGCTAGGGGCTAGGCCAAAAGACGTTGTTAGTGCTACACATTATAGGCACGGCAAGGACGCATATATAGCGTCAGTCGTGCCTAGCGAAATCGCTCAGTTAGCGCGCCTTCATCGAGCAGGCATTGACGTCGCTTCTCTCCATTTATAATCATACTCCTATCAAGTAATATCACCGCTATCACATATAAGTTGTGGACGCCGAATTTTCCGATAATTCGTCATAGCGGGACGCAGCATGTTCAAGGTAATTAGAGAGTAGGGATATATTTAATCAAACGTATTGAAAGAAAAAATGTTGAGTTTCAACTCGTGTCAGATTTTGGAATGACTGTTGAGCTCTATTCAAGCCTCTTAGCCTTTGTTCAAAGCTTATGCAGATGAACAGACTGAGTCATTGTATATTGAGTTTTCGACAGAAGATGGTGTGTTTCAAGTGCCGTTAGAATCACTCAAAAAATTCATTTCGATATCAGAAAAAGAAGTTCATTCAGAAACTTGGTTTGATGAACATGTATTTAAAGACTTTGAAAACACATAGTCGAATCGACCTAAAACAGGTTTCTAATGGTTACAACCCTTCTATGAAAATACTATCCAACTCCGACAGCTTGGAAACAAGGAAAATAAAAAATGGAACCATTGAGGGAGATAGCCGCGGTAATGTATTTTATCGCGGGCACAGTATGCATGGCCTGCAGTAGCTCGTATCTGAGCTTACATTTTTGAGGAATAGGTTTAGACTGTCATTGGACAGAATGCTATAAGCGAAGAACGGAAGTACAAAACCGGTGTTAGACGCCACGCCTTATTTACAACAACATTTTAAATGAAATAGATTTGTAGGGTATATTTTTGAATATAAAAGCAATAGTTTTAGTGGCTGTTCTAGCTTCATCCAAGGGATATACAATGGAAAACACATACTTCACATGGACTGAATTCGCAAACAATTACAATGCCGAAGTCAATTCCGCAGATTCTGTATTTAACAATATGGTTTCTAATGGTTTGACTCAGTATTCAATATTAGCTTTTGACTTCCACTTTCTCTCTGACAGCAAAGATAAATTGATTAATTTGGCAGAACTTCTTGAGAATAACTACCAATATAAAGTTAAAGATCCCGTTAAGACAGAGAATGGTGTGTGGGATTTATCAGGTGAAACTAACCCGTTCCCTGTGACAGCTGATAACTTGGTGTATTGGACATTAGATATGTACAAAAGAGGATACGAGTTCGATGCTAGGTTAGATGGCTTTGGTGCACTATACGATAAAAATGCCCAATCTTTTCCCCCATTTGACACATCTTCAGCAGAAGAGTTTTTTGACAAAGGCTTAGATTTTTATAATCAAGGGAATCTTTCTGGTGCCATTATTGAATGGACAAACACACTTAAAGTAGATGCCAACGACGTAGATGCCCTTTATTCAAGAGCGATTGTAAAGAACGAATTGTATGCCTCTAATGCTGCAATGATTGATTATGATAAAGCTATAGAGATTGCACCTAACTTTTCTAGCGCTTTGTTGAATAGAGGAGCTTTGAAGGATGAAAATGGTGATCATCAAGGAGCAATATCAGACTATCGAACAGTAGTAGAATTATCTCCGAAAGATGAAACTACGCTTCAACGGTCTTACGCCAACATGGGGAATTCCTACAGAGCTTTAGGTCAACTTGAAGCAGCATGTCAGAGTTGGAAAAAAGCAAAAGAACTCGGTGCAGACTATGTCAATTCGCTATTAGATCAGCACTGTAAGATTTAGACAGATTGCAAAAGTTTGAACAATAACCACTATGGCAGCTTTTGGCACTCATCGGCTAGTCACTAACAGAATTGATTCAGCTCTGAAAATCAATTTTGACAAGCCAAGTTAAGACTTATTCACGGGCCATTGCTTTTTCTTTCCCTTTTTCTTGGGCATATCTTTTTAGGTTTGTCTTTGTACGTTGTTTGTTATTTAACTTGGCCAAGTAAACGCAGAGGCAATAGAGAGGGTGACAATGGTTTTCTTGACCTGTTGGAGCTTATTCTAGAGTTCCCCGTAGAATTTGTTCTATGGGTTTTTCGACAAGTTTGGCGACTAGTGCGTGGGCTGTTTAGCGCAAAGGGCGAAGGATTCGACATTGATATCTAGTATGTGATTCATGTTGTTTTCTAGGAATACGCAGTGGTTACATCCGGGTAAACCCAACCTGTGGTTTTTAATGCAGATGTTTTATTTACACCTCGTTGATAAGAGCGAAAAACATGTTTAAAAAGACATTAGAGATAATGTTTGTGGGACTGATCTCATGGTCCTCCCAAGCCGACGTTAATGTCGTTAAAGTGAATGGCTATGATGTTGAGTATGAGATAAAAGGAAGCGGAAAACATACTTTGTTTCTTGAGGCAGGCGGTTCTGCCGGTCTATCTGATTGGGACCCGATCTTCGACGATTTGGCGCAAAGAGCCAAAGTGATTCGTTATTCAAGGATTGGTAATGGCGGTTCTGAAAAGATTCAAAAAAACTACAGTTCAGAAGAATACGCACAAGACGCCGTTTTGCTGCTTGAGGCGTTGCACGTAGAGGAATCAATCGTTTTTGTTGCGCATTCATATGGCGCTTATATCGCTAGAAAGTTTGCCGCAATGTACCCCGAAAAAGTTTCTGCACTATTGCTTATTGAGCCCGCTTCAGAACATGACGTCGATATAATGCGTAAGATTGACTTGGACTTAGCAGAAAAACAAATTGCCCAAGTAAAAATGGATGATCTTGCCAAAGGAATGTCGAATAATTACCTCGACTTTTGGTCCAAACGTCCATTGCCAGACTATCCTCACATTCCCGATATTCCAGTAACTGTCATCGCCTCAATCAAAAAATATGAAGATCCTCCCCTTTTATTTTTCACCGACCGCGCGCGTGAAATGTGGGGACAATTACATTCAAACTGGGCAAACACATTTCCACAGGGCAAAGCGGTCCTGACAGATAAGAGCTTTCATTATCCGCAGAACGATGAACCTGAAATGGTAGTCGAAGAAATTGTCGATCTGTTGTCACGTATTAACAGTGATAAATCGGAGCGATTGCACCGATAATAAGTCATCTGGCGATTAAAAAATCGAATAGGGTGAATGTGTCACGTTTCCTTGGTAATCTCACACATCATGGAACGACTTAGGATGTGAGATGCAGTCACCAATTCTCTACCGACTTTTACTAGCCATTGTCGCTTTGATTGCAGGGTTCACGGCACTAGCGCATTTGTCATGTATCGTACTTGGACCGCAGTGTTATGAAATCCAGATGGCCCCGCCCATTATTGTTCAATCAGCTGTCGATGGTACTTGGATAGCACCATTGGGTACCGTGTTTGCTGCCGTTTTGTTTTTAATGTGTTGCGCCTACGCGTTAGCGGAAGCCAACTGGAGTCGTTCGCTACCTTTACAACGATTGGCCAGTCTAACAATAGGTATTTTGTGCGTGATACGCGGCATTTTACCTATCCAATTGTATTTACGCATACCTGAACGGGTGGACAATATCGCTTTGTGGTATGCGATTGTGTGGTTGATTGCTGGCGTCTGTATGTTGATTGGGCGACGTTACCATCGCATCGCCACTACGGCGTAAATCCAATCCCGATGAATCAAAGCGCCGTCTTAGATTAGTGCTTTCAAGTCGGTGTAGTGGATAGCTTGAGCATTGCCCGATAAAGTGTGGGCGATGACCTCCCAGCTCTTGGGATGCACACCAATGCCAAGATGAGTGCAGTCCACTTCCACATGTAGCGCGTGGTCATTGTATACATCCAGCGCCGCTCGCCAACTCACGATACCGTCTCGTTTACTGAATAATACTGTGATGGGTTGTTCAAACCCAATTTGGTTACGTGCGAGCACTTCTTGTTCGAGTTCATCTACATCAATGTCGTTTCTGGAAGCATAGCGTTTAGCGGCGGCGGTATATTTAGGCCCTCCTGTCACAGGCGTGCCTAATGTAATGACTTCACGGACTGCTTCGGGAAATAAACGGGCGACTTCACGGCAGATAACGCCGCCAAGACTCCACCCAATCAGCGTAATTGGCGAACCAGTTTTTTGGGCCAGCAGTAGGGTTTCTCGGCCCATCTTAACGATGTCTTCATCGACGTTACCCAGATTTCTTCCCAGGCCCCAATCATGGGCATGATAATCTAAACGGCGAAGAAACTGACGTAATGGACGCATGCTCCATTGGTCTGCCAAATAGCCTGGTGCAAGTAATATTGGGCGCCCGTCTCCAGTCGGTAAATGAGCAAATTTAGGGACAGACAATAGGGTATTTAGCCAATCTATAGGCGCACTGATTTCGCGTAATGACAGCGAAAGCGGAGGGGGAGAAAGGTTCGATAACATAAAGCACCACCACGTTTAACTAACCAGAGCGCTGATCTTTGTTTAACACTCACTTAGCAAAGATCGATACGCCAGATTAATAGATACTCAGTAGCGCCCTAATTAGATTGCAATCAAGCCTTTTATTGACAATTACATGTGGCGTGTTTCACGACTTTGCGTATAACACTTATTTTTTAGCAATGACTCGCCAGGTTCGACAAAATGCAATTGGTCGTAGTCGATCCCATCGAGTTGCTGATTTACTGCTTCTTCGAATCTATGCGCTTTTTGGGCGATCAGATCACCGATTGTCTCAAGTGCATCAAAGCTGGCTTGGTGATTGGCAATGTAGTCGTCTAACTCTTCTGCCAATGCACTGTGTTCGGCGAGTTTTTGCTTGTTGATGATTAATCGGTCTTCATTTTCATCAATGGCTTCTTCTGATAAGGCTTCAATTTGGTCGGTAAAGACTTTAATCTGTTCTTCAAGATCCTTAATCGGCGCCTCTAACACTCGCATGGAATCTTCATCGTCTTTGAGAGCCTCATACGCATCAAGTACAGATGGCGATGGCGTGTCGACGTAGACCATTTGACAGTCTTTTATTGCAACAATTTGATATTCATCGGTATCGTTATGGCTCTGTAAAGCATAGCCCGCAGCGGATAAACTCAGTGTGATAGTCGCGATAAGCACGTTGCCCGTTTTCATACCTGTCCCCTTTAGATGTAGTGGTATGCCGTGGTGATGTTATATAAGTCGCGCGTGGCCGAAGAAAAGTTGTCTTTTTCCCCAGAGAGAAACGTGTTTTTTTACAAGTCTTTGTTGTTGAAAGTGAAATAAAGCAAAAAGTAGGGCTAACATTAGGAAAGTTAGCCCGTTTTTGTGGTATTAGAAGGCAATTCGAATACCTGCTGTTACGCGTGTGCGGTCAAATGCATACGCAGGTAAATCAGCAGACACATCGTGATAATTGGCGGTAATGAATCCAACCAATGGCGTTTTATTGAACCGATACAACTCGGTTTCGACATGCGCGCGATAATACCAGCCTTGAGAGCTTGGGGTTTCATCTTGGTTTTCGACATCTTGGGTTTGTTGCCCTCTAGGGTAATTCAAATCGGTATACCGAGCACTCAGGTCGAGCTTAGTGGTGTCATTAAACCGAGCGTAATATCGAAAATAGACCTGTGTCGTTTCGGTATCAAAGAATCCTTCGCCATTGTCGGTGCGATCTTGATAATCTACGTTGGCGTAAAACCATTGTCGTTTAGCCAGTTTAAAGCGGGTTCTCAATCCCATTTTCCAATGATCATACTCAGAGATCACACCTGCAATATCATCACCGTTGGCATTTACTGCCAGTCTTTCGTCATACTCTCTAAATCGGTATTCTGCAAAGACCTGATAACGGCTGACCTTATTGGGTTTGTACTGCCACTGTGTGCGGTTGCGATATTCGAAATAATCCAAATTAGCTAGGCCAATGGCGGTATAGTTTTCGTACTGGCGATCATCGATTCTGAAATTGGATGAAAAACTGTGTTGTTTATTCAGGTCGTAAGTGAACGTGATTTCCGGCCTGACTTCACTAAAATCATAGCGGTCGCTGGCGTCTTGATTGCGAAAACTAAAGCGCTGACCCGTAAAGCGGCTGATGTAAGTCCGGTCAATATCACGGTATAGCAATGAGGCATCAATTCGACAATCACACTTGTCGAAGTCGCGTTCAAATCTTATCGCAGCGCGAACTCGTTGTGAGTTAGCGTCGTCATTATCTTGATAGCGATAGTCTCGGATACCTAATTCTAAACTCAGATATTGATTGGCGGACAACGTGGCTTCAATGTCGTTGAGCCAAAACGTATCATCGATTGGATTAAAGCTATTGTTCAAACGAAATGGGTTATCGTCAAAGCCCAATCCAGATTCCAATTCCACCGATAGCGGTGAATTGGCTGCAACTGCGCTAAACGACAGAGCGCTCAACAAGCAAAGGTAAGAATGAGATAACTTCACGTTTTTTTACTCCGATAAACTAAATTCGTGACAAAATTCTGTCCCCTGACATGCTCGGCTTGTCATCAGCTCTGCGCTTTCATCGTAGGGCATTTTTATGTCGTTAATCAATGCATTAATGCGGCTAGCTTGGTCTTCTTCGCCCAATTGTTGATGCAAGGACATTTGACGCAGCAAGCCACGTAGATAAAAAGGATTGTCAGGTTGTATATCACCAAGGCGCAGTATGCTGTGGCGCCATTGTTGTTGCTGCGCCAGTGACAACGCTTCGATGTAGTTTTTTTCTGTTTGATAGCGGTACAACGGTGCCAATTGATTTTCCTCACCGTTGATAATCGTTTGCATGTATTTTGCCGTTAGGCGCTGAGACTTTTTGGAACTGTGTTTTTCCAGCCATTGCCACTGTTTCATGCTGGCGTCAAATTGCTTGCTTTCAAATAGGGCCCATGCCATTTCTAATCGGGATTTACTGTGTTTTGGGTTGAGTGCTAGGGCGCGCTTCAGACTTGTTAGCGCGAGAGAAAAATCTGCAGTAGCGACAGCGACTTCACCCAGTTCATACCATGCTCGATAGTGATTGGGTTGCAGTGCAGTCGCGCGTAAATACGTCTGTTTGACTTCGTCATACGGGCGTCCCTGTGCTCGCAGCACTTGTGCTAGGTTTAACCATGTTGGTCCATGGCTTGGTCGATAGTTGATAGATTCAACAAACCGCTTTTCCGCAAAGCGCCATTTATTCATTGCCTTGTAAGCAGAGCCGATAAGTGACAACAGTTTGGCTTTTTTTTGTCCAGCACTGAGCGACAAGCTTGGCGTCAAGGCATTGACCGTGTCTTGATATCTGGCTTTGCGATTCAGCAAGATGCCCAAATTGATCGCTGCTGATTGATGGGAGGGGATGGTATTGAGTAACGCTTGGTAGGCGGTTATCGCAGCGTCAGGATCGTTTTGCTTAGCGAGCAATTTCGCATAATCGAATTGCAGTCCCATTTGTATGCGTTGTGTTTCAGTTTGGCTTTCCAATAATGTGCGAAGCAAAGTATGGTTTTTCGCCTCGAACAACTGTGAGGAAATCGTCGATAAAACAGCATATTGGTTAGCTTCACTTTGCGCGAAGATCAACTGCCAAAGTTGGTCTAGGTTACCCTGTTCTAAGTGCGTTATCGCTTGAAGAGCCAATGTGTTTACATCGATAGTGCTTGCGGAAAGCAGCCGAGTAGTGGGGTTCTCGTCATCTTCTTCGGGTATTTCAAGAGAGATGTGACGGTGCACCGCGTCATCTGCATCGAACCATTGTTCTTCACTGCCCACAAGGACAACGAACATCATAAATAAAGTAGAGAATAAATACGTACTGCTATTCATTTTGCTGCCTCGGCTCATATCGTTTTCAACTGAAGGTTAGGATTGGCTAAGTCATTTAAGCTGGTGTTTTGAACATTTTGAACTTCCAATCCGGGACGACCATTTACCTCAAGTACAAGAGGTCCTTGATTCGCGTCAATGCAAATATCAATACCCATATATCCCAGATCATTGGTGTCAGCACACTGTTGAGCAATGGCAATAACACGTTCCCAATGCGGCACTTCAAAACCAATGAGATCGTGTCCCGTATCCGGATGATGTGTCACTAAATGTCGTTTCAGTTTTGCACGCGTGATAGTGCCTGTTTGCAATCCTACTGATGCGCCTATGGCACCTTGGTGAAGATTCGCTTTGCCATCTGATTGCAATGTGGGCAAACGCAACATGGCGCACAGAATACGTTTTTCTAATACGATGACTCTGATATCTGCAAGACCGTTTGGCGCCAGTGATTGCAAAGATGGGTGCTGCTCTATACGCGGTTCTATATAGGCAATGTCCGCCTTATCTTGAGAGAAACGGCCGCATACGGTTTCGTTGATTTGTTGTTGTATAGTGGGAACGGACCAGTGTTTACCTCCCATAGAAACATAGTCGTCACCGACTTTTTCTTTGATTACTACTATGCCTTTACCTTGGCTTCCCCGATTGGGCTTCAATACGAAGCTAGTTAAGCCGAATAATGCGTGATGCACATCGCTCAACGTGGGCAAACGTTCAAATACGGCTAGTGTCGATGGCGTAGGGATGCCATGAGATTCAAGCAAACGCTTTGTTGCTAATTTATCTGTGGCGTCTCTTAGTGCGCCTGGTTTGTTGTGTTTGGCAACCCAAAGTGTATTGCGAGCGTTGATACCCAGCACATTGCCATTAGCTTTAATGACGTCTTTAAACCGCATCAACTCCGACAGCTTCAAACCGGTCCAGCCTCCGATATGAATCAGGCCCGCGAGTACAACTAGGTACAGCTCTGGGTATACGGCGAATAAACCTTGCAAAAGAGGAGACTGAATAGCGAGGTAGCACACGATGATACTTACCAGTGTCCCTATGCATTCGTTTAGCAGTGTCAGCCACTGACGTTCTTCGATTAATTCGTTTAAGCTATCGGCGATAAAGCTGATGATGATCACGGGAAACAGCGACATCATGCCAATTTCAAGTGGCGTAAACTGTTTGAATTGGTACAGAAGTGTCAAACTCGCAAGGTTGACCAAGGTCACCAAAATAGCCAGACGTGGAATTTTAAGCAGACGCAAGCGGTTCAGCAAAACACTGCCTATCGTCGCTAGGGCTAAAATAAAGACAAAGCCCAACAACCCCACATTCAATCCCATTACTGCGCATGCTGATGCGATTAACATTGGCATGAAAGTACCGAAACTTGCGATACCAACCACATTTCTCAAAACAGAGATAAGTAACGTACACAAAGGTAGTAGCAAAAAGATAGCGCTGGTTTGCGGCGTTAACCCAAGGTCGATCATAGGTTGAGCCAAAGAATAGATCAGGTCATCGCGACTGTCAGAACCAAACTGCGCCTGTAAAGCGGGGGCTAATGTTGTGCGTTTAATATCGAATTGATAGTCAAAGGCAATGTTGGCACTGCGGGTAAACAACCCTTTGTCTCCCCAATACAGCGCAAGATAATGCGAGGGAAGTTGAGCAAAATACTTATTCGTCGGGTCAAATGGTACCCACTGATCTTGAATGTTTACCTCGACCCATTGGTGCGATGTCTTTTTACTGCCTTGGGTCAATACAACACCGCCTACTAACCGAGCGGGTAACCCTATGTGACGAGCTAGTGACACAAAAAGGCGGCTCTTGCCGTTACAACTTGCCGCACCTAGGCGCAATGCGGTCAGTGAGTCGGTCGTACCTTTAAAAGGCAGTGTCGGCAGTTTGCTGGTTAAGGTATAAATGGCACTGATAGCATCTAACACATTTTCTTGGTTTTGAGGTTGAATTTGTTGCCATGCGGCTTCAATTTCAGGGTGTTTGACGGGGATAACATCGGTTTCTCTTAGGTAATGTTGCCATTCGATTGACGAGGATTGGTCAATTTTTAATGACGGCGGGATATCGTAAGACACCCCAGAAATAGCAACGGTATGAGAAA
Source organism: uncultured Alteromonas sp. (assembly GCA_963922845.1). GTDB lineage: Bacteria > Pseudomonadota > Gammaproteobacteria > Enterobacterales > Alteromonadaceae > Alteromonas. The sequence continues at coordinate 43,351 of CAWUJV010000037.1, forward strand.
ACTCGATGGTATTTGCCGGTGCACCACCCTGCCAGCGACTGAGTAAGCCATTGGCTGAGCTTTGTATCGTTTGTTGCATATGCGGCGCACTTATCGCGCTTCGCAAAACCGATTGACGGTGATTGCTTTCTGGTAAATATGTCGCAACTGACGCTTCTCTTACGCCAGGGTCAAAGGCGATACGCGTGGTAATGTCATAAGCCTGTTTCGGTTGAACCCAATGATCAAACAGGTGAGGTAGCACGTGGTGACGAGACAGTAGCATTGCGACCGCGAGCGCGACCAGAACAAATGGTAGTAACCAGGATGCTAGGATGGTTAAGCCGTGTTGAGAGAATAAGTTTCGCATAGTGTGCATTCAATGAAAAAACGTTATGCACATTCTAGAAACCCACATTAGTTAAGTATGTATGGGTTTTGTTGGTGTTTTGTAGGATGACATCAATCATCGTCTTAAACCAGCGAGTCACAGCCCACATCGATTTGTCGAAAGCGGTTATCTGTGTCACTTTATAAGTGAAAAATAAAGGTCGATAGGGTTCGCGTGTTTACTAAATTTTACTTGAGCATATTGCTCGCTGTGTTCGCTGCCATTGCAGGCAGTTACGGGTATTTTTCTTATTCTCACAATTCGCGATTAGCGGTGTATCAACAGGGGGCATTGGCAGGGTCTCTGTCGTTAGTACAAGATACGTTGTCGACACTATCTAGCGATGACAAAGAAGCGTATTTAAACATTGCTTACCGCTTATTAGGGGCGACGCGCGTACAAGAGCGCACGCTTGTTCGTCAAACCGAAAACAACGCAATTAGGCCCAGTCAAGGGGATGCGCCAGTCCCCTTGATCGCCCTATCGGATGATATCGTTTGGGCGTTTTCTCGCGATGACGGACAAACCGAGTACCTTCGCTTTCCCGGCTTATCAGAGCAACAGTTTAGAGCACACGCCTTACTACTATTAAGTCGCTTAAAAACAATGGGTGATAGTCCCGATGTGAATCAAATCCGAGATTTTTCGGCGTATTATCTCGCGCTGGTGGATAAAACCAATCTTGCGCTCGATCCGCAGCAATACAGCGATCTTGAGAACAAGCGGGTGGTAGTGGTCCGTCATGCCGATCAGCAAACCTTTTCGATCTATGCGCCCTTTGATGAAAGTCGCATTTTTATCGTTGGCCCAATTCGCGATTTTGAGTTGTTTCCGATAGACAGTGCAATCATCATGATTCTTGTGACATCGGTGGTATTTATCTGTGTCGCCTACTGGATCATCTTTGTCTTGGCGTCGCGTATCAAGCCCATAAATACTATGGTTGCGGCCTTTGGAGAAGGTGAATTAGACGCGCGAATAGCAATTAACGGCAAAGACCACTTTGCGCAACTTAGTAGCAGAATCAATCAGATGGCAGGGCGCATCACCTCTTTGCTGGAAACCCAGCGGGGCATCATGCAAGCGGTATCCCATGAACTCAGAACACCGTTAGCCAGAATGAGATTTAAGCTCGCCTTTATTGACGATGAGTTTGAGCAGCAAAAATCACAAACAGACCCTATTCGACGGGATATCGATCAGGTAGAGGGATTGATTGATGAAATATTGGCTTACCACAAACTGTCTCAAAGCCCTGTTCTTAAGCTCGAAACCGTTAAGTTAACTGACGTAATTAAACAGGTTGAAGACAATATCAAACCGGTATATTCGTCAGTAAAAGTGAATACCGACGTGCCAGAGGACTCTGAGGTGTGTGGCGATGGCGCGGCAATCGAAAGGGTGCTGCAAAATTTGTGTAGCAACGCATGCAAGCACGCTTCGAATCAAGTTACTGTGTCGGTTTTTCGAGAGCATGACAATCGAATCATTGTCGTAGAAGACGATGGTGTGGGCGTGTCAGAAAAAGACAAAGTACGTATTTTTGAAGCTTTCTACCGTGCCGATAGCCAAGTAAATCAGCAGCACAAAGGGTATGGCCTTGGGTTGGCTATTGTTAAGCGAATTGTATCGCTACATCAAGGCCAAATTAGTGTGTCAGATAGCTCATTGGGCGGGGCAAAATTTGTCTTGTCGCTACCTATTGATGGCCCAGACAGGGTGTAATCCTGATGGACTACAAAAAGCTACATAATACAAACAAACGCCATATTTGGTGGTCTGCAGTATTGTGCTCCCTCTCGCCTTTCACCCTGTCAAAATCACTCGATATTGAGCAGTTGCAAGGATGGGATGAGTATCAAGCGATGGAGCAACTTGTGGCTATTTCAACTGGTATGCGGTTACCTGAACCCTTGCCCAGTGAGCCGAGTCCGTCGCAAGAACTTAATTTGCTTGATGAATTGTTGTTATCACAAGATGCATTGGCTGAGGAAAAAGGCTGGTTAATCACGCCAGTATCGATCCGCCCGTCAGTAGATTCCGATTTGACTGAATCAAACACGATGGAAAATGGCGAACTGACTCCTAATATGTCAATGGACATTCCGGCCCCCACGGTGGATACGTCTATTGAAACACGTATTACGCCCCCAGTAGAAGACATCGCGGAAGAATCGCCCGAGGAGTTGCCGACGGAACCTGAAGATGATTCAGAAGAAGAGTGGTTACTTCTTCGTGAAGAACTAGAGGAGGAGCCTGAAGAAGAGCCCGAGGAAGAAGAGCCTGAGGAAGAAGAGCCTGAGGAAGAAGAGCCTGAGGAAGAAG
>CAWUJV010000038.1:0-45999 GCA_963922845.1 uncultured Alteromonas sp.
CCTATACCGGTTATTAAGCGGCTAGTGCGTAGTTTTCGTCGTTTGCGACTATTTAGATGCGGCTTTTTTAAGAGGCCAACCGCTCCTCTGCATGCACCTCAAGCTTCCTAAGTCCTGTCGAATCCTAATCAGCCCCAGTGTTCGGGCGAGTATAACAATAAGTTAGGCGCGGATAAATGATTGATTAATAAAAACAGATTCAAATGGTGCATTTGTGTGCAAGGTAGATTAAAGTATTCGCGTTTTACTGCTAAATGGAAGTGTTAACATATTGTTATCAAAGGTATTTAATCCATTTTCATTGCCTAATGGCCAAACGGTTAAAAACCGCATGGTCAAAGCCGCAATGGAAGAAAATATGGCCGTTGTTGGGCAGTTGCCCGGTACTGCATTGTTCAATTTGTACCGACATTGGGCGACAGGTGGCGTAGGTATGATCATCACAGGCAATGTGATGGTCGACAAACTGGCAATGACCGGCCCAGGTGGCGTCGTACTTGAAGCCGATACCGATCTGGCCCCTTTTGAAACGTGGGCGAACATCATTAAGCAAGAAGACGCGATGGCTATCATGCAAATAAACCATCCCGGTCGACAAGTGCAAAAAGCACTTGGGGGCAAAACGCTTGCTCCTTCTTCAGTTGCAATTGATATCGGTAGGCATTCTGGGTTATTCGCGCTGCCTGACGCGATGACATCAGAACAGATTAGCGATGTGAAAACACGTTTTGTCACCACCGCAAAGCAAGCTCAAAAAGCGGGCTTTGATGGTGTTGAAGTTCACGCCGCACACGGCTACCTACTCTCTCAATTTTTATCGCCACTCACCAATAAACGAGAAGATTGTTGGGGCGGTAACTTGGGTAATCGCGCTCGTTTACTGGTCAATATTGTGAGTGAAATTCGCGCGCAATGTGGATCTGACTTTGTCATTATGGTCAAACTGAACGCAGCCGATTTCTTGCGCGGTGGATTCACCGAAGCCGATGCAGTAGACGTGGCAAAAATGCTCGAAGCGTCCAAGGTTGATGTACTCGAAGTATCAGGTGGTAGTTATGAGTCTCCCGCAATGCAGGGCAAAGCAGCTGACGAGCGCACCTTGGCGCGCGAAGCGTATTTTCTTGAATTTGCGAAGCAAATTGGCGAAGCAACCTCAATACCAATGATGACAACAGGGGGCATTAAGCGTTTGCCTGTGGCTGAATCGGTACTTGATGGTGGATGCGAGTTGCTTGGAATGGCTAGTGCCTTGGCCACAACCCCGGATTTGCCGAAAAAATGGCAACAACACCCAGAATATACAGGCTTTATACCGCGCTGTGATTGGAGTGATAAAGCCATGGCATCGTTGGCGACGATGGCAATGGTTAAGCGACAACTGCGTTTATTGGGTAAGAATGTACCGCCCGCGAAAAACCCTAAAGCATTGTGGAGTTTAGTGTTGGACCAAATCAGAATTAAAAAGCTGACTAAACGCTATCGAAAAACAGTATCGAATCGCGCGTAACATATTGTTGCGCGCGGCCCATAATCATTAAGCACTTGTTTTCATCATGCGTTCTTTTTGACGCGCCCAATCACGGTCTTTAACCGCGTCACGTTTGTCATGGCTCTGCTTACCTTTCGCGAGGTAAATCTCAATCTTCACCCAACATTTTTTCCAATACATTGCTGTCGCAACAATTGAATAGCCGTTGCGCTCACGTGCACCGATTAATTTGTCTATCTCGCGTTTACTGAGTAGCAGCTTACGTGAGCGGTTGGGATCAGCAACAACATGAGTTGAAGCTTGATTTAGCGGCGTGATTCGGCTGCCTTCTAGATAAGCCTCGCCATTGTGGATATTGATAAAGTTATCCGTAATGTTGACTTTACCGTCGCGGATACTCTTAATCTCCCAGCCTTGGAGTACAAGGCCAGCTTCCATTTTGTCTTCTAAATGGTAGTCGTGGCGCGCTTTTTTATTTTGCGCAATGGTGCCCGACGTATTTTTGTTTGATTTGTTCTTTTTCATGGGCGCTATTATACCCATTGATATTTCTATGTCTTTAGTTTGGTATGGAAAGTCGTGAAAAAACCCAGTAGCAGAGGATTAGAAGCCAAGACGCCTTCGTGATAAACTGCTGCGCTCTGTTATATTTGAAAAAGTTGTTGTTTGTTATGCCCAGTATCCAACGCAGTGCACTGGTGTCTTTTAGTGCTCAATCGATGTTTGACCTTGTTAATGACGTATCTGCTTATCCCCAGTTTTTACCTGGCTGTGCAGATAGCAAGGTATTGTCGTCGACTGAAGGCGAGATGAAGGCATCGTTATTGGTATCCAAAGCCGGCATCAAACAATGGTTTACTACGCATAATGTACTTACCCCAGGACAACGTATCGAAATGCGTTTGGTTGATGGGCCTTTCTCCGCGTTATCTGGCGGTTGGACGTTTTCTGCGCTGGCTGAGAATGCCTGTAAAATCGAGCTGAATCTCAACTTTGAGTTCAGTAACAAGCTGGCCGAAATGGCATTTGGTAAAGTTTTTAGCCAACTCACCGCGAGTATGGTTAATGCCTTCACTGAACGTGCAAAACAGGTGTATGCGTAATGGATACCATAGTGATTGAGGTGGCCTACGCGTTGCCGACCAACCAAACCCTATTAGAAGTCTCGGTTCCCGCTGGTAGCACGGTACAACAAGGGATTGAGCTGTCGACTATTTTATCTCAATATCCCGACATCGATTTAAAAGTCAATAAAGTGGGGATCTGGAGCCGGGTCGCGAAGCTAAAAGACACACTTCGTGATGGTGATCGCATTGAAATTTACCGTCCGCTCATCGCCGACCCGAAAGAAGTACGTAAGCGCCGCGCCGAAAAGGCCGTCGCAGAGGGCCGTGCAGACAAAGTTACCGGTGGACGTGTCAATAAACTTCGCGCCAACACCGATGACGCCGAAGACTAACATCAGCTTAAAAAAGAGGGCGATTGTGCCCTCAATTTGGTTGTTATTCCCCGCGTCGCTTTAGTACTTACGGCGCTGTAACCCCGTCTCAGCCAATATCTTGGCAGAAATTTCTTCTACAGAGTACTGGGTACTGTTGAGAAAAGGGATTTTTTCTTTTCGATAAAGGTTTTCTACTTCTCTTAATTCCATTCGACACTGCTGCATAGACGCATAACGGCTATTGGGACGTCGTTCAGAGCGTATCTGGTGTAAGCGTTCCGGTTTTATGGTCAAACCAAACAGCTTGTCTTTAAATCGTCTTAATACAGGAGGTAGCTTCAACATGTCTCCCATGTCTTCTTCTGTGAACGGATAGTTGGCCGCTTTGATCCCGTATTGCAGGGCCAAGTAAAGGCTAGTGGGCGTTTTGCCCGAACGAGATACACCCACCAAAATGATGTCAGCTTCATGAAAATCTTTGAGGTTAGACCCATCATCATTCGCCAGTGCATAATTCACGGCTTCTATACGAATATCGTAAGTTGTTTCGTGAATACTGTGGGTGCGATGTTTTTCCGGTTTTGATGGCACCCCCAACACTTTTTCCAGCGGAGCGACAAATTGATCGAGAAAGTTATAATTAATTCCCACCGATTTAGCGATGATTTTTCTTACGTCGGCATTGACAATTGTATAAAAAACGAGCGGCCGCTCACCGCTATCTTGAAAACTTTCAGAAATTTTGGCTAACACCTTATGTGCCTGTTCTTCGGTTTCAACGAATGGGATTGTGGTGTGTTCAAACTCTGTTGTGAACAGTGATAGTAGGGCGTGGCCGAATACTTCGGCAGTGATGGCAGTGCCGTCAGATATGTAAAATGCAGTCCTCAAAGTGGGTCCCTTTTTGTTGTAATTTTATTACAGGTGATAATTAAATTTTACTTTCTTATTTCCTGCATTCTAGAATTTTTGTGTCGAAAAGCTAGTCCGTACAATTCTTTACGTGATTTAGCTACGGCAACCCTAAAATACCCTACACTTTATTGGGTGCCGACTATTAAAACGAGCTGGAGGCTTCACAGGTGCAAGATTACGTACTTTGGTATCAAGAATTGGGGATGCACGATGTACCACGCGTAGGTGGTAAAAACGCATCGCTTGGTGAGATGATTTCTAACCTAGCAAATGCTGGCGTGCAAGTGCCGGGTGGGTTCGCAACCACTGCTGAAGCATTTAACGAATTTTTGGATCAAAGCGGTCTGGAAAAACGAATTCACGACACATTGGATGCGCTCGATGTAGACGATGTGAATGCATTGGCTGAAGCAGGGGCGAATATTCGCCAGTGGATTATTGATACGCCATTTCAACCTGCGTTGGAAGAGGCCATCAAATCGTCTTTTGAAACACTTCAGGGCGATGCCGGAGACGAAGCATCATTTGCTGTGCGTTCTTCAGCAACAGCCGAAGATATGCCTGATGCGTCATTCGCGGGGCAACAAGAAACCTTCCTAAACGTCAAAGGCTACGACGCAGTGTTGGTCGCAATAAAGCACGTATTTGCTTCTTTGTTCAACGACCGCGCCATCTCTTACCGTGTACACCAAGGTTATGACCACAAAGGTGTTGCATTGTCAGCGGGTGTTCAACGTATGGTTCGCAGTGATATTGCATCAAGCGGTGTGATGTTCACGATAGACACGGAATCGGGTTTCGAAGACGTTGTATTTATTACCAGCTCGTATGGTTTGGGTGAAATGGTGGTTCAAGGCGCTGTAAACCCAGATGAATTTTATGTACACAAACCAACGCTAGACAAAGGCCTGCCTGCTATCGTGCGCCGCAACCTCGGCAGTAAACTCACCCAAATGATTTACTCCGATGACCTTACCCACGGCAAGCAAGTTTCCATCGTTGACATTGATCGTGACCAAAGCCAAGTTTTCTCACTTTCTGATGACGAAGTCATGGAACTTGCTAAACAAGCGCAAATCATCGAAAAACACTACCAGCGTCCAATGGACATCGAGTGGGCCAAAGACGGTGTTGATGGCAAGCTTTATATCGTTCAAGCACGCCCTGAAACAGTACGTAGCCGTGAAGATAGCCAAAGCATCGAGCGCTTCAAACTGAAAGGCGAGGCAAGTAACATTGTCTGTGAAGGTCGCGCTATCGGTCACAAAATTGGTGCCGGTGAGGCGAAAGTCTTAGCGTCAATCGACGAAATGGACAAGATTCAACCCGGCGACGTGCTCGTGACAGACATGACGGACCCAGACTGGGAACCTATCATGAAGAAAGCCTCGGCGATTGTTACTAATCGCGGCGGTCGTACATGTCACGCCGCCATTATCGCGCGTGAGATGGGCATCCCAGCGGTAGTTGGTTGTGGAAACGCGACAAGCTCAATCGAGACGGGCGATAAAGTCACCGTTTCATGTGCCGAGGGCGATACTGGTTACATTTACGGTCAGGTGATGGAATACGACGTTGTGACATCTCGTATCGATTCTATGCCTGATTTGCCGCTAAACGTTATGATGAACGTTGGTAACCCTGACCGTGCGTTTGATTTTGCGCGTTTGCCACACAAAGGTGTGGGCCTGGCTCGCCTTGAGTTCATCATCAACCGTATGATTGGTGTACACCCTAAAGCGTTGTTGAATTTTGATGATCAGCCTGATGACTTGAAAGATGAAATCAATGACATGATCGCGGGATATGCATCACCGACTGAATTCTACATTGAGAAACTGGTAGAAGGTATCTCTACTATTGGTGCAGCATTTGCCCCAGAGAAAGTGATTGTTCGTATGTCTGACTTTAAGTCTAACGAATACTTCAACTTGGTGGGTGGCTACCAATACGAGCCTGACGAAGAAAACCCAATGTTGGGCTTCCGCGGTGCGAGTCGTTACATTTCTGAAGACTTCCGTGATTGTTTTGCATTGGAATGTGAAGCAATTAAACGCGTTCGCAATAAAATGGGATTAACTAACGTTGAAATCATGATCCCGTTTGTACGAACTCTCGAAGAAGGTCAGCAGGTTATTGATTTGTTGGCAGAGCAGGGTCTAGTGAAAGGCGAAAATGGCCTGCGCATTATTATGATGTGTGAGTTGCCATCTAACGCATTGCTAGCAGACCAATTCTTGGATATTTTTGACGGCTTCTCTATTGGTTCAAACGATTTGACGCAGTTAACGTTGGGTCTAGATCGTGATTCAGGTTTGATTGCACACTTGTTTGATGAGCGTAATGATGCCGTTAAAGCATTACTGTCTATGGCAATCCAAGCAGCGAAGAAACGTGGCAAATACGTGGGGATTTGTGGTCAAGGCCCATCTGATCACGAAGACTTTGCAGCATGGTTAGTACAAGAGGGTATCGACAGCGTTTCGCTTAACCCTGATACCGTTGTAGAGACTTGGTTGTACTTGGCTCAAAGCCACGGCTAAACTGTCATAGTTCAGACGTAAAAAAGCCGCTCAATCGAGCGGCTTTTTTTAATGTCAATACGCTGTTACTTAAGTTTGCGGTTTAGCATGAAACGGTCAACTCGTCGTGCACCGCGGCTCATACTTTTTTGGAAAAATGCCAACCAACCGCGCGCCCGAGGCCAGTCGTAACTCAACAACATTAAACCGCCCAAAACAAACAGAATTGAGCCGGGTAAAAGCGTAAAAATAATACCGATGGCAAACAATAAACCACCTAATGTCAATCGAATCGCTTTCATGTGCTCACCTTTAATCGTTCTCTCATCATTCAAGGTTAGCGATACTGACGCAATAAGGCTATTAAAAAGCTGTAAAAAATTGTAAGCAACCTGAAATTTTTGCCAGGGCTATCCGATATTTAGCTATACCAAATAACAAACTTTTCGAAGGTTTATACCGTAATCCTATAGAGACCAAAAACGATGCTAGGTATACTAAGCAGCCTTTATTGGCTGACAATTGCCATAGTTTAAGGGGAGAGCATCCAAGTTGAATTTGCCGGCAGTCGCACCCGAAACGAGCCCAGCTCAACATTACCAATCTTATCTTACCGCATTAGCTGACTCTGCATTCAGTGGCGATATTGAATACAGTTATGGCGCCAGACTGGCTGTCGCTACAGATAATTCGGTGTATCAAAAGCTACCGCAAGCGGTGGTGTTACCTAGATCAGTCGAAGATTTACAGATTGTCGGTCAACTTGCCGAGCAACATCCTCTTGTTCGTTTTAGTGCACGTGGTGGCGGAACCGGCACTAATGGCCAAAGTCTGACCGATGGCATTGTGGTCGATGTGTCACGACACATGCGCCAGATTATTGAAATCAATGTCGAGGAACAATGGGTCAAAGTTCAAGCGGGCGTGGTGAAAGACGCGCTAAATGATGCACTTCGCCCCTACGGTTTCTTTTTCTCACCCGATTTATCTACCAGTAACCGCGCGACGGTTGGTGGCATGATCAATACCGATGCCAGTGGTCAAGGGTCGTTGGTATACGGCAAAACCAGCGATCACGTTTTGGGCCTCACGTCTGTACTTGCGAATGGTGACAGACTAGACACAACGCCTTTGTCCATCGAAGATGCAAAAAAGCGGGCCGAGCAAAACGACAGTTACGGCCGGATATTGCGACAAGTATTTGCATCGTGTGTCGAAAAACGTGATGACATCATTGCTAAATTTCCACGCCTCAATCGCTTCCTCACGGGGTATGACTTAGAACATGCATACGATGAAGCGAATGAACGCATCGATGTCAGCCGTTTAATTGCTGGATCTGAAGGGTCATTGGCAATGGTCGCTGAGGCCAAATTATCCATAACGCCCATTGCGAATTTTAAGGCCCTAGTCAACATTAAGTATGACAGCTTTGAGTCGGCATTGCGCCATGCACCTCGTATGATTGCGGCCAATGCAACCTCGGTAGAAACCGTAGACAGCAAAGTATTAAACCTAGCCAAAACCGATATTATCTGGCACTCCATTGCAGACTTGATTAGCGATGTGCCCAACAAGACATTGCTTGGCCTGAACATGGTGGAGTACAACAGCAATGATCAAGAAGAAATTGAAACTCGCATTGCACGTTTAGAAGAAGAATTGACCAAAGCCGCTGAAACAGGGGAATCTGGAGTCATCGGCTATCAAGTCACGTTTGATGTCGCTGACATTAAGAAGATTTACGCCATGCGTAAAAAAGCCGTGGGACTACTCGGCAAAACCGAAGGAACCCAAAAGCCCATTGCGTTTGCAGAAGACACTGCGGTGCCGCCAGAAAAACTGGCCGACTTTATCATGGAGTTTCGCGCGCTTCTGGATAGTCACGGTCTACAATACGGTATGTTTGGTCATGTCGATGCGGGGGTGTTACACGTGCGTCCGGCTCTCGATTTATGTGACATTGAACAAGAAAAGCTCATGCATGCTACTTCTGATGAAGTTGTGGCTTTAGTTGCGAAGTACGGTGGTTTAATGTGGGGAGAGCACGGTAAGGGCTATCGCAGTGAATATGGTCCGGCTTTCTTTGGTGAGGATTTATTCCAACAGCTTCGGTTGATTAAAGGCGCATTTGATCCGCTTAACAAGATGAATCCCGGAAAAATCTGTACGCCAGCAGAATCACAGGACGCCTTAGTTAAAGTATCAGACGCCAAACGCGCGACATTGGACAGAACCATTCCTATTGCGTTTAAAACCGCATTTGAACCGGCGATGAGCTGTAATGGTAATGGACTGTGCTTCAACTATGACACGACTTCACCCATGTGTCCGTCAAGTAAGATAACCAAAGACCGTCGACACAGTCCAAAAGGTCGCGCGGGTCTTATTCGCGAGTGGATTCGTTTGTTGGCTCAACAAGGCGTTGACACCGCGACATTGGATGCCAATCAATTTAAAACTTCTTGGTTTACGCGCTGGAAAAACAGCCGTCAACAAAAAGACGATTTCTCCCATGAAGTACTGGACGTAATGAACGGCTGTTTGGCATGTAAATCGTGTTCAAGCCAATGCCCCGTCGGCGTTGACGTACCTGAGTTCCGCTCCAAATTTTTGTCAATCTACTACCAGCGATATCTGCGGCCGTTAAAAGATCACATGGTTGCGAATGTGGAGAAAATGGCACCCGTGTTGGCGAAGTTCCCAGCCGTTGTTAACTTCTTTTTAGGGCAAAAGTGGATGCAGCGTGTTCTTGAATCGACAACGGGATACGTTGATACACCATTGTTATCCGTGCCGACGTTAGCAAAACGTCTGCCCAATGCTATTCAACAGTTTGACCTTGCTACACTTACGGCGATGACACAGGCACAACGTGATGAGCACGTGCTGGTTGTTCAAGACCCGTTCACGTCCTTTTATGACGCAGGTGTTGTTGAATCGATGATAAACCTGATTCAAAAACTCGGCTTTAAGCCCGTGCTATTGCCGTTTCATCCCAACGGTAAACCTGAACACGTAAAAGGGTTTTTGGACCGCTTTGCCAACACCGCCGCGAGTACAGCGAGTTTCCTCAACCAAGTCGCTACGCTCAACCTGCCCATGGTAGGGGCAGATGCCACGCTAGTACTGTGCTATCGCGATGAATATGCCAAAGCGTTAGGTGAAAAACGCGGTGATTTTCGCGTCAATACTATCAACGAATGGCTCGACACCTTGCCTGATGATATGTGGGCATCGTATGCCGCGCGCGCTGAATCAAAGCCGTTGGCGCTATTTGGACACTGCACTGAGAAAACGGCACTGCCCAAAAGTGAGCAACAATGGCAAGGGATATTTGCCAAGGTCAACCAACCATTAGATATTGTGAGTGTTGGTTGTTGTGGTATGGCAGGCACGTATGGGCATGAAGCTGACCAAAGAGAGAAGTCATTGGGTATTTATGCCATGAGTTGGGAGCAAGCCGTGGCCAAGTACGACAGTGAACAAATCCTCGCAACGGGTTACTCATGTCGCAGTCAGGTCAAACGCATAGAAGACGTTGGCGTGCGTCATCCCGTTGAAGCCTTGTTGAATTGTTTGGGTTGATAAAAAGAAAAAGGCCAGTATCAATATTGGCCTTTTTTGTTAGTGCATCTGCGTCACATCAGGTAGTGTGAAATGCTGAGTTTGGCAGGCCATTCGTTGACGCGGAATACCCGCTTCCATGAAGGCCGGTCCATGTGGCTCAAATCCCAGCTTGCGATGATAATCAACACTTGAAAGGTCGCACCGAACCTGCAAGTGCTTAATGTTATGTTGTTTGGCGATTTGGATTAGGGTCTCAAACAGTAGACGATAGAGTGGAAGCGTACGAAATTTTCGTCTCACGGCGATACGGCCTAGTTCGCCTTCATGGGTCAATCGACCCGTTGCGATGGGATTGCCGTCAGGATCACTGATAATGACATGGTGTGCACTATTGTCGAATTCATCAAACTCGGCATCCCGAGGTAACTTCCATTCGAAAATAAACACTTTTTCGCGCAGTTGTGTTAACCGCTGTTTCGCTGTTGACCAGCTTACATGCTCTACTTGATACGTCATACCACCAACCTGAAACTAAACTTAATACTCCTCATCTTCTGTTTTTATCCAATATCCCTTATTAATTAGCGTAGCCAATAATGGCAATAACGCAAATCCTTGTTTATGAGACAGTATTTTGGCATCGACTTCAGGGCCGTCGAGAATTTCCATTAACTCGTTTAACTCGCCGTTGGGAAGCCGAAAAGACTCGCCATCAATGAAAAGGTGGTAGTACGCATTACCGGGGAGTTTTCGAGTAAGCGGACGAAGCCCTGGCATTGGGATGTAGTGGCAACCCTGTTCTAGCAGCCGCTCTAATTGTGTCGTGTTTATCCCGTTGTCCGGTACGTCAAATTGCATGTGCTGTTGACTCAGATGCTGCATTAACGTGACTTGCCAGTCCGCAGAAGACATCATTTCAGTGATGAGTTGATTGAGTTTCGTGATTTCCTGATCCTCTACCAAACTTGGATGAGAATGTGGTCTCAGTTCGGGATCACTGTAACGTGTTGATTGATTGACCTGATTATAAGACACGTCCGACAATGCTGCGGTAAGTTGTGCTTGATCTGGGGCTCTGAAACCAACGGAGTAGGTAAGGGCATCTTCAATCGTTGTACCTGCATGTGGCCAGTTTGGTGGGATATACAGGGCATCGCCAGGCTCTAATTCTATATCGATAATCGGGTCAAATGCTTCAACCTGACACAGGTCTTGGTGTGGCGAGGTTGCCGCCGCACTGTTTGGTTGGCCAACCTGCCAACGGCGTTTACCTTTACCTTGAACGAGAAACACGTCGTATTGGTCAACATGTGGCCCAACGCCAGCCCCATTAACAGCGTAAGACACCATCAAGTCATCCATTCGCCAGTAGGGAATAAAGGAAAAATGACGCATGAGATCACTGGCTTCCTCGGCATATCGGTCAACGGCTTGAACCAGCAACGTCCACTGGCCTTGGCAAGCGTCTGCAAAGTCATCAAAAGGACCGTGAAGCACGTCCCATTTCTCATCTATTCGACGCACAATCCGACTATCCACATCGGGGTCCATGGCCAAGCCCGCTAATTCATGCTCATCTAAAAAATCTCGAAAGCCTTCAATGCACTGTTTGATGACGACAGGCCGTTTTTGCCAGTATTCTTTGATGAATTGTTCAGGCTTTAGCCCCGTTATGATTGTCGTCATTGCGTTCTCCTTCCAAAATCGGCCGCCATTATGCGTGGGCAGGACAGGGGATGCAATCGCCAAGTTGATGAAGCCGCAATGTGCCTAGCCCTTTGACGTCAGTTGTACCCAACGTATCTATTTTGAATGTTGAGCGCACAATATTTGCCGTAGTGTCGCACACCATTATTCGATTGGGCTTGGCGTGTCGCTCCAATCTGCTTGCAAGGTTCACAGTGTCGCCCCAAATATCCAGCATAGGCCTTGAGTACCCGACAATACCCGCAGTAACAGGGCCAGTGGCGATACCTATTCTTATCTTGAGTGGGACATTGTAGTGGTTTTCGAGTTGAGATAACGACGCCAGCATGTCGGTTGCTGCCTTGCATAACGCCGCCGTTTGCGCTTCAACGTTTGTTGGCGTGTTATTCGTTGGCAGAATCGTTGTCGATGCCATATATTCATCGCCATTGGTTTTGAGCTTATAACACGCGTGTTTTGCTATCGCTTTGTCAAAGTGACAGTAAAGTTTGTGTAGTAACTCTACGATTTGTTTGTGGCTAAGCGTCCGACTCCATGCGGTAAAGTTGACAATATCGGCAAATAAGACCGCGGCTTGTTGTTGCGGTTGTATTGTGCCGCGATGCCAGTGTCGGTGAGTCGAATGATCGGATAGTGGCCAATAGTGAGACAGCGTTTTTTGCGATGCCGTCAGATTACGCGACACTTGGGACCACTCCCGACAAGCCGATTTGTGTAGGACAACACTTAGCGTTAGCGCACAAAATGCGATAGAGCAATGGTTGGCAAACGCCATTTGAGCTTGCCAGTGGCTTAAAGGCCATAACCAGAGGAGCTCTAAAGTTAGGTAACTAACCACTATCATGGCGCAGTAACCATAACGACTGAGATGCTCTTTATTACCAAAAAGATACGCCGTAGCGACCACACCTAGCAACAGGTGAGCTTGAATGTGGACGTTCACACGCCAGGCTATGGTTGCGCTAACCAGATAGGACAAGAAAACCCAAATGAGCAATCTACGGCTTTGTTCTACAGTGTGATTGACAGTAGTTAGAAGCAATATAATGCAGCCACAGTGGGCAATAATTAACCATAGTGGTGTGGCGCCTATCGTATCGATATTACTGGCCGCGACGGGAATATGAACGCAGAGAAAAAACAATAATACCCATGAAGCAAGACGAACATTATTGCCGCACAGTTTGGGGGATTGAAACGAGTGTGATGGGGAGGTCATAGTCAATCTGCCGCAGTAAAGTACTGCGACAGATTAACCATTAGGTGTTACTCGGGTAACTGATCAACAAGACGGATTGCTTGACCTATATAGGTATCCGGCGACAATGTCTTCAAAGACGCTTTTGCGTCGTCTGGCATATCGAGATCGTCGATAAACGCAGCGATGATATCAGCGTTGACTTTCTTACCACGGGTTAGTTCTTTCAACTTCTCGTAAGGCTTCTCGATACCGTAGCGACGCATTACGGTTTGGATCGGCTCAGCAAGTAACTCCCAGTTGTCGTTAAGCTCATTCAACAAGCTCTGTTCGTTGACCTGAAGTTTGCTAATACCTTTAAGTGACGCTTGGTATGCAATTACCGCATAACCTACACCAACACCCAGATTTCTCAGGACGGTTGAGTCGGTCAAATCGCGCTGCCAGCGAGAGATCGGAAGCTTAGTTGCAAGGTGTGAGAATATAGCATTTGCTAGACCCAAGTTACCCTCAGAGTTTTCAAAGTCAATTGGGTTAACTTTGTGCGGCATTGTTGATGAACCGATTTCGCCTGCGATGGTCTTTTGTTTGAAGTGACCAAGGGCAATGTAACCCCAAATATCACGGTCAAAATCAATAAGAATGGTGTTAAAGCGAGCCACAGCATCAAACAACTCCGCAATGTAGTCATGGGGTTCAATCTGCGTAGTATAAGGGTTCCAAGACAAGCCTAGGCTTGTTACAAACTGCTCTGATGCCGCATGCCAATCAATATCTGGATAAGCTGACAAATGCGCGTTGTAGTTACCTACCGCGCCATTGATTTTACCCAAAATAGTTACATCAGCGACCGCGTCGCGCTGACGACGCAAACGCATAACGACGTTTGCCATTTCTTTGCCCATTGTCGTAGGTGACGCTGGCTGGCCATGAGTACGAGCCATCATAGGCACGGTTTTGTATGCTTTGGCTAAGCCAGTGATTTCACTGATCAGCTTGTCCAAGTAGGGGAGTAGCACATCTTTTCGGGCATTTTCTAACATCAAACCGTGAGATAGGTTGTTAATGTCTTCCGATGTGCACGCAAAGTGAATGAACTCATTGACGGCATTGAGTTCGCTATTGTCGGCAACTTTCTCTTTAAGGAAGTACTCGACGGCTTTTACATCATGGTTAGTGGTGCGTTCGATGTCTTTGATACGCATTGCATCATCGACCGAGAACGCGGCAACGATGCCATCAAGCTGAGCGTTTGATTTATCGCTAAATGCGGGCACTTCTTCAATCTGTGGGTGGGCGGCTAACATCTGTAACCAACGAACTTCAACCTCAACGCGATATTTAAGTAAGCCATATTCACTGAATATGCTCCTTAATTCAGCTGCTTTTGACGCATAGCGTCCGTCTACCGGGGAAATTGCGGTTAACTGAGTCAGTTCCACCTTGTGTGCTCCTATTGATTAATTGATAAGTCGTAGTGCCGACTTAGCGCTGTCTAATATGCTGTTTCTTTTAAACAAGATTGCTCTGCGACTACCGCCCATTTGACGCCACATTACCGCGGCTCGAACGCCTGCGAGAAGCAGGGCTCTGACTCGCTCTTGGTTGCTCGTTTGACCAAGGTAATTGGGGTTACCTGCAACTTGAATACGCGGCGCTAGGGGACTCACTACATCAGAGTAGATACTCGCGAGTGAGGACGCAATCTGTTGGTTGTCAAAATCCACATGTGCAAGTTGTCGTTGCACATGAGCAATTCGATCACCTAATTCGCTCATGGCGCGAGGGTGCTTGGTTAATTTGCGCTCTAGGCCAAGAATGCTGGCGATGTAGCGGGTGAGTTCGGTATCTTTCGGGGTGGTATCATTCCCCAATTGACCTACCACCACAGAATAACCATTTTTGAGATTATCGAGTTGCCCGAAGACTTGCTGAGGTGTTTCGGGGTCGGTCACCAGAATACTCGACAAGCTCGCTTCGTAAGCTTGCTTGTCGATGGTGCCGCGCCTGGCTAACTGCTGAACTAATGATGCAGCTTGACATACACCCGCTAACGCTAGGTGTTGCTCGATTTTAGGGTCTAACATCAGCGAATATAACTCTCGATAATACCGCCACCCAGACAAACTTCATCTTGGTAGAAAACCGCTGATTGTCCGGGCGTTACTGCTTTTTGAGGTTCGTCAAACTCAACGCGAATCTCTTCGTTGCTGATAGGCACGATGGTACAAGGTATGTCAGTTTGACGATATCGCGTTTTAACCATTGCTCGAGTGGGTTCGACTATGGCGGTTCTATCAACCCAATGCAACTGATTGGCAATTAACCCTTTAGAATACAATCGCTCGTGATCGGCACCTTGACCGACAATCAATACGTTGCGGGCGACATCTTTATCTACGACGTACCAAGGCTCGTCGCCATGTTCTTTTTTACCGCCAATATGCAAACCTTTGCGTTGACCTAATGTGTGGTACATCAAGCCTTCGTGTTTACCTATTTCTTCACCTTCGGCCGTTTCGATAATGCCGGGCTGGGCCGGTAGATAGCGCGATAAGAAATCTTTGAACTTGCGCTCACCGATGAAACAAATACCAGTACTATCTTTTTTATCGTGAGTAATTAAATCTTGCTCTTCTGCAATACGGCGAACTTCTGGTTTTTCGATTTCACCCACTGGGAACAGCGTTTTTGCTACGTGCTCTTCGCCAAGCGTGTAAAGGAAGTAACTTTGGTCTTTATTGTTGTCTAATCCGCGCAGCATTTGCCACTTACCATCTTGATGACGACGGCGAACATAGTGACCTGTCGCGATATAATCGGCACCTAAATCTTCCGCTGCGAATTCAAGAAATGCTTTAAATTTGATTTCTTTGTTACACATGATATCGGGATTAGGCGTTCGGCCAGCTTTGTACTCTTCAAGGAAATACTCAAAAACGTTGTCCCAATACTCTGCGGCAAAGTTGATAGTATGGAGCTCAATACCCAACTTGTCCGCTACCGCTTGGGCATCGGCTAAATCTTCAGCCGCGGCACAGTACTCGTCGTTGTCATCCTCTTCCCAGTTCTTCATGAATAGTCCTTCCACCTGGAAACCTTGTTGTTGTAACAAGTAGGCAGATACAGAAGAATCCACACCGCCGGACATGCCTACGATGACTTTTTTGGTTTCAGGATGATCAATCTCAGAATGCATAATGCTCCGTACAAATGAATGGTCAATTTAGGGTCGCGAATTCTAGCAGAAATAGTACCTAAAAACACCTTTCTCAAGGGGGAATCCGGTTAAATTTGGTTATATTTTAGCGCGCTTTGCAATAGCGTGAATAGCTATCGCAATATCTCGCATGGTTATGCGTCAAATTGCAGGTATTCGCCGTTGGCGATGCCGTCAATGGTCCAGTTACCAACGCGATAGCGAATTAATCGCAGGGTGGGGAAGCCTACGTGCGCTGTCATGCGCCTGACTTGTCGATTTTTTCCTTCGCTGATGGTAATCGACAGCCAGCTGGTAGGGATGTGTTGTCTAAACCTGACGGCAGGCGTGCGCTCCCAAACGTTGGGCGGCGCCATCGCTTTGACTTTAGCTGGCTTGGTCATCCCATCTTTCAGTTCCACACCGGCTCGCAATTGCGCCATCGCTTCCTCGGTGGGTATCCCCTCAACCTGAACCCAGTAGGTTTTACTGGTTTTCGATTTGGGGTGGGCGAGTTTGTGCTGGAGTTTGCCATCATTGGTGAGTACCAGTAATCCTTCAGAGTCTCTATCGAGCCTTCCTGCTGCGTAAACGTCAGGAATATCAATGTAGTCTTTCAAGGTTTCTCGGCCATCGGCGTCGGTAAATTGGGATAAGACCTGAAACGGTTTATTGAACAGTACAACACGACTTTTGCTCATGGTTCTCTTGGCACTAGGTTTGGTGAATAAATTTGTATAATTCTAACAAATAATAGGACGCTAATCGTGAATAAATCCGCTAAAAACGAGCCAAATGCATCGAGTTAGTGGTTTTTTTACAAGAAAATTCGCCATAAATGAATAAAGTTGCAAGATAAGACAATGGTATGACTTGTAACTACTTTATTCGTCCCTATACTAATGTTCGCGGCGTTTATACTCAGTATTTCTCAAACAGCACTTTGGATGGCGAAAATAACGTCAAACGCTGTTGACGAATCGAGTTCCTGTAGTTTGATTACAGCGATTTAAATGTATGAAGGGAATGCCGCAACCCCCCTTCATAGCAGAACAACACTGCCGTCATGAGGCGAACGTTATGCGCCCACATGAATGGACTTAACCGGTACCCGGTACCGCTACATTTGAGGTATATAATGACCAAAGGCAAGTCAACGATTATCTACACGAAGACTGATGAAGCGCCAGCTCTGGCAACGTATTCATTGCTTCCAATCATTAAAAAGTTTGCAGGCGCAGCTGATATCGATGTCGAATTAAGTGATATCTCTTTAGCTGGCCGTATTTTGGCGAGCTTCCCTGAATCTTTAGATGACGATCAAAAAACACCTGATGCGTTGGCTGAGCTTGGTGCGTTAACCCAAAGTCCAGAAACAAACATCATTAAATTGCCTAACATCAGTGCATCTATTCCTCAGTTGAAGGCGGCTATTAAAGAGCTGAATGAAAAAGGCTTCAGCGTACCTGAGTACCCAGAAGATCCACAGAACGACCAAGAAGCGGACATCCGTGACCGTTACAGCAAAGTATTAGGCAGCGCGGTAAACCCAGTTCTTCGTGAGGGTAACTCTGATCGTCGTGCACCGACTGCGGTTAAAAACTATGCGCGTAAACACCCGCATTCAATGGGGGCGTGGAGCCAAGCATCACGCACACACGTTGCACATATGCGCGGTGGTGACTTCTACTCAGGTGAGAAATCACTAACTGTTGAAAAAGCAGGTCACGTTAGCATTGAATTCACTAATGCTAGTGGCGAGAAAAAAGTACTTAAACCACGCGTCGACTTGCTTGCTGGTGAGGTAATCGACGGTATGTTCATGAGCAAAAAGGCCCTTTGCAAGTTCTTTGAAGAGCAAATCGAAGACGCAAAAGACACCGGTATTTTGTTCTCATTGCACGTAAAAGCGACCATGATGAAGGTGTCTCACCCAATCGTATTCGGTCACTGTGTAAAAGTGTTTTACAAAGACTTGTTTGAGAAACACGGTGAGTTGTTCGACGAGCTAGGAGTGAATGCAAACAACGGTCTTGGCAGTGTTTACGATAAAATTGCGAGCTTACCTGAATCACAACGCTCTGAAATCGAACGCGATATTAATGCGTGTTATGAAAACCGTCCGCGCATGGCGATGGTTAACTCAGATAAAGGTATCTCTAACCTTCACGTACCGAGCGACGTCATCGTTGATGCATCTATGCCTGCAATGATCCGTAATTCTGGTCAAATGTGGGGACCAGATGGAAAGCCGGCTGATACAAAAGCGGTTATCCCTGAGAGTACATACGCGACGATTTACCAAGAAGTCATCAATTTCTGTAAGACGCACGGTGCATTTGATCCAACAACAATGGGTACCATCCCTAACGTTGGCCTAATGGCACAAAAAGCCGAAGAATATGGTTCGCACGACAAGACCTTTGAAATGGCTGAAGACGGTACCGTCCAAGTCATTGACCAAGATGGTAACGTTTTGATAGAGCACCAAGTGGAAGAGGGCGATATCTGGCGTATGTGTCAGGCGAAAGATGCGCCAATTCAGGATTGGGTAAAACTAGCGGTTACTCGTTCACGTCAATCTGGTATGCCAGCAGTATTCTGGTTGGACGACGAGCGTGCACACGATACGCAGCTTATCCAAAAAGTACAACGTTACCTTAAAGATCACGACACAGAAGGTCTGGATATTCAAATCATGTCTCCAGTGCGCGCAATCCGTTACTCAATGGAACGTGCAATTCGTGGCCTAGATACTATTTCAGTGACCGGTAACGTGCTACGTGATTACCTAACTGACTTGTTCCCAATTTTGGAACTTGGCACAAGCGCGAAGATGCTATCTGTCGTACCACTTATGGCCGGTGGTGGCTTGTTCGAGACCGGTGCGGGTGGTTCAGCGCCTAAGCATGTTCAGCAGTTTGTTGAAGAAGGTCACTTGCGCTGGGATTCTCTTGGAGAGTTCTTGGCATTGGCAGTGTCTCTTGAAGATTTCGCTAACAAGCAAGGCAATGCTCGCGCGAAAATTTTGGCTGACGCATTAGACAAAGCCACAGAAACACTCCTTAACGAAGGTAAATCACCACTTCGTAAAGCAGGCCAGTTGGACAACCGCGGAAGCCACGCCTATCTTGCGATGTTCTGGGCTCAAGAAGTGGCTGCACAAACTGAAGACGCAGAATTGGCTGCTGAGTTTAAACCAGTTGCTGACGCTTTGACCGGTAGCATGGACAAAATCGTAGAAGAAATTCTAGCAACAGAAGGTAAGGCAACTGACATCGGTGGCTACTATGCACCTGATTTCGACCTTGCATCTGCTGCCATGCGCCCAAGTGCAACGCTTAACGCTATTATCGGTTAATTGATTTAATCTGTAGTGTAGAAAACCCGGCTTATAGCCGGGTTTTTTGTGTGTATTAAATAGAGGTTTACATGAAAGCAGTGGTATTTATCTCGCTATTCTTATTGGCAGTCTTCCATTCAGGTCAAGACATAGCAAAAGATAGACTGGCTGGTACATGGCAACACGCGGACAAGCCTGCCACCATTGAATTCGATATGACGAAAAAGGTCGCAAAAGTTGGACAACATCAACTCAATCCTGACGCAAAGGGCTTGACGATTATCAAAAATATCGAAGTAAACGAGCATGGCTCAACATGGAAGGGGCTGATGTTTAACGGTTACGAGGGGCGCTACGATCCGGTTGTTATCTCGCTTGAAGACGACAGGACGTTATTGGTTTTTGATGCCACTGGACAGCAAATTCTTGCTTTGCATCGCCCCTAAAATACTGGCGCTAGTAGTTTTGCTTTTTAACCACATCGCTCATGTATTATTTGCTCTGATTTCTTTGTAAGCTACCCAGTCAAACGATTGCAAAAAGTGATGGGCTGCGGCGACGCCTCGTGCGAATAAATCGAGTTTGTCATTATTGCTCATCGAAAAATTGAGCCAATGATGTGCGCCTGTATCGATCTCTTGAACCAGTTGATTGTAATCAGGGTTTTTTCGAATAAATTCCTCATCCGAATCGTGTCGCATGGTGTCTATCATTGCGCCTGCAAAAGAAGGCAAGCTGTCAATCGTTCGCAGGTTGTCTTTGTCTATACCTAGTTTGGCCCCAAAGGTTGGCAGCCTGGGTATGTGTTTGGCGCGATGAAAAAGGTTGATGGGGAAATTTGAGATCATGCCTCCGTCAACAAACGCGGCCTCATTTGGAACAACGCCATTGTAACCTCTTTTCAGCCACGCCTTTGCAATGTGTTCGCCGTTAGGAATATCGGTTAATCGATAGGGTTCAAAAAAGAAAGGAACTGACATTGATGCCCGCACAAAATCCGCGGGGTTAGTTGCGTTAATATCCGAATAGAATAGCAATCCATCTCTTTCTGGCAGGACGATTTTTGTGGTCGTGGTAAGCTCTGCCGTTACAATCTTAAGCTCTGGTCTCCATCGTTCATCTGTTATCGGCATGGGGGGCGATGTTGGGTCTGAACTATTTTGAAAGACTAACCCCGGCACTGGCACGTTCATTGTTGACTTTAGTGCTTGCCAAGTCGTTGTATTAAACGACGTCAGTTGCTCAGTTACCCAATGGTGAAACGCGTCGCCGGGATTAAGGCCCAACCTTAAGAAATCATCGATAACAGGAATAATGGTGAGCCATTTCAGTGGCGAGCTGTTTAGCCACGCATTCACAAACGCGATACCGTCTTTACCACCATCTTGAAATTTATCCATCGGCATGCTGGCCACAAGCTCTGTAAGCTTTTGACTTTTCGCCTCAAATGGTGCGCCTGCTGCTTGAATGAACAAGGCGTTAATTGACCCTGCTGACGTCCCTCCGGTTGAACGGAAACGAATCCCTGCTTGCTCTAGACCATAGGTGTAGCCAACTAGGGCAAGGCCCAATACGCCTCCACCTTCCATGACCAAATCGACATACTGATGGCCATGTTCATCAACGACATCAGAAAATCGCTTACCACTCTCTCTAAGGAGCTGCAGTTGCTGTGCGTGGTGGCGAACATTGGGTTGTTCAGTAAAGTGCTTCCATTCCATCGTTTTTATCTCATGTATTGTGTAAAAGCGGATTCGCTTTACGCGATCAAACTCTAGTCTTAAAAGAGTGAAACTTCGACTGACCAACTCTCAGATGAGGTATTGAATCCTGTCAAGATTATAGTCAACACATTGAGAGCAATAGGGTTATTTTGATAATTATGACAG
Source organism: uncultured Alteromonas sp. (assembly GCA_963922845.1). Classification (GTDB taxonomy): domain Bacteria; phylum Pseudomonadota; class Gammaproteobacteria; order Enterobacterales; family Alteromonadaceae; genus Alteromonas. The sequence continues at coordinate 21,274 of CAWUJV010000038.1, forward strand.
CGGCAACACCTTTATCGCAAAGTGGCTTGTTGTCAGTCAATTTGCTGCTACATTTAACCCATGTCGGAATAGATTGCCAAGGTGGGCCCATGTCGTTAATACGCGCATTGTTTTTTATCCCCTTGTTGTTTGCCTGTACGAAACCGTCGACAGATCACGTGCGCTTCGACCCTGCAATGGCGAAGCGAGATGCCGAAGTAGCGTTTGAAAAGGCAGGGTTTCATCAAATTTCCGGACGGCTTAACGGCAATCTGTACAGCGGTAGTCATCTCGTCGAGCAACATATCGTATTTTGTGTACATCGCAACTCTAATACGCAAATAAAAGAAAAGGCCGTTGACTTGTCCACCGACGAGGCAGCAAAACGATACATCGAAATTTACAATAGCGTCCAGCTAAATCTCAGAGCCCAAGAGTTAGGGTGTTAAATGGCTAGCCGCATTTCATCTTATTTATTGTTTTCAAAGAATTAACTCGTGATATGCTTTCAAGTATTCAAATTTTACACACTAAGGATGGTCCATGAGATTCGTGTCATTTGTCATTTTAATCGCACTGTTTTCGGCGGGTGTTTACGGTGAAAATCAATCAAAAAAAGATTTGGCGCACATCACAAAGGCGTTTTTAGACGCTAAAAATGCAAGACAGCAACCGGATTCAGATGAAGCGGATATCGATGCATTTATCGCCTTTTTTGCGGACGAATTTGTCGACGAACACGTTAAGTTTAACGTAACCGTGACAAGCAAAGCCGACTTAAAGTCGGCGATGTTAGAAAAACTGAAAGACAATATTATTTTCAGTCACCTCAAAGTTGACGACATGATGGTGGGACGTGATGTCGTGTTTGTCCAATATACCGAGCACGCAAAAGGACAGCCCGCTCATCTTGATAAGCCAATTGAATATACTGCTACAAACTTGATGGCCATTGAGTACGACAGTAATGGCAAGATCAAACATTTGCGTCGTCATCACGGCGTCGCGAATCAAGATTAATCCATTTTACTGAGCCCGTTGATAAGGTATTGAAAGTTGAATGAACCAAGATCCATTGAAAAAGGCATGCTATTCAAGGGAACCATTTGTCGAATAGAGCCGAGTTTAGAAGCGGCGTTCATCGATTTTGGCCAAGAGCGATATGGCTTTCTCCCATTGACTGATATTCGAGATTTCGACCCCAAATTACACAAAGTTGGCTATGAGTTAGTGGTCAGCGTCGTAAAGCCCGAAAAAGGCCAGAAAGGGGCGCTACTCGACGCAACACTGGACGACGTTGATGGCGAGGAAGTGAGAGATTGGCGCAGTCCCAACAAACGATCGTCACTCCCCTATATTTCCTTGGCATTAGCTTTGCTCGTATTGATAATTTGGGTGTTTCAACATGTTTAAGCCGTTGATTGCACTCTTATTGTCGATGATATCTTTTGAATTGTTCGCCGGCGGCAGTTTTCAACCCGTGAGTGTTGAAGCGCTGTCGATTAATGGCAATGATGTTGAAATGACGCTTAAACTTGGTCAAGACGACCAGAAGAGCGTGTTTACGTTTGATAGCAGTAACTGTAAACACGTGGTAATTTCGGGCGAGTTTGATTCAATTCGCTGGCAAAACGTAACACTTTTAATTGATGAACAACGCCATGCTGAGGCATTAAAGCATTTATCTCAAGCGTTCGAAACGGGGGCGACCATCAACGTCGGGTTCGTTGGAACCGGTTTTAAACGCCTTGCGAACTGTCATTATGAGAGCAAAGGCTTGATAAGTGATAGCGGAGCTATCGTCTCGATTCATACCCTTTAATTGAAAGGGAGAAAGGGAGAAAGGGAGAGTGTCTGTTCTCTCCCATGAATGCTAAGACGTCGTCGCCGAAACGTGAAGTACACCAACCTCAACACGGTCGATTTTTACTTGGGTACCAGCGGTTAAGGTTTGGGTCGATTTGACTTTCCAGCTGACGCCTGAAAACTTGGATTGACCTGGTTCGTTTGGCGACACATCGGTGTCCAAGTCAAACGTATCGCCAATCCAATCAGAGGTCACCTCCTTGGGGGCTTTGGTCGCTTGCAGACGACGCATTGGAGCCCACATTGCCGCGGTAAGCACAACGGTCAGTAAGGCTGCACTGATAAATGCATCAAGTATGTCAGCATTGAGCAGATCAATATACATCAGCCCTGACGTGAGCATTAGCGATAATCCTAACGTCAGTAGCAGTATAGTGGTAAAGCCCATCAGAATTTCTATTACCAACAATACGATTCCCGCACCGAGCAAAAGGTGGGGGAGGTCAGTTAACATATTGTCCATATTACTCCTTACCCGTATTGGCCATCTTATTGATAATGGTCATAGCCGTGGCGACGGTATTACCTATGTCGGTAGAACTATCAGACATTAATACCACTGTTGAGTCGTCAGCAATTTTCTCTTTTGCACTGATAGCACCTTTGGCGAGGTCTAACTGCACCGCTTTTTGACCTTCACCCGTAGCTGCCGCTTTACCAACGGTTTCGAGTGCTTCCGCTTCGGCTTTTGCTACGCGTATAATCGCTTGTGCTTCACCTTCCGCCTTGAGTATTTTTTCCTCTCGCTCTGCTTCTGCGGCCAGAACGATTGCAGCTTTGTCACCTTCAGCACGGTTGATGGCGGCTTGTCTATCACCTTCTGACTCAAGAATTTGTGCACGCTTAACACGCTCAGCTTTCATTTGCTGTTCCATGGCGTCAAGTACGCTTGAAGGTGGCTTGATATCCTTAAGTTCATATCGCAATACTTGCACGCCCCAAGGCGCCGCAGCGTCATTCAAAGCAGAGACGATGTTGGTATTGAGCATGTCTCGTTCTTCGAACGTTTTATCCAGCTCCATTTTACCGAGTTCACTACGCATGGTGGTTTGAGCAAGTTGGGTAACCGCGAAGACATAGTCTTCGACGCCATACGTCGCTTTGTAAGGATCGACCACTCTGAAGTACAGAACGCCATCTACCGATAGTGTGATGTTGTCTTTTGTTATCGCAGATTGCTCGGGTACGTCTCCTGCTTGCTCTTTCAATGAGCGGTCTGCTGCAACCGTATCAATAAAGGGGATAATGAAATTTAGACCCGCTTCTAACGTCGTATTGTATTTTCCAAATCGAGATATAATAAATGCGCGGTTTTGCGGCACAAACTTAATCGATGACTTGAGTAGTACGAGCACTAAAACAATAAGTGCAGTTTGAAACGTGAATACGTGTTCTATGATAGCTTCCATATTATTACTCCTTGACGATAAACATTTCCGATTATCTTTCCAATCCAGCGTACCACATTGCGTGATCATCTATGTAGTCACTAGATACTATTATTATGGGGATGAATGGTAGAAATTCTAGACGCTTTATACACTAGAGGGGCAGGTAAATAATGACGTAATTGTAAGATTACTTTTCTTTAGACAAACAGAAACGCCGGCTTGGGTACCAAGTCAGCGTGTTCTGTATCAATGAGGTCAAATCAGAGCTTAGCGCTCTGGCTCATCTACCAAACCGATGTTTTCGGCGTGCAGGCCTTTTGGACCTTGCTGTACATCAAAGGTTACGTCTTGACCTGCCTTAAGAGAGCGATAACCTTCCATTTGGATGGTTGAGTAGTGAGCAAAAATATCTTCGCCACCATCTTCAGGTACGATAAACCCGAAACCTTTTGCGTTGTTAAACCACTTAACTTTGCCAACCGCCATACTTCCACTTCCTCTTAATCCTTGAACTAACACTTAACTGCCCCCACAATGTATTTATGGGAGCACAGTCACGTGCGTCACTTCACATGACTGTTCTCAAACTGTAGATTTTTTAACCGCAATATGTCAAGGCAAATTTGAAATATTAATAAAACGGTAAAATTTTAGATTTTGTCCCAGCAGGCACTATCATTAAATTATGAGCAAAGATAACGTTACTAGTATCGAAAAAGAAAAGCATTTAGACGCGGTACGCAAAAAGGCGACACCGCCACCAATGTACAAAGTTATATTGAACAACGACGACTATACACCTATGGATTTCGTTATCGAGGTGCTCATTCAGTTTTTCAATATGGATTCTGAAAAGGCCAACCAGTTAATGCTCACGGTACATTATCGCGGAAAAGCGGTATGTGGTGTGTACACCGCTGAGATAGCCGAGACCAAAGTGATGCAGGTCAATCAGTATGCACGTAAGCATCAACACCCGCTTATGTGTACGATGGAGCAGGCGTAGTCAATCAGTAGAGGACGAGCGATATGTTAAATAAAGATTTAGAGCAAACGTTAAATGAAGCCTTTGTGTTTGCCAGAGAGCATCGTCATGAGTTTATGACCGTAGAGCACCTGTTGTTAGCTTTACTCGACAACGCAGCTGCAAAAGAGGCCTTAGTCGCGTGTGGCGCCAATATTGATGCCATCAAAGATGAGCTCACTGATTTTGTCAAAGACACCACCCCGTTAATTCTTGACGATCAAACCGGCGAGCGCGAAACGCAGCCCACGTTGGGTTTTCAGCGCGTACTTCAACGCGCGGTGTTTCATGTACAGTCATCAGGTAAAGAAGAAGTCACCGGCGCTAACGTGCTTGTGGCCATTTTCAGTGAACAAGAATCTCAAGCTGTCTATATTCTGAAAAAGTCAGATGTAACGCGTTTGGACGTTGTGAATTTTATCAGCCACGGTGTCAGTAAAGTGGATGATGAAGAATCCGCGCCACAAGAATCATCTGAAGAATCCGCAGATGGTGAAGAAAACCAATCGCCACTTCACAAGTACGCGACGGACCTAAATAAACAAGCAGAAGACGGCAAGATCGACCCGCTTATTGGGCGTGATTCTGAACTCGAGCGCACCATCCAAATTCTGTGTCGTCGCCGTAAGAACAACCCCTTGTTAGTCGGTGAGGCAGGTGTTGGTAAAACCGCTATCGCGGAAGGGCTGGCGTATAGGATAGTTAACAATGATGTGCCTGAAGTCATTGCGAACAGTACGATATATTCGCTTGACCTCGGTGGTTTGCTGGCAGGTACTAAATATCGTGGCGATTTTGAGAAGCGACTGAAAGGCATTTTAAGGGAACTGAGCAAAGACCCAGACGCTATTTTGTTTATTGATGAGATTCATACGATCATCGGTGCCGGTGCGGCTTCAGGTGGCGTGATGGATGCATCCAACCTGCTGAAGCCTAAACTAAGCAGCGGTGAGTTGCGCTGTGTCGGGTCGACAACATACCAAGAGTACCAAGGTATCTTTGAGAAAGATCGTGCACTAGCGCGACGTTTCCAGAAAGTCGATGTGGTCGAACCGAGTGTGAGTGATACGACAAAGATTTTGCAAGGGCTTAAATCTCGCTATGAAGAGCACCACAGTGTGCGCTTTACGAATAAAGCCTTGCAGGCGGCGGCAGAGCTGTCGGCGAAGTACATCAATGAGCGTCACTTACCTGATAAAGCCATTGATGTGATGGACGAGGCTGGCGCGAGCCAACGTTTGTTGCCGCAGTCTAAGCGTAAGAAAACCATTAATGTGGCGGATATCGAACAGATCATTTCTAAGATTGCCCGTATTCCGGAAAAATCAGTGTCTGCGTCTGACAAAGAAGTACTCAAAAACTTGTCGCGCAACTTGAAAATGGTGGTGTTTGGCCAAGATAAGGCCATTGAGACATTAAGTGATGCGATACATCTTTCTCGCTCAGGTTTAGGCAATGAGAAAAAACCAATTGGTAGCTTCTTGTTTGCTGGTCCAACCGGGGTGGGTAAAACCGAAGTGACGCAGCAACTGGCCAAAATAATGGGCGTAGAGCTGATTCGCTTTGATATGTCTGAGTATATGGAACGTCATGCCGTGAGTCGACTCATTGGTGCGCCTCCCGGCTATGTTGGATTCGATCAAGGCGGATTGTTAACCGATGCCGTTATCAAAAACCCCTATTCGGTGGTGTTACTTGATGAAATTGAGAAAGCCCACAGCGATATTTACAACATACTGCTGCAGGTTATGGATCACGGCACCTTGACTGACAACAATGGCCGCAAAGTTGATTTTCGCAACGTCGTAGTGGTCATGACCACCAACGCCGGTGTGCAAGAAACGATTCGTAAATCGATAGGTTTCAAACAACAAGACCACAGCCATGACGCAATGAGCGAAATCAACAAGGTCTTCACGCCAGAGTTCAGAAACCGCCTCGATGGCATTATTTGGTTTAATCACCTTGGGTCGGATGTCATTTTGCAGGTCGTCGATAAGTTTATTATTGAACTTCAAGCCCAATTGGATACGAAAGGCGTGTCGATGGAAGTTACTGCTGATGCAAGAGCTTACTTAGCTGAGAAAGGCTATGACAAGTCAATGGGTGCACGACCGATGGCTAGGCTGATTCAAGAAGAGTTGAAAAAAGAACTGGCAAACGAATTGCTGTTTGGTGAACTCACCAATGGCGGCGACGTTGTGATTGACTTAGACAATGACAAGCTGGTTTTCAATTATTCTGGCGTAGCCAAATCTAAAGCCGAGAAAGAGACGAGCTAACCCATAGCTTGTCTTTGACTCAATGCATAAAAAAGCCCGCTTTAAGCGGGCTTTTTAGTAACCGATTGTCTTTACGTCGGGCAATTATCTCGCGCGGTAAATAATACGACCTTTAGTCAAATCATAAGGGGTCATCTCAACAGTTACTTTGTCGCCTGTTAAGATTCTGATGTAGTTCTTACGCATTTTACCAGAAATATGCGCAGTGACCACGTGGCCGTTTTCTAGTTCAACGCGGAACATAGTATTTGGAAGGGTGTCGAGTACGGTCCCTTCTAGTTCAATACAATCTTCTTTTGCCATGTAAAGCAGTTACCTCAATAAGTCAAAATTTTGCCGCGCAGACATTAACCAATTAGGCACTTTAAGTAAAGTAATATTCGTTATTTTTTGTCAATTCGGTGCCATTTGTTATCGAAAAAGCGCTCTTGAGGGAAAAATTTACCTTTGTAGTTCATTTTTGGCGATGCATCAATCTGATAACCAAGGTAGACATGGCTGCGTCCCATTTCTTTCGCGTGGTGGATTTGCTGCAGTATCATCCATGTACCGATCGAAAAAGTGGCGTAGTCGGGGTCGAAAAAGGTATACAACGCCGACAAGGCACTGTGAGAGGTACGAGGTAAGGGATCGACAACATCGGTGACCGCAACACTGATGAGCTGTTCGTCATCATAGCCTTCGATATAAATTGGCGACTTCCACTGACAATCAACAAAGTTAAGAAATTGCTCTTCACTGGGCGGGAACATGGTGCCATCTCGATGGCGCTCATTGATGTAGCGTTCATAAAGCGAGTAATACGAACTTTGAATATCGGTGCTGATACGCGTAGAAAATGTTTTGTTCTTTGCGGCGATCCGCTTTTGACTTTTACTCGGACGAAAGGACGAAACGGGGATTCGCAAAGACTGGCATGCCTGGCAAGATGGGCAATGAGGACGATAAATTTGTTCTCCACTACGCCGAAATCCAGCTTGGATTAAGCGTGCGTAATGATGGTCTGCAGTGCGTTTTGCTTCGCTGTCGTCTTGTTCGACCTCTTCGACGAAAACGAGTAATTGTTCGTCTCGATTATCGAGGTAGCTACAGGGGAAAGTGGGCGTAATTCCGAATTTCATAAAACAGACAGTGTTTGTTTGCACCACAGCGACTTGTAGGTATCCGACAACTGACCTTGATTATCAAGCGTCGTGTTTGCGGCGTGCAATCGACGTAAAAAGTCCTCTCTGTTTACGGTGGTCGCGCCTAAGCTTGCCAGATGGTCGGTGGGCAGTTGACAATCGATGAATGCCAAATCATGTTGTTTCATAAATTGCGTTAACGCGAATAGTGCTAATTTGGAGGTATTACTTTTCTTGTGGAACATTGACTCACCGCAAAAAACCTTGCCAATCGCGACGCCATAAAAACCACCGACAAGCTCGGAATCATCCCACACTTCAACCGAGTGCGCTAAACCGGCCAAATGTAATTGTATATAGGCTTTGCGCATATCCGTTGTTATCCACGTTGCAGAATCCTCTTCCTGAGATTGCAGATCGCGACGGGGAATCGTCGCACACGCGTTGATGACGTTCACAAACGCTTCGTTCATCGTGACTTTGTACTTCTGTTGGCGAACGAGCTTTTTAAGGCTCGATGAGCAATAAAAATTATCGAGCTCTATGATCGCTCGTGGTGAGGGGGACCACCAAAGAATGGGTTCTCCCTCGTTGAACCACGGGAAAATGCCTTGACTGTAGGCGAAGTAAAGACGTCGAATACTCAAATCACCACCAAATGCCAGTAAGCCATTCGGCTCATCTAACGCAGTGTCAGTGTCGGGAAACGGAGTATCTTCAGCGAGAAACGGCAGCTCTATCATAGGTTAAAGCTTAATGCGGGAAAAAGGATAAGAAAAGGGGCCGGAGCCCCTTTTTTTAATCTTCTAATGCGTCTAAGAATTTTTCTGCATCGAGAGCGGCCATACAGCCAGTGCCCGCTGAGGTAATTGCTTGACGATAAATGTGGTCAGATACATCGCCTGCCGCAAACACACCTTCAACACTGGTTTGTGTAGCATTGCCTTCAGTACCACTGTTAACTGTGATGTAGCCGTCTTTCATGTCTAGCTGGCCAGCGAAAATATCAGTATTTGGCTTGTGACCAATGGCGACGAATAGGCCCATGATATCTAGTTCTTCGGTTGAGTCAGATTGGGTATCTTTGATACGTACTTTCGTCACACCCATTTCGTCACCGATAACCTCGTCTAGCGTGCGGTTAAGGTGAAGCGTCACGTTACCATTTTCAGCTTTGTCCATTAGGCGATCAGCAAGAATTTTCTCACTGCGGAAGCTGTCACGGCGGTGAATCACGTGGACTTCAGATGCAATGTTAGACAGGTACAGGGCTTCTTCAACCGCGGTGTTACCACCACCAATAACGGCCACTTTTTGATTGCGATAAAAGAATCCGTCACACGTTGCACACGCTGAAACACCTTTACCCATGAAGGCTTGCTCTGATTCCATACCTAAGTACTTGGCAGACGCTCCCGTTGCGATAATCAATGCATCACAGGTATACGTACCGCTGTCGCCATAAAGTGTAAATGGACGCTTGGTTAGGTCTGTCTTGTTGATGTGATCGAAAATAATTTCGGTATCAAACTTCTCAGCGTGCTTTTGCATTCTGACCATCAAATCTGGTCCAGTTAGCCCTTCAGGGTCGCCCGGCCAGTTTTCTACTTCCGTTGTTGTAGTCAGTTGTCCGCCTTGCTGAATACCCGTTAAAAGAACTGGGTTTAGGTTAGCACGGGCGGCATATACCGCTGCTGAGTAACCCGCTGGGCCTGAGCCGAGAATAAGTAGACGAACGTGTCTGCTTTCTGCCATTGTTATCTCCAAATTTTGCCATTTGCAGTTAATTACTACTGCTTTTACGTATGCTTCGAATAGTTGGGGCAAAAATGCCACATTCAACACCGACTTTTTCTATCGTGTTGATTGAAATAATTGTTTAAAGACCGTTATTCCTCTCATTTTCTTTACAGAAAATGCAAAAATAAATCGCTACGGTTATCTGCCACATAGCGAATATATTCGTAAATTAGTCTAAAGGGTGCTCTACATTCAACGAGTGTGCGCTATAATTCACAAACGTCCCGTCAATTATGGTAGGGCGGCTACAACGTCTAAATGACATGCGCGCAATCACGAGCCGTAGCGCTCGGTCTATTTTTAGCGAGCGTATAGTAACGCGTTCACTAATATACTGTACAGAGCAAGTCGTTATTCGTTAGACGCAAATGTTAAATAGAGGTGAGCCATGGGGCAGCAGTCATTAGGTACAATGGTAAAAGACGGTCAGGATTACATGAAAACTTGGCCTGTAAAAAAAGAGTTATTTGCGCTTTTTCCAGAATGCCGGGTTGTTGCTGCGACTAAATTCTCACTCAAAGCCATGCCAGCGGTTGCGGTTATGGCCAGTGCGTTAATGATAAATGTGCTGGGTAATGACTACATTCCACAAGCTATTGCGATCTTTGCTTTTTTCATGAGTTTACCGCTGCAAGGTTTAATCTGGCTGGGCCATCGTTCGAATCAGGTGTTACCCCCGCAGTTAAAACATTGGTATCAAGACATTCATCGAAAAATGTCTGCTGAGGGGTGCCAAGTGCAAGCGATGAAGTCAAAACCTCAATATAAAGAACTCGCCAAATTACTCAAAACCGCCTTCGAGGAACTTGACCGCGTGTTCACTCGCAATTGGTTTTAACCTTCCTAACGTAACCGTTTTTTGTCGACTACTGTGTGATCAATCATTTGTAGTATCACGTGGTGGGATGTCTTCACTTGCCTTGTTTGCGATAAAATTAGAGGCGACCTATCACAGTGCAGTATGTCACATAACCGTCAAGCTATGGCTGTAGGCTATCAGCCATTTGATGCTTTTCGAGACTGTTTTTTGGTGAATACACAAACGGTAGTGTCACTTGAACAAAGTCATGGTGCTTGTCGACCCGATAGTATTCGTTTTCTCGGTGTCGGTGCGGCAAGCTCTATTGATTTGGGTAATGCCTCTGCGGTACTTGAAGTCAAAGGTTCTCCATGGCTTATGATTGATTGCGGGTTCGACTCACTAGGGCGTTTTCAAAGGCTTTACCAACGTCTACCAACGGCTATTTTTATAACTCATCTACATATGGACCATGTAGGAGGATTAGAACAGGTTTATTTTAAAGCCGCGTTGTCTCAACAGGTAGTAAAACTCTACGTCCCCCGAGGTCTCGTGCCCGGACTTTGCCGAATCTTCGACCATACGAGTCTAGCGGAAGGGGGACATAACGTATGGGATGTACTGCAGATTGTTCCCATATCTGTGCGCTTCTGGCACAAAGGCGTATTGCTTTACTGTCGTGAAGTGCGCCATCACACTCCCGCTTTTAGTTTTGGGTTACATTTGGCAGGTTGTATGTTCTATTCGGGAGATACGCGACCTATTCCAGAATTGCTTAACACTCATATCAACAACGGTGAATTAATCTTTCATGATTGTGGCAAGCAAGGTAATCCAAGTCACAGTGGTATTGACGATATTATAAGAGAATATTCGACTGACATTCGTCAGCGACTGTATGCCTATCACTACCAAAGCGCTATGGATTTACCCGCCTTCGATGCCGTAAATATTGCCTGTGTTCAACCAGGTGAGCACATCATATTTAAACCATCAATGTTAGGTCTGAACAGTCTGAGCACGGCGTAAAGGGGCGTTGCAGTCACGACAGATATAAGTCCGTTTTTTTTGAGTGATACTGTTATGTCGTCTGGCAGACAGGGCGATTGTTCGACAGTCACATTCATAATCAAACGTCTTCAATTTGAGTGGACCTAAGTCGAGGTTATGAGTGGTCTTGGCTGGGCGCTTGAACACGTTTTCCATCATTGCCTGCCATTCTTCACCATGAGGTTTCACGCGACCATAAAGTTGGTACACCAACAAGTGTGCGATTTCGTGAGGGATGACATCTTTCAAGTATGCGTCGAGGTTGTGCTCAAGTAGAACTGGATTGAAGTTTATGCGATTTTGCTGCAAAAACGCTGTACCTGCGTTTTTACCTGACCGGCGAAAAGAAAGGCTAGGGCGCTCAAAAGAGCGCCCTAGTATAGTTTCGGCTGCGTGGTAACACGCGCTCACTGTTGATTCTACTTGTGAGCGCAATGGGTTATTCAGTGCCACCTAGATGCGACACTCCAAACAGTATATGTACACGCCGTAAGGGTCGTTTAGCGACTGCAGCGAATCAAATTCTGAGATTGCCGTTTTCACTGCATCAAGCAGTGGGCTTTGGGTATCCGCGAAGACGGCTTTTGCTGTCCAAACAAACGCCTGCCCAAAGAACTCTTTCCAGAATTTTTCTTGCGAGGACAAGTCGCGTTGAACGTACGTCACGTCATACTTTTCAACTTCTGCAAGTTCAGCCGCAACTTCTACGGCGCGATCAAGGTTGGCTAGTTCATCGACTAGGCCAAGCTCAAGGGCTTGCTCGCCAATCCACACTCGGCCTTGTGCAATTTCGTCAACCGCTTCTGGCGTCATACCACGCGCTTGAGCGACAAAGTTGATGAACTGGCTGTACGTACCCTCGACACTGCGCTGGAAAAGTTGTCCATATTTAGGGTCTAGTGCTCTAACTGGTGACAGACCCGCAAGCTCAGTAGACGCGACACCGTCGGTGTGAACACCAAGGTAAGAGGACAACGTATTCTCGTATGTCATAAACATACCAAATACGCCGATCGAGCCTGTTACCGTACTTGGAGACGCGATGATGCGGTCTGTGTCCATCGAAATCCAATAGCCGCCCGAAGCCGCGTATGTACCCATCATGGCGACGACAGGCTTGCCGGCCTCTTGAAGGTTCAATACTTCTTGTCGGATGATTTCTGATGCAAATGAGCTACCACCGCCGGAGTCAACGTGAAGTACAACCGCTTTGACGGTGTCATCCATACGCGCTTTTCTCAGCAAGCGAGCGGTACTGTCACCACCAATGGTACCTGCCTTCTGGTTGCCATTTAAAATCGTACCTTTTGCAACAACGACCGCGACTTTGTCATTGTTGTTGACTATTTCTGGCATCGGCGGGTTGATGACCTTCGAATAGGTACTTAGAGAAGTGAGGTTTACGCCCATTGAGTTATTGTCCGAACCCACAAGCTCAACAAGTTCTCTACGAATCTCTTCTCGCGTTTTCAGTGCATCTACCCAACCGTAATCCAAAGCATATTGAGCAAAATCACCGTCAGCATTGTTGAATTTCTCAAGCAGGGTATCTAGCGTCTCATCGAAGTTGTCAGGGTTAATGTCCCGAGCAGCGGCGACGTCGTTTTTATATTGTTCCCAATAAATATCCAACCAAGCTAGATTCGCTTCTTTTGCCGCTTCTGACATATCGTTGCGCAATACTGGCTCGACCGCAGATTTGTACGTGCCCACACGAAATACGTGAGTCGTCACCTTCAATTTTTCAAGCATGTCTTTAAAATACATGCCAAAGCGACCGTACCCTTCGAACATGATTCCGCCCATCGGGTTGAGGTAAATATGATCAGCGTGCGCCGCTAGGTAATATTGGTTTTGTGAAAAATAGTCGCCAATGGCGTAGACTGGTTTTTCAGATGTTTTAAAGTCTTCAATCGCATCAGCGATGACGCGAAGCTTGTCTAGACCACCGCCACCAAGCGATTGTAGGTCAAGAATAAGCGCCTTGATGCGTCTGTCATCACGGGCGTTCTCTAATACCTTGACGATGTCTCTGACTAGTACTTCAGGGTTATCAGGTTGCTCATTGAAGGCTTCTTGCATGAACTCTTCAAACGGGTCGACACCTTCCTTTTCGATAACTAGGTTACCGACAAGCTTAAGGTGAAGCGCGCTGCCTTTATTGACGACAAGTTCTTTTTCGCCACCTGACATTGCAGCGATAATTGCGATAGCGATTACAATAAAAATCAGGTTTAGAAAGAGTTTGCGGCTGAAATTAATCACGTTCCACAAACCGACGAATAAGGACTTTGTCCAACTTCCTTTGGCGGCCATATAGTTTACTACCTCATCTATTTTTGTTCTTGTATCTTATCTATTGAAGGCAAGATAGCTAATCATTAATTGTAATTAAATATTAATTACGCAGAAAATACTGGATTGGACTAGGGGGTAACTGGGTTAAATACGCGATACCTGGTCAACAGCAATCTAGGTTAATCAACCACAGTCTTGCCCAATAGACATGGGTTTGTACTTTGTTTCTTGTAGCTCACATCGCACGCCATTGGTTTATTTGCTTTGTACAGGGGATTCAAGCCATTTGGCAATGAGCTTGGCGATGCGTTTGTGATCCTCCTCTGACAATGCCATCAACACTTTTCCTTGTCGGTCTTTATAATTGACTTTCTCATGACCTCTGGTCATCAGTTTAGATAAGGCTGACTTGGGTTTTGATTTCATCAGTTTTCATTCTACATTTATGAAAGCAAATGCGATATTTACCGTTCTATATTGACGATGCAGCTGCGCGAATCCATTTGTTGGTTCGACATAAAAAAGTTCAGAACCTTGGTATGCGCAATTGCTTTATTAACGTATCGGGTGGCAGTGCATAGCGTTGCATAAAAGCGAGAAAGGACCTGCTTCGCCACGGATATTACATTAGCCTAATTTACAAGAAGAATACATCATGAAAATGATCCTTAACCGAGTCGACAACCTGCTCAATACCAGTAAACCTTTGGATGGTGTTCCATTACTGTTATTACGGCTGTATCTAGCGCCTATCATGATTCAGGCGGGTTGGAACAAATACAGCCATTTCAGTGACACGGTAGCATGGTTCGAGCACAGTCTTGGCATGCCGTTACCGGGATTGATGGCGGCCTTAGCCGTTGGTGCAGAGCTAATCGGTGGTGTTTTTATCTTATTTGGTTTTCTCACTCGCCTAACGAGTATTCCTCTAATGGTGACTATGTTAGTCGCCGCTATTACCGTCCATGCTGAAAACGGTTGGTTGGCTATAGCTGACGCGAGCAGTTGGTTGGCAGATGGCACTATTTTGCACAGCGAGAGCATCATGGAAGCGCCTGAGAAACTCGCCGCGGCAAAACGTATTCTTGCTGAACATGGGCATATAGATTGGCTAACAAGTAGCGGTAACTTTGTCATTTTAAACAATGGTATTGAGTTTGCCGCCACCTATTTCATTATGCTAGCCGTGCTATTTTTCTATGGTGGTGGCAGATTCGTGAGTGTTGACTATTTCTTGGGTAAAAAATTACTCGCCAAAGACTAAGTGTCGAGCACCATTTAAAACGACGTCAAGGCCAGTCGACATCTCTATATTTTTCTGTCGCTTAGCGGAAAAATCAGTGGTGAAACTGGCCTTTTTGCGACTTTAGAATTAGCATTGGATCACCAACTGGTTCTAACGGAATTTTATTTTGGACGCGATCACTATTCTGCTTAATCGCCATTCCCATCCTAGACTGTGCGCTCCCGCACCTGAGGGGCAAGCCTTAGAAAACATTATGCAAGCGGGTCTACGTGCACCGGATCACGCGTGTTTAACGCCTTGGCGTTTCATCGTTTGTACAGGGCAGGGGCTAAACAAACTTGGGTCTTTGTTTGAGAAATCTGCTATCGATAATGACAAAACTGAGAAGGAAATAGAACGCGCCCCCCAACTACCGTTACGCGCGCCAATGGTTGTGGTTGCGATAATGGATTACAAAGCGCATGAGAAGGTCCCCCGTGTTGAACAAATTGCGTCAACATCATGTACCGTCATGGCTATGCAAATGGCCGCGCAAGTCCAGGGCTTCAATGGTATGTGGCGAACAGGCGCTTATGCGCATTGTGACGTGGTCAAAGAGGGACTTGGATTAAAAAGTGATGACGAGATTATTGGGTTCTTGTATCTGGGAACACCGGCAAATGATATGGCGAATATTCCGCTAAGAGAAAGTAGCGATTACTTTGAATTTTGGTCATAACAAAAAAGCCCGCGATTGAAGCGGGCTTTTTTATAGTGTGTTGTCGATTAGTCAACCGTCACTAATTTCATGCAGTTGGTTGCACCCACTTTTTCCATTTCGTCGCCGTAGGTGAAAATCACATTGTCACCCGCTTCAACTAAACCTTGTTCCTTCAGTGCATTCATTACGTCGCCTTTAAGTTGTCCAGGCGCACTATCACGAGAATCAAAGAATACCGGCTTGACACCGCGACATAGCGCAAGAGTGTTCAACGTATGTGCATGGCGAGACATACCAATGATTGGCAATGTAGTGGTGATACGAGACATCAGTTTTGGTGTATTGCCACTTTCCGTTAAACCAACAATCGCTTTGACACTGGCCAAGTGGTTAGCTGCGTAAACCGCAGACAAAGCAACCGTTTCACTCACGTCAGAGAACAATTCATCCAAACGATGCTTGCTGAATTTAACGCTAGGGTGGGTTTCAGCGCCTTCGCACACACGTGCCATCGCCTGAACGGTTTCAACTGGATAGTTACCTGCTGCTGTCTCGGCCGAAAGCATAACCGCATCAGTGCCATCAAGCACAGCGTTAGCAACGTCCATCACTTCTGCACGGGTAGGCATTGGGCTATCAATCATTGACTCCATCATCTGCGTAGCAGTAATGACGACTTTATTTAATTGACGAGAGCGTGCTATCAATTTCTTTTGAACGCCGACAAGCTCCGCGTCACCAATTTCTACTCCAAGGTCGCCACGGGCAACCATAACGGCGTCTGATGCACGAATGATGTCATCCATTGCTTCGGTTGATGCAACGGTTTCCGCACGCTCTACCTTGGCACAGATTTTTGCATCCAAGCCAGCTTCTTTGGCTAGAGAACGCGCATAATTTAGATCCTCGCCACTGCGAGGGAACGACACGGCTAAGTAATCCACGCCAATTTCTGCTGCGGTAATAATGTCAGCTTTGTCTTTTTCCGTCAGGGCGTCAGCAGATAAGCCGCCACCTTGGCGATTAATCCCTTTATTGTTAGATAGCTTGCCACCAACGGTAACCTCAGTGAGGACTTTACGGCCTTCAACGCTTTCCACTTTTAATTGAATTCGGCCGTCGTCTAGCAACAATAAGTCGCCTGCTTGAACGTCATCGGGCAAGGCTTTGTAGTCGATACCCACGGCATCTTGATGGCCATCTTCTTTACCCATTTCGGCATCGAGCACAAACTTGTCACCAACAGCAAGTTTGATTGGGCCGTCTTTGAAGCGCGATACACGAATTTTTGGACCTTGAAGATCGCCCAAGATTGCAACGTACTTGCCGAGATTTTTTGCTGCTTGTCTTACACGAGCTGCGCGCTCAATGTGGTCTTGTGCTTGGCCATGAGAGAAATTCATGCGCACAGTATTGGCACCTGCTGCGATTAGGGCTTCAATTTTTTCCAGCGTGTCGGTTGCTGGACCAAGAGTTGCTAATATTTTGGTTCTTCTAGTCATAACGATCTGTCGCTTGCCTTTTTGCTAACGTGGGTATGTTAAGAAAATGCGTAAATGGCGTAAATGAAAACGTTTTACGTAATTTTATTACAGAATAGTAGTTGAATCTGACAGAAATGTGAACGTCAGGGATTGAATACTTGCTCAACTGGTGGCCATTTTAGTGCTGGTAAGACCAGAAGGCTGTTATTTACTGACCAATTTGTTGAAAAATATACAATTTAATTATGGATGAAATTCAATCAGGCAGGATAAGAATTAGAGATCAGACCAGAGGAATAGTCGCGGCAGTGGCGTTGGCCACCACCGCATAAAACGTGCATCAGTCGTTGCGTTTTTCGTAACGAGACCCGCGTAGTGTGTCTTTAACACGCTTAAGGTTTTCTCGGAACTTATTGCCGCGGCGCAGTGTGAAGCCAGTGGCCAAGATATCAATAAGCGTGAGTTGCGCAATGCGTGATGCCATCGGCATGTACATATCGGTATCTTCTGGTACTTCGAGTGATAACACCATGCTGCACTCTTTTGATAGTGGGCTTTCAGCAGACGTAATGCCGATAACCGTCGCGTCGTTCATCCGCGCGATCTGCGCTATTTCGACCAAGCTCTTTGTTCGACCCGTGTGGGAAATAAGCACAACAACATCGCCTTCTGCACAATTCATACAGCTCATGCGTTGCATCAAGATATCTTCGAAATATACAACAGGAACGTTAAAGCGGAAAAACTTATTTAAGGCGTCGTGCGCTACTGATGCAGATGCGCCCAACCCGAAAAACGAGATTTTATTTGCCTGTGTGAGCAAATCTACCACGCGGTTAACCGTATTAACGCAGATTGATTGCCGAGCGACCTCCAATGACGCCATGGTCGACTCAAAAATCTTATTTGTGTACTCTTCCGGGCCGTCACTCTCATCGACATGACGGTTAACGTACGGTGTACCGTTGGCCAAGCTTTGTGCTAAGTGCAGTTTAAAGTCTGGGAAACCTTTGGTATCCAAACGTCGACAAAAACGGTTAACGGTTGGCTCACTTACATCCGACATCTTCGCCAATGTTGCTATACTCGAATGAATCGCTGTTTGAGGGTTGGCAAGTATGACTTCAGCTACTTTCCTTTCGGATTTACTGAAGGCCGCCTTATTTTGAGTGATTTTTTCTAAGATATTCATGCAGATATGGCGTTCTAGCTGTCGATTATTAGTTATATTCCTGTAAATATACTACTCAAAGTAACGAAAGTAACAAGAAAAATGTAATTTTTTGACATAATAGTCATCTCAATTGCGCAGTTATCCTGAGCTACAGTGGGCTGCAGAGCATAGTGTAACTCAAGTTGTAATTTTACTACATTTAGTGTTAACTATACGCTAACAACATTACCGATAGCATTGGAGCCTGCCAATCGCTGTCGGTCGGGCAAACAAAAAGGTTGATGATATGGTAATGGATAATTCCTTTGAACCCTGTGATTTCGTGCTATTCGGCACACTGGGGGATCTATCTCGTCGCAAACTACTTCCTTCACTTTACCAGCTAGAGAAAGCCAATCTGGTACATCCTGAGACCACCATCATCGGTGTAGCGCGTCAGGATTTGAGTAAAGAAGACTACATTGAACAAGTAAAACAGAATATCGAAAAGTTCAGTGGCGAAGCAGTATGTGAAGAAACGTGGGCTCGTTTAGCGTCCAAACTCGACTACATTTGTGTCGATATGCGTGATGAAGCCAGCTACAGCCAGTTTGATGGTCATGTTGACCCTGAACGAACAATGGTCTGCTATCTAGCTACACCGCCTTCGATTTATGGTGATATTTGTAAAGGCTTGCACAGCTGCAATATCATCGATTCCAGCGTTCGCGTGGTATTGGAAAAACCAATTGGTCACGATTTAGAAACGTCGAAAGAGATCAATAACCAAGTTGCGGAATATTTCGACGAGAGTCAGATTTATCGCATTGACCATTACTTGGGCAAAGAAACGGTGCTTAACCTTATCGCACTTCGTTTTGCAAACTCAATTTTTGCGACGAACTGGGACCACAACAGTATTGACCACGTACAGATCAGCGTTGCGGAATCGGTTGGTATTGAAGGTCGTTGGGGTTATTTCGACGATGCAGGGCAAATGCGAGATATGGTTCAAAACCATTTGCTACAGGTTTTGACGCTTATCGCAATGGAGCCGCCAGCGACACTTGACGCGGACAGCATCCGAGACGAAAAGCTCAAGGTACTTAAAGCACTGCGCCCGATTAATGCGTCTAACATTTCTGAATCTACAGTTCGCGGTCAGTATACATCGGGTTTTGTAAAAGGTGAGGAAGTACCGGGCTATCTAGAAGAGCCTGATGCCAACACGGAAAGCCAAACCGAAACTTTCGTTGCGATCAAAGCAGAAATTGACAACTGGCGCTGGGCGGGCGTGCCTTTTTACCTGCGTACAGGTAAGCGTATGCCGTCAAAGGTCAGTGAAGTCGTGATTTATTTCCGCCGTCAGCCGCACAATTTGTTCGGTGATAGCTTCAAGAATTTGCCACCTAACAAGCTCGTTATCCGTCTTCAGCCTGATGAGGGTGTTGAGATCACGGTAATGAACAAGGTGCCAGGATTGACAAGCTCAGGGTCGATGGATCTTCAAAAATCAAAACTTAACTTGAGTTTCTCAGAAGCCTTTTCTGATGACCGCATTGCAGATGCCTACGAAAAGCTTTTACTTGAAGTCATGTTGGGCAACCAAGCGCTATTCGTTCGTCGCGATGAGATTGAACAAGCATGGACTTGGGTAGATTCGATCTTAGCGGCATGGAAAGCGTCTAATGAGCCGCCAGAGCCATACCAAGCGGGAACCTGGGGCCCTGTTGCTTCAATTGGTTTGTTAGCTAGAGCTGACCGAGCATGGTACGAAAGTCGTGTAGGGAAGAAAAAATAATGGCCTTACAGACTGAAAAATTCGAATCAGCCGACGCATTGACCGCGTCGTTTGCTACCAAACTCGTTGGTATCCTAGAACAAGGCATTGAAACAAATGGTCGTGCATCACTTGTCGTTAGCGGCGGTCGCACACCGCTTGCGCTTTTTAAGACGCTGAGCAACACACCATTAGCATGGGACAAGGTCGATATTACGTTAGCTGATGAACGCTGGGTTGACGAAGACCATGACGCGTCTAACACCAAGCTTGTTAAAGATAACCTTATCCAAAATTATGCCGCTGACGCTAATTTTGTCTCGCCAAAAACACCTAGCAGTGACGCTGTTGATGGCGTGGCTGAGGCAACACCACTTATTAACGCACTAGCGCAACCTTTTGATGCACTTATCCTAGGTATGGGCGAGGACGGACACACTGCATCCTTGTTCCCATGTTCTGAACAGGTAGCTGAAGGCTTGGATATGGAAAATGGCAATACGCTTATTGCGGTACAGCCAACGACGGCGCCGCACCAACGAATCTCGTTGACGTTGCCAGCTTTGCTAAATAGTCGCCACATCTTTTTACACCTGACCGGTGACAGCAAGCTTTCTGTGCTCGAAGACGCATTGGCCAATGCAACGGAATTGGAAAAGCCAATCACTGCAGTTGTTAATCGTGCCCCCGTAACTTTGATGTGGGCACCATAGGAGTGATCATGAACTCTCAAATTCAAGAAGTAACGCAAAGAATTATTGAGCGCAGTAAACATACGCGCAAAGCTTATCTCGAAAAAATTGAAGCGGCTCGTCGTCAGGGCCCTCATCGCGGCGTATTGAGCTGTGGTAACTTGGCTCACGGTTTCGCTGCATGTGGCTCAGAAGACAAATCAGATCTGCGCAGTATGACCAAGGCGAACGTTGCTATTGTCTCGGCCTACAACGACATGTTGTCTGCACACCAGCCTTACGAGACCTATCCTCAAATTATCAAAAACGCCGTTCGTGAAGTGGGTAGTGTTGCTCAG
The DNA here is from genome assembly GCA_963922845.1 of uncultured Alteromonas sp. Taxonomy (GTDB): domain Bacteria; phylum Pseudomonadota; class Gammaproteobacteria; order Enterobacterales; family Alteromonadaceae; genus Alteromonas. The sequence goes on from CAWUJV010000038.1 coordinate 42,280, forward strand.
TTTGCCGGTGGCGTGCCTGCGATGTGTGACGGTGTCACGCAGGGTAATGCAGGTATGGACCTGAGCTTAATGAGCCGTGATGTTATTGCTCAAAGCGCGGCGGTTGCCTTGTCTCATAACATGTTCGACTCGGCATTGATGTTGGGTATTTGTGATAAGATTGTCCCAGGGTTATTGATCGGGTCGTTGACGTTTGGTCATTTACCAACCGTATTTGTGCCAGCGGGTCCTATGCCATCTGGTTTACCAAACAAAGAAAAAGCGCGAGTCCGTCAGCAATTTGCAGAGGGTAAAGTTGGTCGTGATGAGCTTCTAGAAGCTGAATCACAGTCTTATCACTCAGCGGGAACCTGTACTTTCTATGGTACGGCAAACTCAAATCAGCTAGTCGTTGAAATGATGGGCTTACACTTGCCGGGTTCTTCATTTGTGAACCCCGGAACGCCTTTGCGCGACGCACTAACAAAAGCTGCGGCGGTACAAGCAACACGTCTGACCGACCTTGGCGACAACTACATGCCAATTGGTCACATTGTCGATGAAAAGGCGATGGTCAATGGTCTAGTTGGCTTGCTAGCAACTGGTGGTTCGACTAACCACACTATGCACTTAATTGCTGTAGCACGTGCAGCTGGTATTTTGATTAACTGGGATGACTTCTCTGATATCTCAAATGCGGTACCACTACTGACACGCATCTATCCAAACGGTCATGCTGATATCAACCACTTTACTGCTGCGGGCGGTATGTCTCTGTTGTTCAAAGAGCTTTTAGATGCTGGTTTACTGCACAATGATGTCAATACCATCTGTGGTGAAGGTCTAGAGCGCTATACTCAAGAGCCAACATTGAACGATGGCGAGCTTGAATGGAGAGCCGGCCCTGAAGCCTCTTTCGACAAAGAAGTATTGGCGACGGTTGCAGAACCGTTCAAGCCTGACGGTGGACTAACCGTACTTGGCGGTAACCTTGGTCGTGGTGTAATTAAAACGTCTGCACTTCGCGATCCTGTCTGCAAAATCAAAGCCCCCGCTGTTGTATTTGAAGACCAGTTTGAATTGGACTCAGCGTTTAAGTCTGGAGAACTGGACAAGGACTGTGTTGTGGTTGTGCGTTTCCAAGGGCCTTCAGCTATCGGTATGCCAGAACTTCACCGCTTGACTCCTCCTCTAGGCGTGCTTCAAGACCGCGGCCATAAAGTGGCATTGGTGACAGACGGTCGTATGTCGGGTGCATCTGGTAAGGTGCCTGCTGCAATCCACGTGACCCCTGAAGCATACAAAGGCGGTTTGCTTGCAAAAGTTCAAAACGGCGATTTGATCGAGCTTGACACCGAAACTGGTCAGTTGACCTTGTGTGTAGATGATGAAACATTGGCTGCGCGCGAAGCGAAACCAGCCGACATTGCTCGTCATCACGTGGGTATGGGCCGCGAGATGTTTGGTGGAATGAGAAACAGCTTAACAGGTGCTGAAGAGGGTGCATGTTCACTGTTTGTTGATACGGAGCAAGCATAATGTCTGCACAATTTGTTGCTGATGTTGGTGGTACTAACATTCGTCTAGCGCGTGTTGATGGAAGTAGCTTATCTGACATCATCAAGTACAAATGTACCGACTTTGAAACGCTTGAATTGGCTATTAGGCAGTATTTTGCTGACGTCAGTGATGTGACATTTACGCAAGGCTGTATTGCTATTGCATGTCCGGTTTTGGGCGATCAGGTCACAATGACCAACCACACGTGGGCGTTCTCACAAACTGAACTTAAGCAAAGCCTAGAGTTGACAGATCTTGCTGTTATCAACGATTTCACGGCAGTGGCGCATTCACTGCCAGTGCTCACGTCAGACCAAGTTATTCAGATTGGCGCTGGCGAGCCGGAAGAGGGCGGAAACATTGCTGTTTTTGGCCCAGGCACCGGACTGGGTGTTGAACACATCACGATGACGTCTTCTGGATGGCAAACATTGAATGGCGAAGGTGGGCACGTAGATTTTGCTCCAGTAGATGAAAACGACATTATCGTTTGGCGCTACTTGCAAGAAAAGCACGGTAGGGCGTCTGCTGAAGAGGTGATGTCTGGCCGAGGTTTGTTGAATGTATACACTGCATTAGCGAAAAATAGTGGCGTTGAAGAACTACTACAAGACCCTGCAGATGTGACGGAAAAAGCGCTCAACAACGAGTGCGCGATTTGTGAATTAGCACTGAATCAATTCTGTCGAATTATGGGCAGCTTTGCCGGGAACCTAGCGTTGAATTTAGCGACCACTGGTGGCGTATTCATCGGAGGTGGTATTGCTATCCGTTTCCCTGAGTTTTTACAAAACAGCGAGTTCAGAGCGCGCTTTGAAGCAAAAGGCGTACTGGCTCACTATGTAAAAGAAATACCAACATACCTGATCACTGAGCCGGACCACGGCTTGTTAGGTGCATCAGCGTATTTACAACAACAAATTGCGAGTTGATACAATGACAAAATGGAAACTCTCTCCAGCAGATATTTTTGCCGCAGGACCCGTCGTCCCCGTTCTAGTGGTACATGACGTAGAAAAAGCGGTACCTATGGCAAAAGCGTTGATGGCTGGCGGCATCAAGGTACTAGAGGTGACGCTTCGTACACCTGCAGCGCTTGATGTCATTCGTGTCATCGCGCAAGAAGTCCCTGATGCACTGATTGGCGCGGGTACAGTGACCAATGCACAGCAATTAACAGAAGTCATTGAAGCCGGTGCTAAATTTGCTATCAGCCCGGGTATGACCGCTGACCTTTTACAAGCGGGTAGAGAAAGTGAAATCCCTCTTATCCCAGGTATATCATCTACGTCTGACTTGATGAAAGGTAAAGATGCCGGTTACACCTTTATGAAGTTCTTCCCTGCGGAAGCCTCTGGCGGTATCAAGGCGATCAAATCTATCAGTGGTCCATTCCCTGATGTTACGTTCTGTCCGACTGGCGGTATTGGCCCAGGTAACTTTAAAGACTACTTGGCCCTTAAAAATGTCGCATGTGTGGGCGGTTCTTGGGTCGCACCCGATGACGCAATCGAAACAGGTGATTGGGACCGTATTACGCAGTTGGCAAAAGAAGCCTGCGAAGGCGCTGCTAGCGTATAAACAGTCTTTCGACTATCAAAGCCTGCTAATAGCAGGCTTTTTTTTGCGTTTTAGACACTGATACCGCCCTTGTGGCAATACGTATTCGGTTTATTTTTCGATAAATAATGATGTGTAATTACTGAGAATTCTCAGTAATGCGTATCATAAAGTCGGATAAATTGACGTGTAACATGTGCTGCATAAGGGTTTTAGTGCAGTTTGTGGTTTGTAATTACTGAGAAGTCTCAGTAACACGCAATGAATTTATGCTAAAACTAGGCTGTAGGCCTCATTATTGCTGAAAATGGGGTATGCTTTGAACACGTAATTAATGAGAAGTCTTAGTAACACACAAACTTAAGCATCAAAAAATACTAACTTATTGATTTTTAGTTTATAACTTGCGATTGGAACCCGTTATTAATGAGAATTCTCAATAACACACATAGAAAAAAGTGTTTTTTAACGAAAAAATTGTTGTAAGCTGCTGATATTAAATACGAATATGAAGATCTGTTGCGTGAGACCTACCCGGTGTTACTGTGAAGTCTTCATAATAAGATGTTATATTTCTGGAAGCTAAATGAAATATAGACTTTTAATCTTTTTGGTGTTTTT
>CAWUJV010000039.1:0-44940 GCA_963922845.1 uncultured Alteromonas sp.
TTGCGCCGTTAAGCTCTTCTGTGTTCGCGACAACGTCGAAGCCTGGGTTAAGTGGATCTAGGTCCGTACCCGGTGCACACTCTGCAGCTGCACAACGGAAACCGTCAGCAGCACTACGGTCAGTCATAGTGAAAGACTCTTGACCAGATAGTGTTACGATGAAGTTTTCCACTTCTTTGTTGAATACGGCGAACGAGAACATACTGTCATCGCTGTAGTACCACTCGAATGAAATATCCCAGTTCTCAGCTTGGAAAGGCTTAAGTGCAGGGTTACCACCAGCTGCTTGAAGGTTTTGACGACGAGGCTCACCAAAAGTCGTCGCAGGAGACATTTGCGACATAGTTGGACGAGTCAACGAGTCATAACGAGAAAGACGTAAAATCATGTCTTCTTCAAGTTCTAGGCGAACGTTTACACTCGGTAGCAAGTTAGAGTAAGACGTACCGTCAGTGATGTTTTGTTCAGGACCGAAACGGTTAGCGAACAACGTCAAGTCAGAAGTTGGTACAACGTCAGAGATGAACGCTTGAACCGCAGATACATCAACGTCAGTTTCTTCATAACGGGCACCGATATCCATTGTTAATGGCATATCACCTAGGTCGTAGCCAAACTCAAATTGAGCGTACAGCGCTGTCACTTCTTCGTTAACACGATAAAGGTTAGGTTGAAGCGTAGGCTGAATTGGGAAACCTTCAGAGGCTAGGAAATCTAGGTAAGCGTCACCGTCATAGGTGTACCAAGTGTCGATAAGGCCACCGAAGAAGTTGTTAGCAGTGAACGGACGGATGTTCAATGTATCAACAGGCGCAGCAACTTGATAACCACAGAAAGCACACTGAGAAGCGAATTCTTGGAAGCTGAACTTCTCGCGGTCTTGGTAAAGAAGACCGAAGTTTGCTTTGCGGAATACGTCAGAGTCAGATTCATAAACGAAGTCTGCTTTGTACTCGGTAATTTCGTCTTCGGTGCCACGAGGACCACCTAGGTCATTGTAGTGCAGACGAGATAGGTTAACGTCTGGCAATTGGCCGTTACCAAAACCATCGTGAACAACTGTAGGGATGCTACCTGTGCCGTCAAACGAGTAGTTGTTGATAATACCGATAACGTTGAAACGACCTTGACCTGCAATGTCGTTTTCAGCCGTCGAGTGAGACGCGTCAAATGTCGCTACAAGTGAATCATTGATTTGCCATTCGATATTTAAACCAAAACCGTCGTTAGTCACATCACGTGAATTACGGGTTGTTGATACAAAGTCAGAAGCTGGGTTACCTGAACCTTGGTGCAAGTCGATTTCTTGAGTGAACTGAATTGCTGTACCTGTGTCAGGGTTGACTGTTGCTGAACCTACGCGGTCAGGCTCAAACCATGATGCCAAGTCAGTTACGAGTGAATCGACTTCAAACTTAGACACGAAACCATCAAGGGTAATCGTTACATCATCTGTTGGTGCAAACTGAGCAACAAGGGCAACGTTAGTACGTGTTCTGTCTTGCTCATCTACCGTTTGGTCCCAGTTACGTGGGAAGTATACGTCACTCGCCAACACACCATCGTTGCGGTTTGAAAGCGTTAAACCAGGTCTCCAACCAGCAGTTTGGATACGGTTAACCTGAACTTGACGTTCTTGGTGAGAGACGGCAAGTAGTACACCAAATTTGTCATCTGCAAACGTGTTACTTACAAGCAAAGATGCTTGAGGCGATGTTTCTTCAGACAAGCTTTCGTACATGCCTTTTAAAGAACCCGCAAGCTGGAAGCCGTCGTAGTCAAATGGACGTGCCGTGCTGATATTGATCGTAGAACCGATACCACCAGATTGTAAATTTGCTACGCCACTCTTATAAATATTGGCGCCAGTAATTTGGTCTGCAGCCAGCACGTCAAAGTTAAACGCACGACCTTCAGCGTCAGACGCTAGTTGACGACCATTTACCAGTACTGTGTTGAACTGTGGTCCGAAACCACGGACAGTGACTTGTTGACCTTCACCACCACTACGGTCAATAGACACACCGGTGATACGTTGTAAAGATTCAGCAACGTTTAGGTCTGGGAATTTACCCAAATCCTCTGCTGCAATGCCGTCAGATACTGCAAGAGATTCTTTCTTGTCAGACATTGCGCGTTTAAGACTGCTAACAATACCGCGTACTTCGATAACTTCTACGTTGGAGTCATCAGGGGTTTGCTGCGCGATCGCACTGGTAGAGCACAATGCTGTAGCAACTGCCGCACCAAGCAAAGAACGCTTGGCGAGGAGACCCGCATTGTTTTTTAGTTTTGTGTGTTTCACTGTTTTTCTCCGTGGTGACAAAGCTTCAACTGAGCTTATTTATCATATAAATAACGTATATTGGTCACTTGATCAACCTTTGTTAACAGCTCATTTACAACAAAAGTGAAACGTTTTCCTTCGACTTAAATTATAAATTAATGAATTAATTGATAATTTTTAGGTGTATGTTTTGAATAAATTTTTTTAAAAAATATTCAGTATTTTTCGAATGTTTCGAGTCGAGGGCGAATTTAACGATTTTCATCAAGTGTAAACGTAGTGTAGATGATCTGAGATTTTGTGCCACTCTTATGGTGTTTTTAGTGGGCGTGTAAGGTAAACGCTGATGCTCGATTTAAGTCAGCTTTGTGTTGTTATGTTGTTGTTTTTATTATATATAATTTGATGTTGTTCACTTTGTTTCATTTCAAGTTAAAAGCCATATTTTTTCAATCTGACTTGTTTTTAGATGTTGCACTAATGTTGACAAGTGGGTAAAGCGTTTGCTCTCTTCTTTGGTGTTAATCATAAATCTTTTAAAAACAGAGTGTTATTTATATCGAGATGGGGTTGCGAATCACTGAAGTCAACGACACTAGGTTGCATATTTGTTATGACGCAAATATCGCTGCTTTGTTGCTGACGTAAGGGGCGGTGTTTTTCATTTTGACTTTCAGTTTACCTTGCGCTGACTAAGCTAGAGCTAGCGATAAAGAAGTAAACCGAGAGAAGACGCAGCGCCACACTGAAGCGACGCTGCAAACGATATAGCTTATTGGCAACGGACGCGTTCGATGGCGTCTTTCCAATTGTCATAGGCATGGTCTCGTTCTGATTTGCTCAGTCGAGGTTCAAATAGTTTATCGCAACGCCATTGTTGCTTGAGCTCATCTAATGACGAGTACAAACCGGCTTGCAAACCTGCGAGATACGCCACACCCAAGGCGGTTGTTTCAGTAATCTCTGGCCGTTGTACATTGGCGCCCAAAATATCCGACAAGTATGCCATTACCCAGTCATTTTTACTCATGCCGCCGTCTACCCGCAGCGTAGTTGGACGGGCTCCATCGTTTTCCATGGCTTTTTGCAAGTCTTTAGTTTGGTAACATACAGACTGCAGGCCCGCCGCAACAATTTCGTTGATGCCGGTATCACGGGTCAAGCCTAAAATGGCACCGCGAGCATTGGGGTCCCAATAGGGAGCGCCAAGACCTGTGAATGCCGGCACTAGGAATACGCCATTGTTTTGCCGTGCCATCTTTGCCAGGGCTTCACTTTCCGAGGCATCTGCGATGAGTTTCAAACCATCTCTTAGCCACTGAACCGTTGCCCCAGCCATGAATATACTGCCTTCAAGCGCGTAGGTTGTTTTACCATTGACGCGATAACCAACGGTAGTCAGTAATCGATTCTTCGATTTTAATGGTTTGTCGCCTGTATTGAGAATCATAAAGCAGCCCGTGCCATAGGTGCTTTTCGCCATACCAGGCTCAAAACAAGTTTGGCCGACTAATGCAGCTTGTTGGTCCCCCGCGACACCTTGAATAGGTGCGGCGCTGCCAAGCAGTGTTTCGTCTATTACGCCAAAGTCGTCTGCACTGTCTAGTACTGTGGGTAACATCGACTCGGGAATGCCAAATTCGTCGAGCAGTTTTTTGTCCCATGCCTGATCATGAATATTGAAAAGCATCGTACGCGATGCGTTCGTGGCATCGGTAGTATGGGACTGACCCTTAGTTAACCGCCAAATGAGGAAGCTATCAACAGTACCAAACGCCAGTTTTCCTGCTTCGGCTTTGTCTTTTGCGCCGTCAACATTCTCAAGTATCCAACGAACCTTGGTCGCCGAAAAATAAGGGTCAAGTAATAAGCCGGTGGCGTCTGTGATATACTCTGAAAACGCACTGTTTTTTGATAGCTCTGAGCAATAGTCTGAGGTACGACGGTCCTGCCAAACGATGGCGTTATAGACAGGTTCTCCTGTTTCCCGATCCCAAACTAACGTGGTTTCGCGTTGGTTAGTGATCCCAACCGTGAGGAGCTGCTCGGGTTGGATTCCCGACTCAGACATCACCTTTTGGCACGTGTCTAAAACGGTTTGCCAAATATCATTGGGGTTGTGTTCAACCCAGCCGTCGTCTGGGTAATGCTGTTGGAATTCTTGTTGTGCGGTGTGGCACTGTTTACCTTCAGTAGAAAACAAGATTGCACGAGAACTTGTTGTTCCCTGATCGATGGAGAGGATATATTTTTGCACGCGGAGTCTCCTGTTGTTTTAATGGCGATAGTGCACTATTCACAATGAATTAACAACGCGAATTTTCGCAAACGAACATTTAAAGTTGAAAGTCAGTATAATCGGTTTGTGCCAACTTATTGGCAAGTCAAAGGAAAACAGATAGATGAATCAAACTCAACGTCACGAAAAAATTGTCAATCTGGTAAAACAGAAAAGCTTTGTGTCGATTGACGAACTCGTTGAGTTGTTTCAAGTTACCCCGCAAACTATTCGAAGAGATGTGAATCAACTTGCTGATGCGGGCTATGTCAGTCGTTTTCACGGCGGAATTGGCGTGGCGACCAGCTGGGAGAATACTCCTTACCAAGACCGTAAAGCCCAGCACAAAAGCGCGAAGGAACGGATTGCTGAGGCCGTCGCCGAGATGATCCCAGACGGCGCATCTTTGTTTATTAATATCGGTACAACGACCGAGCTTATTGCCACCAAGCTTCTGAATCACAAAAATCTACACGTGGTAACAAACAATATCCACGTAGCCACAATACTGTCGGCAAAAGAAGATTTTAGCGTCATTATCGCAGCAGGAGAGGTGCGTTTTCGAGACGGTGGTATTATTGGTGAAGCGACCTGCGATTTCATCAGTCAGTTTAGAATGGACTACGGTATTATCGGTATCAGTGGCATAAGTAACGATGGCGCACTGCTCGATTTTGACTTTAGAGAAGTAAAAGTGTCTCAGGCCATCTTACAACATGCTCGTCATGTCATTTTGGCTGCTGACAGCTCCAAGTTCGAGCGTCATGCTATGGTTGAGCAGGGCAACATTTCGCAAGTCAATTGTCTAGTGTCTGATGGCAAGCCACCGGCACCGATTACCGATATTCTGTCTGCCAATGACATCGACTTGATCAGCGTTTAATTTATTTTTCTCCCATTTCCGACTCGAAAGCCGGCACTACGCTGGCTTTTTTGTTTATTTTTTACTCGCTTTTTTGTCTGGCTATTCAACTACTAATGTTCGTTTTGTTTTCGTTTGTGTTCGTTTGTGTTGACAAAGCCGACATTTAGCGCTGAAATAGTGTTAATGAAAAATGATCAAGAAGCCTATCGATGAGTGAATTAAAAACTGAATACGATGTGATTGTTGTTGGCGGCGGTGTAAATGGCACTGGTATTGCTGCTGACGCTGCAGGTCGTGGCTTAAATGTACTGATGTGTGAAGCGGCCGATTTGGCAAGCGCAACATCATCTAACAGTAGTAAGCTGATTCACGGTGGATTGCGCTATCTTGAGCAATACGAATTTCGCTTGGTAAAAGAGGCATTGGCAGAACGCGAAGTCTTGCTGGCCAAAGCGCCCCATATCATGTGGCCATTGCGCTTCCGTTTACCCCATCAAAAACACCTTCGTCCTGCTTGGATGATACAAATCGGCATGTTTCTTTACGACAACTTGGCCAAACGAGTTTCACTAAAGCGCTCCAAGAAAGTCAAAAATGACCAAACCTCTCCCTTGGTTAATGACATCTCAACGTGCTTTGAATACTCAGATGGCTGGGTCGATGATGCAAGATTGGTGGTACTCAACGCGCTGGCGGCCAAAGATCAAGGTGCTACTGTCTTAACGCGCACTGCATGTACGTCGGCCGAAAAGCAGGGCAATCGCTGGAAAGTCACCTTAAGCGACGCTTCGGGGAAAACGTTTACAGTCACGTCAAAATCGATCGTGAACGCAGCGGGGCCGTGGGCGATTCAGTTCTTACAAGAAGTGGCATCGCTAAAAAACCAAGATGCGATGCGATTGGTTAAAGGCAGCCACTTTGTTGTGCCTAAACTATACGATACCGATGAAGCCTACATCTTACAGAACGAAGACGGACGCATTGTGTTTGTCATCCCTTATGAAGATGATTTCAGCTTGGTGGGTACAACTGATGTGAATTTTGTCGGTAACCCAAGAGATGCGGCGATTAGCCAGGAAGAGACAGATTATCTTGTTGAAGTAACGAACAGCTACTTTAAAACCAAGATCACTACGAATGACATCGTCCACTCATACAGTGGCGTTAGACCACTGTTGGAAGAAGCGAATGCGTCCGCGCAAGAGTTAACGCGAGATTACAAAGTAGTAATGACTGGAGGCGAGGACGAGCCTGTTCTGCTGAATATTTTCGGTGGAAAGATCACGACCTTTAGAAAGTTGTCTGAGTATGCGGTCGATACGCTGTGTGAGCATTTCCCACGTGCTAAACCCGCATGGACGTCATCCATCGCGTTCCCAGGTGGAAACTTCGAAAGTAAAGAAGCATTGTTGGCACAATTTGGCAAAGAGTTTCCATGGCTTCCAACTGAAATAGCCACTCGCTACGTGAGAAGTTACGGCACCTTGTGTCGAGGATTCTTGCAAAATGCGGGAGATTTAACGGGCATGGGCGTGCATTTCGGTGCCGGCTTATATCAAGCGGAAGTGGACTACCTGGTCGAATGTGAATGGGCCCATTCTGTTGAAGATATTTTGTGGCGTAGAAGTAAACTGGGCCTTCGCTTAACCGCTGCTGAAAAAGCAAGTTTGAATGATTATTTGACAAAGGCGACTGAGCAACAGTCAGCCTAATGTAAAACGAGTTGTTTGTCCCGAAGCAAAAAGGGCTAGGTCACATCGGTTACCTAGCCCTTTTTTTATCTGATACAACCGCCAATGCGATTATTCGTGAAACGACCTCGATAACGCGTCTTCTAGCCTACCCAATTCGCCACTCGCTTCCATCTCTGCTAGGGCGGTATTAAAGATAGTTTGTAATTCAATTGCACGGGGTGATTGCTTTGAAAACAGCAAATACGTGGGTTGAGTAATGACCGAAGGTTTTAACTCTCGGAAATAGTGTTGGTTGTTATCAAAGTGTTCTTTAATTATTCGTCGACCGACTAATCGGTTTATGGGAAACACATCAATGCGTTTCAAAGCGAGCATCTGAAAATTTTGTACATCGGAATTCACCACAGACACTTTGTCTTGGTTAAGTTGCGCGTATTGCCACAGCGCTTCTGTGTAGGCGTATCCGCGGGTGAGGCCAAGACGAACGTCTACCAATGACGAGATGCCGCTATAGTCTGTTAGCGACGAATCACGCCGTGCGAAAAAATAAAACTCTTCGCTGACGATGGCTTTGCTGTAAAGGAAATGCTGGGTCCGCTCCTTTAGAAACTGCGCATAAGAAATGACCTCATAATGCCCTTCCTGTCCTTGTTTTAATGCCCTTGCCCAAGGTAAATATTCAAACGAGGTTTGAATACCTTTGCTGGCAAAGGCTTGGCGAACAATCTGGTTCACATAACCATCGTTATTCATTTGGGAAGAGGTGTACGGCGCGTACTCAACAGACGCAATAATCAGAGGCTCCGCGGCCTCAGCATGATTACTGAGTATGTTGGTGAAGTAAACACCAATAAATAAAAGTAGATACGTTCTCATGGTTCCGTTTTGAGTCACGTGATTCTGTGACAATTACCTTAGCACGAAATAAAACGATCGGTAATGCTTGTTGTCAGGCTAGTCATTGCCGCATAGATACCGGTAAAAATAAGGCATCAACAATGGTTCACGGGCCGTTGTCATGCAATTGTCATAAAAGTTTCACAATTGGAGGGGCCGCGGAATATTTATACAATAATAGAAGTGTTTCCTCACTATCGCCAAACCTCAGTCATAGACATTTTGCGATTTCAACGCCGTAAACTACACCTAATATAGAGTGTGTAAAACCAATCCGCGCAGATAAATGACCTACTCAAAGAACGCTGCCGCAGATAGCGTTAAGCGATTTTTCGTTCGCGAGATTTGTGACAAGGAGGCTATCAATGATCATTGTTAAGACACCCTACGTGGTGTTGCATTGTGCCCAAACCGTTAAACTGGGCGGTGTTGTTTCCGTTCTGTCAGCGTGGCGAGCCGCAAGAGAGGACCAACTTGAAGCATTGGTATCAGCTGCTCACTCACAATTCAAACGAAAGCGCACCAACGCCTACGCTATGTCTTGTGTATTGGGGCCCAACCGAGACCAGTGTATCGGGCTGGTGTTTGCTAGCACCTTATCTAACGCAAAAGACAGGTTGTATAGGCTGGCGCATTTGCACGACATCTCTGAGATTCAATTTCCAGAAGATGCTTTGCTGTCAAAAGAGCCCCTTTGTTTAAAGCCAGATTGGGATCAGTCTATATCCATCGATACGTTGCGATTGCTGACGTTTAATTTGCCGATGTGTAACGATGCATGGTACCCAGACGATATCGTTATGGGCTAACATTCAGCTAGGTGCGTCAGGGCAGCTGAATGTTTGATCAATTGGCTTTGGCCGCTGACGGTGAAGTATTGAAATAACGTTTAAATTCTCGAGAAAACTGTGATGCACTGGTATAACCAACTAACATTGCAGCTTCATTGGCACGTCTACCCTGTAATGAAATAAGCTCACGTGCCTTGGTCAGTCGAACTCTCTTGATATATTGCCCGGGTGAAACCGTCGTTACCTGACGAAACACTCGATGAAACGAAGATACGCTCATACTGGCGTTGTCTGCGAGCTCTTCAACAGACAGTGAGTCCGGGTAATTGCTGTGTATGTTTGTTAAGGCCTTAGCGACTCTTGCATAATGACCATTGTAATCCACTAAATCTGTCAAAATATAGCCATGGGGCCCCGTCACAACATGATAGATAATCTCTTTGATGATATTGGCGCCTAACACAGCACTTTGTGTTTTGCATGACAAGGTGCGAAGTAATCGATAACAGGCATCATCTAAGGTCGCCGTCAGGGATTGTTTGGTGAGAGAAAACAAATCGGCCTGTTGCTCACTGTGCTTCCTTTGTTTGAAATGCACATGCTGATTGAGATCGTTAAGTACAGTGATAGGCACGTCAATGACGAGACTTAAGATTGGCTCTTCTTTGGTAGACCAAGCCTCACATTCAACCGGAATCGGTACACCTAGCAGCAGATAGTCACCTGCTTGATAGGTGACACTACTTTGCTCCAAATACAGGGTTTTAGTGCCTTGCAGCATGATGATAATCCCCGAGTTGTAAAGCAATGGGTTACGGGGGTTGCCTTGTGTGTCTCGATACAATTTCACTCCCGGAATAAAAGATTTGTGTAATCCTTTTAAGTCGGGGATAGCAAGCACATCAAGCGTGTTTTGCATTTCGTCAACAAGTGTCTTTTTCATGGTTGATAGTTTTAGGCAAGAAAATGCCAGATATTGTCATTTTAAATATTTTGTTAGGTATTATTATGCATGTATGGCTTGGAAGCGCAAATCTTGCTAAGCCAAAGACCGAATTCTTTTTAACAGCTCAGGCTGTGAAAACTGGCAATATAGGAGCTAACTTATAATGCAATTTAGTTACAACAATCCCACTACAATTCAATTTGGCCAAGGTCAAATTGCTTCTATTCAGTCTCTCATTCCCGCAGACGCAAAAGTGTTGCTGCTTTATGGTGGTGGTTCGATTAAGAAAAATGGCGTGTACGACCAAGTGGTTGAAGCACTTACCGACCATGATTGGCGTGAATTTGGTGGTGTTGAGCCTAACCCAACAGTAGAGACGCTAGACAAAGCCGTCGCGATTGTTAAGCAAGACAACGTAGACTTTATACTTGCGGTAGGCGGTGGGTCAGTTATTGATGGCTCTAAATATGTGGCAGGGGCCGCACTGTATGATGGTGACGGTTGGGATATTCTTACAGGCCAACATCAAGTTAAAGAAGCCGTTGCCATCGGCGCCATTTTAACGCTACCAGCGACAGGCTCTGAATCGAACGGCGCCTCAGTCATTAGCCGAGCAAGTACACAAGACAAACTTGCATTTATGTCACCTGCTGTATATCCAACATTTGCAGTGCTTGATCCCGATGTGATCAAAAGTCTACCAGCTCGCCAGATCACCAATGGCCTCGTTGATGCGTTCGTCCATGTATGTGAACAATACCTCACATCTAAACAAGGAGCGCTTGTCCAAGATGGTTATGCAGAAGCGCTATTGAGAACACTTATTACGCTGGGTAATTCCATTGATAATCAAGATGATGCATGGCGCGCTAACTTAATGTGGGCAGCCAACCAAGCCTTGAACGGTTTGATTGGAAGCGGCGTTTCGCAAGACTGGGCGACACACATGATCGGACACGAATTGACTGCGCTATACGGCGTGGATCACGCGCGTTCGCTTGCCATTGTTCAGCCCTCATTGCTGCGTAATCAACTTGCATTTAAACAAGCAAAACTAGAGCAACTTGGTGCCAACGTATTTGGTCTTGCTACCGGAGAAGACTTAGCACTGCGTACAATTGATGCAATGGAAGCTTTTTATAATCAATTAGATGTAGCGACCCAACTGACAGAGCACGGCGGTGATAAAGACAAGGCCGTCAGCGATATCGTGGCGAGCCTTGAATCTCACGGTATGTTGAAGCTAGGAGAGAATCAGTCCATTACCCTTGATGTGAGTCGAGAAATTCTAGGCGCAGCGGTTGCCTAATACCCTGTGCATGACGCTTGAGCACGCCCGTATTTAAGGGCGTGCTTTTTTTTGCGGAAAGGCGCTTCAATTGAGTATTGTTTTGCACTGTTTTGGTGCATTTTAATGTGCTTAATATTTTGGCTGTGACTCAAAGATGTCTATCTATAATGCGGATCCCGACCACTGTATTAAAACGGTTATCATCGATTTACCTCAAAGCTATCGCGCTCAACAGGCAAAGACGAAGAATTCCCCATTTTTGTAACACAAGAAAAATCACATCTTGGCAATCAGCCATGCCGCCAGCACATAGGTAAAATGTTTTAAAATCATTTTGTTAGAGCAAAGCTATTCGCTTACAGAAAGCCAGTGCCGATTACTACGAGCACAAAACGCGTTATGCGATAGATGAGGGACATGTGCAAGCTCACCATAATTCAACTAGGGTTTATATTGGGACGACCGATGTTTATTGAGAACACTTTTTGGCATTTCATATTTGTGGCGTTAATTTTGCTCATTTGTTAAATGCAAGGCACGGTCAAAATTAATCTACACTGTGATTTGTACAGTATTCAATAACACCTCGTCATGAGCGTGAACGCAATGTTGCGTTGCCACCATCTGTGTATAGACACTGTTACGGGGTTATTGATTGACCCTGAAATGACAAAAGAATAATACAGTGGCAGTAAAACCAAATACACCTACCATACTTGATATCGAAGCCAGCGGATTTGGCAGTAAAAGTTATCCGATTGAAATCGGGATTATTCGCGCTGACGGTCGACGTTTTTGTCGGCTGATAAAACCGTTTGAAGATTGGTATCATTGGGATCAAGAAGCAGAATCCTTACACGGTATCAAACAATCCGAGCTAATTGAGTATGGGGCTGATCCTGTGCAAGTTTGTCACGAACTCAATCAGTTTATGGAGAATGGCACCGCATACTCCGATGGTTGGGTCGTTGATTCACCTTGGCTCATCAAATTGTTTTCTCGCGCCCGTGTCGATATGACGTTTACGTTGAGTGCCATCGAATATTTGTTGAACGAACAGCAAATGGAGAACTGGCATACCACGAAACACTGGGTGATGGCGCAGCAAGATGTTCAGCGGCACCGGGCCAGTATTGACGCTGAAATTATTCAAAAGACCTTTGTGTATTCGTCGGCGCCGTAAGTCGCGTTAGATGATCGACAACGCGATACTGCGTATGACGGCCTGTGTTCTATCCCTTACACCGAGTTTATCCAATATAGTGGAGACCTGATTCTTGATGGTGCCAGTGGACCGAAATAACGTGTCGGCGATTTCTTGGTTAGAGTACCCCGCCGCCATAAGTCGAAGCACCTGCTTTTCTTTTTCAGTCAAGGATTCTTGAAGGGCATCATCTGTCGCTGAGACCGCGTTTACATTCACGGATTGAAGGCGATGACGTATCGTATCGGTCGCCGTAGGATGAATGAGCGTATTGCCTTCAACGACTTGCTCGATTGCTAAGACCAATTGTTCTAGTGAGGCATCTTTTAGCAGATAGCCTTTTGCACCAGCGCCGACGGCTTGTTGAACCAGTGCTTTGTCGTCAAAAGTGGTTAGCATGATCACTGGCGTAGTAATTCGCTTTTGGTAAAGCGATTCGAGAGCCTGGATACCATCCAATATGGGCATTTGAATATCCATTAATACGCAATCAACACTGTGATTTGACAGGTATTCAACCGCCTCCTGACCATTTTTTGCCTGTGCGATAACACTGACCTTGTCACTCAAGGCCAGCAAGCTGCATATACCCGCTCTAACTAGCTGCTGATCGTCTACCAGTAACAGTTGAATCATATTGCTAGCTCCAAGGGATTGAGATACGAGTGTTGAAGCCGCGGTCAGTCTTTTCAAACGAAACCTGACCTTGATATTGTGCGACGCGTTCTTGTATACCCGACAAACCATTGCCGACCAAAAAAGAGTGGGAAGTGGATGATGTGCTACCATCGTCGCTGATATCCACCTTAATCACATCGCTGTCTTGCGTAACGGTTACCTTCACACAATGAGCATTTCCATGGCGAATCGCATTAGTAATGGATTCTTGGATAATCCGCTTTATATCCTGATTGAGTGCAGTACTTAGATTCATCTCTTGCGGAGACATATCAACAATAATATCAATCTCTGGCACGGTATCCGAAAGACCTATGAGAGCTTGTCTCAATGGCGAAGATGAAGATTGACGCAGCTCACTGACGGTTTGTCTTACTTCATTGAGCAGTTGATTGGATAAGTCATAGGCGGCGCTGATATGAGGCGCGGTGTCTTGGCAGGCAGGATGAGACGCAACTTGCAATTGTAAACTTAATGCTGTCAGGTGATGGCCCATTACATCGTGCAGCTCTCTTGCTATCCTCACTCGTTCAGCCTGTTGAGCCGCCGTTTTTAACAAGGCCTGCGTTGCTTTTAACTCTCGGTTTAATTGTTCGCTGGCTTCTCGCGCGGCTTTTTCTTTTCGGTGCGTGTGAGTCATCAACAAAGCGAAAATAGAAAAGGTCATAAACAATGACGTGCTGAGCAAAACACCTTGATAGTGCCAGTGATAGTGAAAAATAATGTAGAAAGGAATGTGCATCAGCCCAATCACCAAAACCGCACGTCCCATCGACACAAAGTAGGGGAGCAGTGCACTGGTTAATACCAGCAAAATAGCAGAGTAATTATAAGGCAATAAATAGAAGATACCCGATGCGCACGCGACTTGTAGGAACAACAACAGTGGCGAACGATTTGCCGACGATGGCGCCTTTATTGTACAAAACCACCAGCTCGCGATAAAGCAGAGGTGACAGAACGCAGCCAACACTAGGTCATGTTGCGACACCTTGGAATTGGCTATCGCTAGCCATAAGGCACTTGATGCAACCAGTAGCCACGTCATCAATCCCGCCAGTCTGTCAGCGTCAAAAGCGTGTAAATCAAAACCTAATTTCAATGTGTCGTCTCGCGTCAAATACCGATATGTTTAGACGGCTCTGCACCAAAGGTGGTTATTATCTCGAGTTAATTTAACAAGGCAATAGGCCAAAAGTCATGTTCAGTTTGTGACTTTTGGCACTGAATAACACTACACGCTAGCGCTAAGATAATCTCAGTTAAAACAAACAAAGAGAGTAAAGCGCATGGTGGCATGGGGTTTTCAATTATTGCTTTGGGCACATATTTTATTGGGTAGTATGGCGTTGTTTTTATTTTGGATTCCGATTTTTAGCCGAAAAGGGGGAATCGACCACCGGAAATTTGGTCGCTATTTCACCACTATTATGTATACCGTAGCCCTGAGTGGAGCAATGATGGGAGCCATCGCTATTCTCTCTCCCGATGGCGTAAAACCACAACAATTTAATGCTGATACGACGCCGGAGTATATATTCAGAGCCAGGTTGTTCTGGGCCTTTCTCGTTTACCTTAGTCTCATCACTTTTATCAGTGTAAGACAAGGGAACTGGGCATTGCGGGTGAGCGCTCCGCGATCGAGTGCCGATATATCGTTTATGCTACCTGTCTACTTTTGCGCCTGTGCGGGTCTTGTCTTCGTTGCTATCGGTGTGGCGTTGAAACACCCTTTGTATATCCCATTTGGTATCTTAGGTTTAGCGATCAGTATCGGTGTATGGCGGTATACACGCTATGAGAGCGTGACCAAATCGATGCAAGTTGTTGAGCATTTGGGAGGGTTAATAGGATCAGGTATTGCGGCGTACACTGCTTTTTTCTCATTTGGGATGCGCGCATTTTTGCCCACAGACGGATTATGGCAGCTAGTCGGTTGGATAGCGCCCGGTGTCATCGGGAGTATTTACATCCGACATTTATCCCGCCAGTATAGACAGGCATCATAGTAAACAACTCATTTTTCCAAGGAGCAAGTATGGGCGGTCACAATCAAAAATCGATAGGGATCATTGGAGGAATGAGTTGGGAATCAACCGTCACTTATTATCAAGGATTAAATCGAGGCATTGCACAAAGACTGGGCGGGCTTCACAGTGCCAACCTTGTTGTGAGTAGCGTTGACTTTGGACCAATAAGCGAATTACAACACCAGGGGAAATGGGCGTTGATGGGCGAGCAACTCGCAAACAGGGCTAAGCAACTTGAAACCGCCGGTGTTGAGGGGATTGTTCTGGCGACAAATACCATGCACAAAGTGGCGCCAGCGATAGAGACTGCCGTTGATATCCCGTTTTTACACTTACTCGATGCCTTAGTCGCACAGTGTCACGAACAGGGTATCGATAAAGTAGGCTTACTGGGCACTGGCTTCACCATGGAAGATGGTTTTTATCAGACGCATTTGGGACGACATGATATCGATGTGTTGACCCCTAATAGTGAACTTCGCGGCGAAGTACATCGCGTCATTTATGAAGAGTTGTGTAAAGGGATTATCCTAAAAAGCTCAAAGGCCACTTATTTGCGCGCCGTGGAACAGTTAGCTTCAGCTGGCGCACAGGCGGTGGTACTTGGGTGTACCGAGATTGGCCTACTTATTCAGCAAGGCGATACCTCAACGACGCTGCTGGATACAACATCGATTCACGTCAACTATGCGTTGGATTTCATGGTGTCCCAACAATCCTAAAATAAATAATGCACGCCTATTTGCAAGGCATTGTCATTGTTGTCACCGATTTTTCTAAATTCGTATTCTACTGCAAAAGAGAAACGCATATCGCTTTGTAACTGCCATCCCAGCGCCGCGGCTTGGGTTCGGCCGCGATTAAGGGCAACCCAATCTGGAGAATAGACCGCAAAGGTGGGAGAGGCGCCGATACTTGCAAACAACCAGTGGTTGGAGTCTTCAAACAATTGTCTGCGGGCGGCTACTTCGATAAGTTCAGTACGATAACTGCCATTAATCACATCTAGCATTGAGGGTTGATACAAAGGTGACCGCGTAACAGCGACGTCAAACGACCATTTTGGCAAAGACTCACTATTGGCCGAGCTAACCGGAACCTGAAACCCTGAGGCGCGTAGATCTCGCCAAAAGCGCAAATCACCGTCTTGTGCATAAGCGCCGCTTCCTATTGGACTTAAGCCTAGGCCGATAGCAAGCGTGAGTATGAGGGTTTTAACGTCCATTTTGCTCAGTGTTTGGGGCTTTTATTTAACTATAGAGTCGTATTTGAAATTTGGTGGGATTTTTTAACACAAATTTACGCCTTCGACTCAATTCAAAGCGTTGCATGAACAATGTGACACCTGCGACATCATTATCTCATTCTCTACAGAAATCTTTCAAAGGCCGTTTTATCTGCCTCTTTGACGGAAGCGAGTGGTACACCATGACAGTCCAACACGGTATTGCTCTGAGAATTGGTACGGGTATAGAAGGGTTCGAAGATTGGTTGCTAATGACAAAAATAGTGAGGAGCGAAAATCTAGGTTATCAAATCACTTTTTTGGAATTTAATTGCTGTTTGACGTATGTTGAGGGTATTCAGCGCCGCAATGATTGCGTTAGATTGAGCTTAAACCAGAACGGGAAGGGCGCTAGATTATCTCACCTGACTGTGTTGATACTGAAGTGACGCATTGGGAATACGTTCAAAATGCGTCACTTGTACAGTAGGGTTTACCTGCCGCCGTATCTATGGCGAAGGTAAAAGCGATTTAAATTGATGCTTTTAGCGCTTCGGCTTTGTCTGTTTTTTCCCAAGGGAATTCTTCGCGGCCGAAGTGTCCATAGGCTGCCGTTGGGCGATAGATAGGACGTTCAAGATCAAGCATCTTAATCAGGCCATAAGGGCGCAGGTCAAAGTGCTGTCTTACCAACTCAACCAAAATGGCATCAGACACTACACCTGTGCCAAACGTATCAACGCTGATTGATGTAGGCTCAGCTACACCGATGGCATAAGACACCTGAATCTCGCAGCGTTTTGCAAGACCTGCAGCGACGATGTTTTTAGCAACGTATCGACCTGCGTAAGCCGCACTGCGGTCAACTTTTGAAGGATCTTTACCTGAGAATGCACCGCCACCATGGCGTGCCATACCACCGTATGTATCTACGATGATTTTACGGCCCGTCAGACCACAATCTCCCATCGGCCCACCAATAACGAAGCGACCAGTCGGGTTGATATGGAAGCGGGTTTTATCCGTTAACCATTTAGCTGGCAGCACCGGCTTGATGATTTCTTCCATTACGGCTTCGCGAACTTGCTCGGTCGTCGCTGAATCGCAGTGCTGAGTAGATAGCACGACCGCGTCGATACCTACAGGAATGTTGTTCTCGTAGATAAAGGTAACCTGACTTTTCGCATCTGGGCGCAAGAAATCGAGCTTTCCTGATTTTCTTACCTCAGCTTGCTTCTGAACCAAACGGTGAGAATACGTAATCGGCGCAGGCATAAGCACATCAGTCTCATCACTAGCGTAGCCAAACATCAAACCTTGGTCGCCGGCACCTTGGTCTTCAGGGCGCTGTCTGTCGACACCTTGGTTGATATCTGGTGATTGTTTACCGATGGCGTTTAATACTGCGCACGAATCGGCGTCAAATCCCATATCAGAATGGGTATAGCCGATTTCGCGAACCGTTTGTCGAGTTAATTCTTCAATGTCGACCCAAGCAGATGTAGTAATTTCACCGCCAACGAGCGCCATACCTGTTTTGACATAGGTTTCACAAGCAACCCGAGCATGTGGGTCTTGCTCTAGGATTGCATCAAGTACAGCGTCAGAGATTTGATCAGCAATTTTATCCGGATGGCCCTCTGATACAGACTCGGATGTAAATAGATGCGCTGTCATACTGTCTCCAATAGGTTTAACCAAAATTTCATGTTGAGTGCGCGGGGATTTCCCCTATTTCACACTCGATTTCTATGGCTGAGTATTTTACGCAAAAATGCTCAAAATACCAGTCTTTACTTCTGGACGTCTAAAAGTCTATTTGTTACGTTATGTTGACACCCAGCTATAAAAGTCGCCAGTTGCTACGGTTTTTCGACTGATTAGATCATATCTACTTCATAACATCGGCCGAAATGACCAATGATTGACTGTTTGTGTTTGGTCCGCTTGACAAAAAGAAGGGCGCAATTACCCATTTCGTGTTCCGCACATTTCAATGTGCAGCATCAAAATACGGTGACACAGAGTGTAGTCAGCATTGTGGGCGTTGCGCCAATGCTTAAAACCGAGCATACCGGTTTTCTCGAAGAAAGATGCAGAACCACTTAGAGGGGGACGCGGTATTTATATACTTTTCATGAGTAGGCGAAGTAAGAACTGCTCAAAATCTTTACGATTTTTAGTTTATTCGTATAAGTTATCTTCAAAACACATTGAACTGGTGCAGGGCTTGGGTAAGAATAGCCAGCCATTAGGAACGACAAGGGTCCATGATAACGGCACGTGTGCTAGCACACCGGCTAAATCAAAATAAGTAGGACCCTTTAAAACAGACTACAGCAGGAGACAACATGCCCTCTCGTCGTGAACTTGCCAATGCCATTCGTGCACTCAGTATGGACGCCGTCCAACAAGCTAAATCAGGTCACCCTGGTGCCCCCATGGGAATGGCGGATATTGCACAGGTTTTATGGTGTGACTTTATGTCGCACAACCCCGCTAATCCAAATTGGGCGAATCGCGACAGATTCGTGCTATCCAATGGTCATGGCTCTATGCTGCTGTATTCGTTGTTGCATCTTTCAGGCTATGAATTGCCGATTGAAGAGTTGAAGCAGTTCCGTCAGTTACATTCTAAAACACCAGGTCACCCAGAATACGGTTATGCACCGGGTGTAGAGACGACCACAGGTCCACTTGGCCAAGGTATTACTAATGCAGTTGGTATGGCGATCGCAGAAAAGGTCCTTGCCGCTCAATTTAACCGAGAAAATTTCGATGTAGTCGATCACTTTACCTATGCGTTCATGGGTGACGGCTGTTTGATGGAAGGTATTTCTCACGAAGCGTGTTCACTTGCCGGTACATTGGGTCTGAGTAAGTTAGTTGCGTTTTGGGATGACAACGGTATTTCTATCGACGGTGAAGTCGAAGGTTGGTTTAGCGATGATACGCCTGCGCGTTTCGAATCCTATGGCTGGCATGTCGTTCGTGGTGTAGATGGTCATGATCCAGAGCAGATCGCTAATGCCATCGCACAAGCGAAAGCAGAAACCGCTAAACCCACATTGATTTGTTGCAAAACCATCATAGGTTTTGGCTCCCCTAACAAACAAGGCACCGAGTCTTGTCACGGTGCACCATTAGGTGATGACGAAATCGCAGCGACCCGTGCTGAACTCAATTGGACAGCGGCGCCGTTTGAAGTGCCTGAAGATATCTATGCCGAGTGGAATACCACTTCTAAGGGCACTCAAGCTGAACAGCAGTGGGATGCGTTGTTTGCCGAGTACGCAAAAGCTCACCCTGAACTTGCCGAAGAGCTACAGCGTCGTTTGTCGGGTGAACTACCGACTGATTTTGTTACAAAAGCCGACGAGTACATCGCAGATTTACAAGCTAACCCGGCCACTATCGCTACGCGTAAAGCATCGCAAAACGCGCTCAATGCATATGGCCCACTGCTGCCTGAGCTGTTAGGTGGTTCTGCTGACTTAGCGGGTTCTAACTTGACAATTTGGTCAGGCAGTAAAGGTGTCGAAGCAAACGATGCAAGCGGTAACTACATCTACTACGGCGTTCGTGAGTTCGGTATGTCCGCAATGATGAATGGCATTTGTTTGCACGGTGGCTTCAAAGCGTATGGTGCAACATTCTTAATGTTCATGGAATACGCACGCAATGCGGTTCGTATGGCGGCGTTGATGAAACAGCCTGCTATCTTTGTTTATACTCACGATTCTATCGGCTTGGGTGAAGATGGCCCCACTCACCAACCTGTTGAACAAGTGGTTGCGTTGCGAGCAACACCAAACCTAGACAACTGGCGTCCTTGTGATCAGGTCGAATCTGCAGTTGCGTGGAAAGAAGCTATTCTACGTGCTGATGGCCCATCGACACTGATCTTCACACGTCAAGGTTTAGCACAACAAGAAAGAAGTACTGCGCAAGTTGCCGATATTGCAAAAGGTGGGTACATCCTGAAAGATTGTGATGGACAACCAGAATTCGTTCTCATTGCAACAGGTTCTGAGGTACAATTGGCAGTAGAGGCCGCTGATACCTTATCAGCACAAGGCAAAGCAGTGCGTGTTGTTTCTATGCCATCAACAGATGTATTCGATCGCCAAAGCGCGGAATACAAAGAATCTGTGCTACCAGCAAGCGTTACAAAACGCGTTGCGGTTGAAGCGTTGGCAAAAGACACGTGGTACAAATATGTAGGACTCAACGGAGCGGTAATTGGAATGGATGGTTTCGGCGAATCAGCGCCAGCTGGTGAGCTATTCAAATTCTTCAATATCACTACCGAAGCGGTCGTGGAGGCAGCACTGTCTCTGTAGTAAAACACCACAGGCGGTAATATGGTCCGAGTTGCCATAAATGGTTTTGGCCGTATTGGCCGCAATGTACTCCGCGCTCTGTACGAGACAGGGCGCAATAATGCCATTCAGGTTGTTGCTATTAATGAAATAGCAAAGCCTGAGGGCATTGCTCACCTTTTAAAATACGACACTTCTCATGGTCGCTTTCCCTTCGATGTTGAATTAAAGGGCGACACACTCAGCGTGGCGGGTGACGAAATTCAATTGCTGCAAAGCCAATCGATTGACTCCTTGCCCTGGCGTCGATTAAACGTCGATATCGTGCTGGAATGTTCGGGCGTTTTCAAAGACAGAGCCGCGGGACAGGCACACATTGATGCCGGTGCGAGAAAAGTATTGTTTTCCCAGCCGGGAGCCAATGATCTCGATAATACGATTATCTTTGGTAGCAATGAGGATACCCTGCTACCCAGTCATAACATTGTGTCAAACGGGTCATGCACGACTAATTGCATTGTGCCGGTGATACAAGCGCTAGATAACGCGTTTGGCGTATTAAGCGGAACGATTACAACGATTCATTCTTCGATGCACGATCAACAGGTGATTGATGCGTATCACGATGACTTGCGTCGTACCCGAGCGGCAAGCCAATCCATTATTCCGGTTGA
This sequence comes from uncultured Alteromonas sp., assembly GCA_963922845.1. Taxonomy (GTDB): domain Bacteria; phylum Pseudomonadota; class Gammaproteobacteria; order Enterobacterales; family Alteromonadaceae; genus Alteromonas. The sequence continues at coordinate 21,183 of CAWUJV010000039.1, forward strand.
TACTCGTCTGGCCAGAGGAATTGAAAGAATTCTGCCAAAATTCGCAGGTAAATTTGAAGCTATTGCCGTTCGTGTTCCAACTATCAATGTGACGGCAATGGATTTAAGTGTCACCTTGGATACTGAAGTGGGTATTGATGACGTCAATGGTGCACTTCAAGGTGCGCGAGAAGGCCGTCTAGCGGGCATTTTAGGCTATACCGAAGAGCCGCTCGTATCGGTGGATTTTAACCATGATCCTCATTCATGCATTGTCGATGGAACGCAGACTCGAGTCAGCCATCGGCAACTGGTCAAAACACTCGTCTGGTGTGACAATGAGTGGGGGTTTGCAAACAGAATGATAGACACTGCTTTGGCGATGTACCAAGCGGGCGAATAAACGAATTTAAACAAGATAGATAAAGGGAAACAGCATGGCAATTCCAAGTATGAACGACCTTGATTTAGCGGGGCTGCGTGTCCTGATTCGTCAGGATTTGAACGTTCCTGTCAAAGATGGTGTCGTTACTTCTGATGCGCGTATTAAGGCGTCTATTCCAACGATTCAGGCAGCAATTGCACAAGGCGCAGCCGTCATGGTGATGTCGCACTTAGGACGTCCAACAGAAGGCGAATATGACGACGCTTTTTCATTGCAACCTGTCGTTACTTATTTGCAGTCAGCGTTAGATGTGCCAGTGCGTTTGGAAAAAGACTACCTCGGTGGCGTCGAGGTTGCGGGTGGTGAAGTGGTCATTTTGGAAAATGTCCGATTCAACCTTGGTGAAAAGAAAGACGATGAGGCCTTGTCTCAGCAATATGCAGCGCTGTGCGATGTCTTCGTTATGGATGCATTTGGAACCGCTCACCGTGCTCAAGCGTCGACCCATGGCGTGGCTAAATTTGCGCCTAAAGCTGTAGCGGGGCCGTTATTGGCCGCTGAGCTTGATGCATTAGGTAAGGCTCTCGATAACCCAGCAAGACCGATGGTGGCAATCGTTGGTGGTTCAAAAGTCTCTACAAAATTGACAGTACTTGATGCGTTAGCCGATAAAGTTGACCAACTGATTGTTGGTGGCGGCATCGCGAATACGTTTATTGCCGCTCAAGGGCATGGTGTAGGCAAGTCACTAGTAGAAATGGACTTAGTCGACGAAGCCAAGCGCCTGATTGAACAAGCACAGCAAAATGGCGGTGATATTCCTGTACCAACTGATGTGGTTACGGGTAAAGCCTTTTCAGAGGATACGCCAGCTAGCTTGATTGCAGTGAGCGATGTGGCAGAAGACGATATGATCTTCGATATCGGCCCTGATACCAGCGCAACGTTAGCTGAGATCCTCAAAAATGCCGGTACTATAGTATGGAATGGTCCTGTCGGCGTCTTTGAATTTGACCAGTTCAGCGCAGGTACAGAAGCGCTGTCAAAAGCGATTGCCGATAGCGACGCGTTTTCTATTGCAGGTGGTGGTGATACATTGGCCGCAGTAGATAAATATAAAATCGCTGATAAAATATCGTATATATCAACAGGTGGCGGCGCCTTCCTAGAGTTCTTAGAAGGCAAGACATTACCTGCGGTCGCAATATTGGAAGAAAAGAATAACCAATAAGACTGATGCAGACATGGCGCAATGTCGCCATGTCTGCGACCCAATTTGTTCTCTCTCGAACTAACAAAACTAATAACGAGGGAGTAACGGATCGCTCAAACAGGCATGAGTGAATAATTTTGAAATCATCTCTAAACCCTACACCTGCCAATGGCAGTGAATTTAAGGAGTGTTGCTAATGGCATCACAGGCACAACTAGCCATGCTAGACAAAGTGAAAACAGAAAATGGCTTTATTGCCGCACTGGATCAAAGTGGTGGTAGCACACCAAAAGCGCTAAGACTTTACGGGATTGAAGAATCTGAATACAGCTCTGATGAAGAGATGTTTGATATGGTTCACGCGATGCGTACTCGCATTATTACTTCTGATGCCTTTACGGGTGAACGAGTACTTGGCGCAATTTTGTTTGAAAATACCTTAGAACGCGATATCAAAGGCATGCCATCTGCCAAATTTTTATGGACAGAAAAAAATGTCATTCCATTTTTAAAAGTGGATAAAGGGTTGGCAGACGAGCAAAATGGTGTGCAAGTGATGAAGCCAATGCCTGCCTTGAATGAGCTACTTGCTAAAGCAAACGCACAAGATGTGTTTGGAACAAAAATGCGCTCAGTGGTCAAGCTAGCCAATGCTGCTGGTATTAACGCAGTAGTTGAGCAGCAGTTTGAAGTGGGTAAGCAAATTATCGCCGCCGGTTTAGTACCGATTATTGAGCCCGAAGTGGATATCAATAGCCCCGAAAAATCAGAAGCGGAAGCCTTGCTTCGCGACGCTATCCTACAGCAGTTAGATGCGCTGAGTGACGACCAAAACGTCATGTTGAAATTGACCTTGCCAAACGAAGCTAACTTCTATGCGCCGCTTATTGCACACCCAAGAGTGTTGAAAGTGGTTGCTTTGTCTGGTGGATACAATCGTCAGGACGCAAATCAAAAGCTGTCTGAAAACGCCGGTATGATAGCGAGCTTCTCTCGCGCATTGACCGAGGGTGTATCTGCACAGCAAACCGATACGCAATTCGATGCAACGTTGAATGATGCGATTGAAAGTATCTATCAAGCGTCAAAGTCTTAATTCGCTTAACATTGAATGACAAGGCAGGATTATTCCTGCCTTTTTTGTATTCGCAGTCTATACCAATACACGGCGCTTGACGGCAACCACAAAGCAGTGATGGTTAGGGCTATTGGTTGAATAATAAATGTACCGAAAAGTTTAGCGCGCGCTTTTGTCTACCTAAATAAAAATTCGTTCTAAAGTAGCGCGTTAGGGTGCTTGGTTGCGCTTGAATTTTAATCTATACTCCGCATTAACCTCAGGTTAACAACATTGATTGCATCAAAGCGCCACGGGTGTCAACCCGTCAAATTGCTTGTCAACGCGCTGAAGTAAAGGGCAACGGAATAATAATAACACTGTGTTTAACACAGATTTAGGGGATATGGAGTGTTATCTGAAAGTGCACAGCACTTGTTCTTGGTATTGGTACTAGGGATCGTTTCAACGGTCGGTGTACTATTTACCTTTGCATTGCCCTCGCCAAGTCACAGTCAAAAGGCACAGTCAGCCTTATTTGCGCGCATGATGCTGTTTTTCGTATGGGTATCTTTTTTTTGCTTCGCTCTGCGTCATACCTTCGATGAAATCTTTTATTTAGTTCCCTACAGCACGTTTTTGTTGATCAGTGGCTACATGCTGTTACTGACGCTGGTTAAACGCTATGGTCATGGCATTTCGTTTAGAGGAGCGGTGTTAATCGGCACTCACATTATTGCCTTTGCAAGCATCACAACGTTTTTGACCTTGACGGTTCCCAATGCTATTTGGCGAGAATTGATACTCGTGTGCAGCTTGCTGGTTCCTATATTTCTTACTGTTCATTGTATAAAAGCTTACCTAAAACGTCGTAATAAGGGCGATTTTGTATTGCTCCTGATTATGGTGTGTACTTTGTTCTGTTTGGTATTTGTCGCGCCTGCATTTATTACTGGGGTTATTGCGTTACCCGCTCATCAAACCGTAGTGATGTTTGTGGTATTTCTTGTTGTAACCATGTCTTTTATGCTGGGCTTTACCGTCAGTGTTTTGCATTCTTTGGTTATTCGACTGCGCCAACAAGCCTATACGGATCCGCTAACCGGGGCGAAAAATCGCCACTTTTTCTACGAAATGGCGCCCAAGCTGGCGGCACTCGCTAAGCGTAATCATCAAGAGTTGTCTGTCGTGGTGTGTGATATCGATCATTTCAAACACGTTAATGATCAGTTTGGACATGTAGCCGGTGACAAAGCATTAAAGAAATTTTCGCGCTTTATCAGTCAAGCGCTGCGAGAAGAAGATACGCTGATTCGACTCGGTGGCGAAGAGTTTCTTATTATGTCGTTAAATTGCTGCATCAATCAGGCGCATCAACTCGCAGAGCGACTTAGAGAAGATGTCAGCCAGCAGATCATAAAATTTCAAGACCAAGAGTTTACGTTAACGGCATCTTTTGGTGTGGTCGAGTTACCCAAAGGCACGTTAGATATCTTTAAGACAATAAAAGATGCCGACAGTGCCCTTTATCGGGCCAAGCAAGAAGGACGGAACCGAGTCATCGCGTTGGGAACCTAAGTCACCCCAAGTTGATGGTCAGTTCAATATTGATAGTTGCAAGGTGATGTTGTTCCTGAATTAAATCCGCAGACAATACCGGTTTGTCATCTAACCAGGCGTCAGGAAACGTTAACTCCAATCCCGCTTTGGTTGCGCCAATACCAAATTCTGGTAGGAAACCCGCCTGCCTTTTAATATTCAGTAGTACGCCCAGACGCAGTAAAGCAATAAGTTTGACTACATCATTATTATCATAAAGGTGAAATTCTGGCAGGTCGGCGGTACGAATTTTTTTGCGATGAAAACGTACAAGGGTGGCTAACAACAACTGTTGTTCTTGATTAAAGCCGGGTAAATCTACATGCTGCAGGATATAAGCAGAGTGGCGCTGAACCCCTCTGGAATTTATTTGTATTCCCACCTCATGCAGTAATGCTGCCCACCCCAATACGTGCCGCAATTCACTGTGTTTGAGTTTCCATTCTTTTTTGCATGCATCGAATAACGCCCACGTCGTTTCGAGTACCAGCCCAGCCTGATCGGTATCGACGTCGTACCGAGTGGCAAGGCTTGATGCGGTTCTACTGCGAATATCCGAATGGTGGAGTTCGTCCTCCATTTGATACAGTACGCCTTCGCGAAGCGCAGCGGAATTGTATTGTAAATCCTGAATTTTAAGCGCTTTGAAGATAGCAATAAGAATGGCAAGGCCTGCTGCGATGACACCGCGTCTGTCCTCACTTAGCCCGGCCATATCGAGCTTGTCACTGTGTCCTGCCATGACGCATTGTTTCATTAATGCTTTTAAATGTTGTAGCGTTAATGGCGCTTTTGTATCAGCGTCTTGTGACGGTTGGCTTAAATTGTACAAGGTGCGAATTGTACCTGATGTGCCGATACATTGTTCCCAGCCAAGGGCGCGATACTTGTCCTCAATAATCTCTAACTCTTGCTCGGCAGCGGTTATGGCTTTATCGAACGCCTTTTGAGTTAATTTCCCTTCTGGAAAAAAGCGTTTGGTGTAACTGACACACCCCATTTGAAGGCTACGTAATAGTTTGGGATCAAACCCTTCACCAATCACAAATTCAGTGGAACCACCACCTATATCTAAAACGAGCTGCTTGCCTTTTACATGACTGGTATGAGCAACGCCTGCATAGATGAGTCGCGCTTCCTCCACCCCAGATATGACTTCAACTGGGTAGGGCAAAATCTGCTTAGCCGCGTCAATAAAGTCATCGGCGTTTTTAGCGCGGCGCAGTGTATGTGTCGCGACTATTCTGACGGAATCAGGTTCAAAACCATGAAGGCTCTTAGCAACGACTTGAAGGGATTGCAATCCCCGTTCAAATGCTTCTTCAGACAAGATGTTATTGGCATCAAGACCTTCAGCTAGGCGCACTTTTTGTTTAACGCGATGTAGGATTTGAACTGAGCCCGCGACGATACGGGCTACCACTAAGTGAAAGCTATTGGATCCAATGTCTAATGCCGCAACTTTGCTAACTTCGCGTGTTGCGACATCATCGAAGGCTGATTCGTGTTTTGTCATGCCTCTTTGTTTTTCTCTTCTATCTCTTTGAGGTAGTGATAGGTTTCAACCTGAGAACGAAGCTTCTTGCGATTACCTCGACTGACATACTTATTGCATTGCTTAGCATCAATGACCCTTGCTTTCAGTGTATCTCTAAACTGAATTTCTAACATGTCTACCACTCGCTGTTGAAGCTTGGGATCGTAAATAGGGCAACCGACTTCAATACGGTTGTCCATATTTCGCGTCATCCAATCGGCGGAAGATATAAATACCTTACGATCGCCACCCCCTTCGAATACCATTACACGAGGGTGTTCCAGGAATCGGTCAACGACAGAAATAACCTTAATATTGTCGCTGATGCCTTTAATTCCGGGGATTAAAGAACACATTCCGCGAATGATAGCGCGAACCTTTACACCAGCTTGGCTGGCTCGGTACAAGTCGTCGATGAGTTCTTTGTCCACCAAGTTGTTAATTTTAAAAGTGATTTGAGCTTTGTGCCCTTCCTTCAAAAATTGGATTTCTTGGCGAATCAACGATTGTATTTTCGTTCTCGCATTCAATGGCGAAATTTGTAAGTGTTGGAACTTATACCTGCGATAGGGGTATTGAATCAAGTCAAAAACACTAACCGCTTCAGCTGCAAGCTCCTGGTTTTTGGTAAACAAGCTGTAATCCGTATAGATTTTCGCGGTTTTTTCATTGAAGTTACCTGTTCCAAAGTGCGCGTAGTGAGCAATTTGGCCGCGCTCTTCTCGCGATACGATACACACCTTACTGTGTATTTTTAACGAGGGAACGCCCAGTACAACTCGAATACCGGCATCGGTCATACGTTTAGACCATTCAATGTTCGCCTCTTCATCAAAACGTGCTCGAAGCTCTACCACTACTGTCACTTTCTTACCGTTGTCAACGGCGTCGATAAGCGAGTTTACAATACGCGAATGACTCGCCACGCGGTATATGTTGATACGAATACTTTTTACACTGGGGTCGAATGCCGCTTGACGCACAAACTCGGTGAAGTGCAAAAAGCGATGATAGGGGTAATACAGCAAAATATCATGCGCAGTAATGGCGTCAAAAACCGTGTTGTACTTTGAAAAGTCTGACGTAGCGATAGCGGGAAGCGGGGCATGCTCTAAATAGTCACGTCCCACATTCGGGAACCCTATAAAGTCTTTAAAGTTACGGTAGTGACCGGCAGCATGCATCGTATCTAACTTGGTGATTTTGAGGCGCTTGCGCAAGTCTTCAACCATGTCATCTGGCATAGATGCGTCATGAATGACACGAACAGGCTCCGCGATGAGCCGCTGTTTCATACTCTCCGACATTTTATCTACGTAGCTCTCATCGATCTCATCGTTAATTGAGTATTCTGAGTCACGGGTCAATTTAAAGCTGTGGGCTTCTAATGAGTCGAACTTAACAAAGCCTTTGAAGATTTGCTCCAAACAGAGCTGAATCACATCTTCTAACAGAATAATGTGTTTTTTCTTGCGGCTTTTCTCAGGCGGAATCACGATGAAACGCGACATTTCACTGGTCGGGACTTCAACAGCAGCAAAGCGCGTGTTTTTGTCCTCGCGGCGAATGGCGACGTAAAGGTAAACCGACGAACCGTTCAAGCGCCCCGCTAAATCAGTTTTTTTGTGAATTAAAATGGGCGCGATATGTCGCAAGATTTTGTGAACAAACAAATCCCGTAGCCATTCACTTTGGTATTCGTCTAAGTCGTCTTTGCGAAGTAAATGGATATGATAGCGAGCAAGCGCTTTGAGTACGTCTTGATAAATAGTGTCGAACTTATCCGATAAGGTGCGTACTTTATCTTGGATTTGGTCCATCAACTCGGTTTTTTCGGAAGCCTTTTGTTCATCTTCATCATTGGTCGCGATGGTAATTTGACGTTTTACATCGGCTGCTCTTACGCGATAGAACTCATCTAGGTTGTTGGAATAGATACCGAGAAAACGCAATCTCTCGACGGCAGGGTTATTTTTATCGGCGGCCTCTTGAAGTACGCGTTCGTTAAACGCGAGCCAGCTCAATTCTTTAGGATAGTACAGCGCTTTTGAATCCATGCTAAAACTTAGTTTTCTTTATAAAAATGGGCAAAGATTGCCAACAGTCCATGACACCCGTATGACAAACGATTTTTAGTACTACGCGGTAGGCGCAATATCGACGACAAAATCATTGGCGATCCCTTCCAAGGCATCTTGCAGTGCGTGCTGGTCAAACTCATCGGGCACCGTGATGGTAGCGGTTGCTTTAAACATTAAATTCCCCCAATTGGGTGCGCTCTCACAGCGGGAGTCAAATGACACTATGTTCAAGTTAAACTGATTGAGGATATGCGTGAGTTCCTGCACGATTCCGGGTTTGTCATTGCCCATCACGTCTACACTGAGTGTTTGTTGCGGTCCATGCTCCGTTGTCGCCGATGCGACTGACATGACATCGAGGTCGGGGATGTCATTTATTGCCGCTAACAGAGGCGCCTCATTTTCGACGTGAACTTCGACAAACCCTGTAAACTGACCTGCCATTCGAGCAAAACTACTGCCTTGCCAATTGCCATTGTGCGAGTAAACACATTTGGCTAAAGCGTCGACTAAACCCGGTTTATCTTGGCCCATGATAGCGATAATAATTGGCTTCATTTATGTCTCCGGTCGTTGCTAGATGTCGGTAATGGTAAGCACTATTAAATGACAATAGCTGCAAACATTTACCTAGGAATTATTGATGCTAATCAGCTCGTTCGCCACTTTCGAAAATTAGGTGGGATGTTGAGCGATATGCAATGTTGCTGAAGGCATGCACATGACTGTAACACATATCTGTGATTTGGGGTGGCTAATGTTCGGTTTTTGTATGAAATACAAACTGTTACTTTAATTGCATTTCGAGTCTACATCGGGCGTCTAACGCGCCCAATTATCGGATGAACACGGCGTATTGGTCGCTGCGGTAAGTTCTTATAGAGAAGTGTATGTCATGTGGGCAAGGAGAGCGCTGTGCGACCTTGAACAGAGTATTTACCAAAACAGCTGAGTACTATTCCTTATAGTAGATACACACCTATATAGCGACGCTGTAAAAATCAACACGACCTAGAGTCGACAAAGTGCATCTAACACGTTATGTTATGCGGGTTTTCTGCCGCACTGGGGTCTCGCGATCTTTATTGTGCAACTGATGTTCAATGAGACCCAAAGTCAGAAGTATTATTTCGATGGAATTACAAGAAAAACACAATCGAAATCGTGCGCGTAAAGACGTCATTGTCAAACGCACGGTAAGTGCTTTCGGCGGCACTGTCCTGTTAATGTTGGTCGTGTTGATATGGCATCTTTTGACGCAATCTGCTCCTTTGTTGCAATCCCCTACGTTTATTAAACAGCAAACCTACATATTGCCCCTTGGGCATCAGCCATTGGCGATTAAAGACATTCTTGAAGGGCAGGTTGTGGTGACACAGCCGAGTCCTTGCGAGCTGGCGTTTCTCAACCTCGAGGGTGAAGTATTAGTTGAAAAGCATCGAATTAAGCGTCCTTGCGAGCACGCGTTGTCGGTGCGGCAATGGCGCTCAGACCCCTATATCCTCGATATTTCTTCATCCGCTATAGTGCGCATGGAATCGGTGCAAAACCTTGAAGCCATGGAAGACATTGGATCAGGCTACAGTGTTAACGGGCGCGCGGATAATTTACCTATAAGGCGACATCCCAAAACCTTTTCTTTACCAACCGATTGGTGGCAAGCGGCAACATCGTGGGACGTCAGTTTTTCTGCGCCTTGGTTGGTTGTGCAGATTGAAACGCCAGACGGTGCTAAGCTCCGTTGGGTGAATCAAAGCGATCCAACACGGGTGGTGGACCAAGAGTTTTTGGCGGGTGAACGCGTCGTACCGCTTCCCGGTGCTCGGTTAGTCGCTAAACTCAGTGACAACCAAGTGGACTTTATTGATCAACGCGGTCAGGTGCTAAGTACATATGGCTTTAGTCACCCAATACGCTTTGCAACGGCGTTACCTAAACAACGCACCTTGTTGACTTACGACAGTGAAAAGGTACTCACTCGCTGGACACTGCGAAATGACAAAGGAGTATTGTCTTTTGCGCCCACTTATTCACTGTCATTAGAAGGTTATGGCGCGCCTCTTGAAATCCAGGCTCACCCGAGTAGTAACGCCTTGGCCTTATTGACGGTGGACAATAATTTACTGCTATTGAACCGCGTAACAGGTGAGATTGTTTCGAATATGACGGTTGATACGCCAATTAGCGGCATGGCATGGCACGGCAATCGAATTTATGCGCATTCGTCTAATGCGGTGGTGTTATATGATGTTGATAATCTTGCGGGTGTGACGACTTACAGTGCGTTGTTTGAGCCGCAAAGTTACGAAGGCTATCCAACGGATGATGCCGTTTGGCAGACCTCTAGTGCATCAGATTACCAAGAATCAAAATTCAGTTTGATTCCCTTGATAGTGGGCAGCCTTAAAGCTGCATTGTTAGCGTTAATTATTGCCATCCCAATGTCAGTAGGTGCCGCGATTTATACGTCGTTTTTTGCACGAACCAAGCTTAGGAACATACTCAAACCCGCTATAGAGATGCTTGAGGCGATTCCATCCGTTTTAATCGGCTTTATCACGGCAATTTGGCTGGCACCACTAGCCGAACGTTTTTTATTTTCGTTCGCCTTCTTTTTGGTTGTGGTTCCCCTTTTGCTGATCAGCAGCGCGATGATTCAACGCAAAGTCGTAGATTGGTTTCCATCGCGAGTCCGCCATGGTTCTGAATTGGTGGTATCGCTGCTCATCATATTGGCATTAGGGTTTATTGCGATGAGTTGGGCACCGGAGATCGTATTTGCTTTGTTCGAGATCGATGGATTTGCCCTTTTGGAAAACGAAACCGATAGTCCTGTAGGTAAAACGACTATGATCGTTGCCATTGCTCTTGGCATTGCGATTTCACCGAGTATTTACTCGCTCGCTGAAGATGCAATAAATGGCGTGCCGAATTCGTTAAAGCAAGCGTCATTTGCATTAGGGGCAACGCGACTACAAACACTGCAAATGGTTGTAATGCGGGTGGCCATGCCCGGTATTCTCGCCGCTATTATGCTGGGATTTGGCCGCGCCTTTGGCGAAACAATGATTTTATTGATGGTCACTGGCAATACGCCTATCGACAGTTGGAGCTTACTGGAAGGGTTACGAGCCTTGACCGCAAACTTAGCGATTGAATTGCCCGAGGCAAAACCCGATACCGCGCATTACCATATCCTATTTGTGACCGCGACGATTCTGTTTGGCTTTACGTTTGTTGTGAATACGCTAGCCGAGTTATTACGCCAATGGTTGAGGAAGAATGCGTATTATGACTAATCGATTGCTATCTTCCTTCAGAATCACGAGCACACAGCGCCAGTCATTTGTTATTGGCTTAACTGCGTTTTCAGCCAGTTTGTTGTTGTTCGCATTGATCAGTATTTTAATGCTGATTGTCGGGCGTGGAATGAACTATTTTTGGCCAGAGCCGCTCTACGCAGTGGTCTATCAAGATGCAGACAAAGGGCGAACTCATACGGTTTTTGCACGAGTGCGCACTGAACCGCAAAAGGATAAAACCAAGTCTTGGTGGGTGCGTTATTCGGATGAGACCACCCCTTTTGGCAACGAAGTACTCGTTGAAAATGATCACCTTATTAGCGTGACTTTGGCCAAACAAGCTGCGCGTATACGTCTTAAAGATGGCCGAGAAATCTTCGGACATGCCGAGTCAGTCTATTCGGCTGAAGCAGTGGCTTTGAATATGAGTAGTTTTCCCATCTTGTACGATACGGTCACAAAAATCTCTAATGAGATTAGTCGAATTCGTTTGACGATTTTAGCGGGTATTCATGAATCCATTGCCGAACTTGATCAGAAGGGCGTCGCGCAAGATGCGCCGGCTCGCTTGAAGTTGATGAGAGAGTTTGAACAATGGCAAAGTCGAATTGAGACGCTTGAAGCTCAAAGTGAGGCATTTTCTCTTTATATATCCTTTGCTTCGGGTCAGCCGTATCGTATTGCGATAGCGGATATTGAGAGTTTATCTGTGCCGGGTCAATTATCGTGGTGGCAAAAGCTAGGCGCAATGAGTGATCAAATAGGGTTATTTCTGTCTGATTCTCCTAAACAAGCCAATACATCTGGAGGGGTATTTCCCGCGCTCTTTGGTACGATATTGATGGTGTTATTGATGACTATCATCGTGGCGCCTTTCGGTGTCCTTGCCGCTGTGTACCTCAATGAATATGCGCCAAACAATGGTTTGACAGCCATCATTAGAATCAGTGTGAGTAACATGGCTGGGGTACCATCGATAGTCTACGGCGTATTTGGCTTGGGTTTTTTCGTTTATACCCTTGGCGGTAGCATTGATAGTCTATTTTTTGCCGAGTCTTTACCTGCGCCGACATTTGGTTCACCCGGTTTATTCTGGGCGTCATTGACGATGGCGCTGCTGACGTTGCCTGTAGTGATTGTTTCAACGGAAGAAGGGCTTAGGCGGGCGCCAGAGCATTTACGCCAAGGGAGTTACGCATTAGGTGCGACTAAGTTTGAAACGATTTGGCATACGGTTTTGCCCATGGCATCTCCCGGAATTATGACGGGGATTATTTTGGCAATCGCTCGCGCAGCGGGGGAGGTTGCACCATTGATGCTCGTGGGTGCGGTCAAGTTTGCCCCCGCATTACCGATAGACGGTGAATTTCCTTACTTGCATTTAGAGCGTCAATTTATGCATTTAGGGGTATTGATTTATGACGGAGCGTTTCACAGTCAAACCAACTCAAACAGTGCCTCTATGATGTTTGCGGCCTGTTTACTCTTACTGGTTGTTGTGTTTGTCTTAAACATAGTGGCGGTGATCCTAAGAACCCGTTTTCGCCGGCTATACACCTAATAAAAATGAGCCTCATCGATGCTGAAGTTATTTGAACACGAAAAGTTGGATCTGAACGCCTTATCTAATGATGAGACGGCGATTCACGTGAAAGACCTCAATTTGAGATTTGGTCAAAAACACGTTTTGTACGATATCAATATGCGGATACCGAAAAACCGTATTACGGCATTGATTGGACAAAGCGGTTGTGGCAAGTCGACCCTCATTAGCTGTTTCAATCGTATGAATGATTTGCATGCTGAGTGTGCTTACGACGGACAAGTCGTGATTGATGGACGCAACATCAACCACAAACGCGAGAATGTATCGAGACTTCGTACACAAGTAGGGATGGTGTTTCAACGCCCGAATCCTTTTCCCATGAGTATCTATGAAAATGTAACCTATGGACTTAAGTTACAAGGCATAAAACACCGCAGACAACTTGATGATGCGGTTGAGAAAGCGTTAAAAGAAGCGGCACTTTGGGATGAAGTCAAAGACCGACTTTTCGATCCTGCTCAAGTATTGTCCGGTGGTCAGCAGCAACGATTGGTTTTAGCCCGAGCGCTGGCACTTAACCCCGACATTTTATTGCTAGATGAACCCACTTCGGCTCTCGACCCACTTACCACACTGATTATCGAAGAGCTGATGGCAGAGCTTAAAAAACGCTGCACCATTGTTATTGTGACTCACAACATGCAACAGGCTGCCCGAGTTTCTGACTACACTGCGTTTTTACATCAAGGACAGTTGGTTGAGTACAGTGATAGTGATACGCTTTTCACAATGCCGGCGAAAAAACAAACAGAAGATTATATTACAGGGCGCTATGGTTAATCCGTTGAGACCAGATCGCAAGCGGTAGGAAAGATTACAATGAGACAAGTTGCCTTAAACACCCATATCTCGGGCAAGTTTAATATTGAACTCGAGAATCTGCGAAACTCCGTTCTGACGATGGGCGGCGAAGTTGAGCAGCAACTTATGGACACGCTAAAAGCCATAAAGCACAACAATGCCGGGCTAGCTGAAAAGGTCGTGCTAAACGACTTGAAAATCAATTCAATGGAAATACAAATTGATGAAGAGTGCCTGAGAATCATCGCCAAGCGCCACCCTACGGCAACGGATTTACGTATGATCATGATTGTGTCAAAGGCTATCACTGATATCGAACGAATGGGTGATGAAATTGAGCGCATAGCGCGTCTTGTGACGAAAAATAAACTGCCTACTTCCGAGGTCATTACCAGCAGCATGGTATCGATTGGCGATAAGGTAATGGCAATGATGCGGGGAACCTTTGATGCCCTTGCTAGACAAGATGAGCGAGCCGCGTTGGATGTATATGATCAAGACAACCGTATCGACAGCGAATACAAACGCCTGTTAACCTACACCACCGAAGAAATGCAGAAGTCGACGAAGGATATGCAGGACTGGCTCGAAGTCTTGTGGGCGTTGCGTTCGTTGGAACGTATCGGTGATCGCTGTAAAAATATCTGTGAATACGTCGTTTATTTGACTCGAGGAAAAGATGTGCGTCATTCGCCCTTGGAGAATATGCGCAGCAAATTGGAAGATCTGAGTTAAAATTGGGAATCGATTGTAACAAAAGTGAAATATTTGAGTCTTTAATCTACAGTTGACCGAAATTGATGTCACTTAAATGCGAATTAGAGACAAATTCACTATGGCAACGGCTAGCTTTACGTTATTATGCGCCGAAAAATTGCAGGCCAAAATATAACGCTAGCATTAACGTGTAGATTAACCGCATTAGATTTTTTATGTTTTTTATGATTACAGCTCACTTGAGCGGCACCTTCTTGTGTCATTGTGACAGTAACGTAAGTAGTTGGGAGCGATAATACGTGGATTTTCTGACTAGTTACGGAACCATTCTGATTATCATGGCAGCCGCATTTGGCTTTGTCATGGCTTGGGGTATTGGTGCAAATGACGTGGCAAACGCCATGGGAACATCGGTAGGCTCCAAGGCACTTACGATCAAGCAAGCCATTATTATCGCGATGATTTTTGAATTCGCTGGCGCCTATTTGGCTGGCGGCGAAGTGACGTCGACGATCCGCAAGGGGATCATTGATTCGGGGTATTTTAACGATATTCCCGAGTACCTTGTATTGGGTATGATTTCTTCTCTACTTGCAGCAGGTATTTGGTTGGCGCTTGCGTCCTTCTTGGGATGGCCTGTGTCGACCACTCATTCCATCATTGGTGCCATTATTGGCTTTACGGCTGCCGGCGTCAGTATGGATGCGATTGCGTGGAGTAAGGTAGGTGGTATCGTTGGTAGCTGGATTATTACGCCTGCTATCTCTGGCATCATTGCCTACTTAATTTACCAGAGCGCGCACAAACTTATATTCTCAACCGACAAGCCTTTTGCCAACGCGCAGCGTTATGTGCCAGTTTATATGGCATTGGCGGGTTTTGTTATGTCTTTGGTGACGATCAAAAAGGGCCTTAAGCACGTTGGCCTTGAATTGTCGTCAACCAATGGGTACATCTTGGCAGTCGTGATTGCTATTGCCCTAGCATTTGTCGGTAAAGTATTCATTGGCAAAATGTCGTTTGATAGCGCACAAGATACCGAAACGCAGAATGCCAACATTGAAAAAGTATTTGCCATATTGATGGTCGTGACGGCGTGTTGTATGGCGTTTGCCCACGGCTCAAACGACGTTGCCAACGCGATTGGTCCTCTTGCCGCGGTAGTCAGTGTTGTATCATCTGGTGGTGAAATCAACGCGAGTTCAGCACTAGCATGGTGGATATTGCCCCTTGGCGGTGTTGGTATCGTGGCGGGATTGGCGTTATTTGGTCATCGGGTTATTAAAACCATCGGACAAGGTATTACGCACCTTACGCCAAGCCGTGGCTTCGCAGCTGAGCTAGCGGCCGCGTGTACGGTTGTTATCGCATCTGGCACTGGACTGCCAATTTCAACAACGCAAACGCTTGTTGGTGCCGTACTGGGCGTAGGCTTAGCAAGAGGCGTATCAGCGTTAAATCTGGGGATTGTAAGAAACATCGTTGTATCTTGGGTAGTCACTTTACCCGCCGGCGCTGCGTTGTCGATTCTGTTCTTTTTCATTCTCAAAGCGAGCTTTGGTTTGTAGATAAATCGTAAAGTGTTTAAAAAGCCGGCTCTCAGCCGGCTTTTTGCGTTTTACGATCCGTTAAGTCTATGATTCATCAGAGTTACGTACACCGCTTATTTTCGTATATACTGCTTAGCAGCGCTGACCATTTGTGTTTGCTGTAAATGAAGCAAAGTCGACATCATAATAAAAACCGAGTCGTTTCATGTCTGATGATGGAGTAACACCCGAACAATCTCGAGCACAGGTTGATTTTAATCTGCCTGAGATAAAAGGCCCGCTGGAAGCCTTTGTTTGCGCCTATGTGCCTAGTCATGTAGACGATGCTTTGATTGTTGAACAAACGGTTCGCCACGCCACTCAATTTTCCAATACAACGACGTTGCAAATGCCGCTCACTATTGTACTCAAAGCGGCTAGGGTCGTGCTGAGGCAATACGGTTGGCTGTCACACAAACTCACTGAGACAAATACATCTTCAGGCGATTTTCAACACATTGACCGATTGAGTAAATTACTCATGGGTTACTGCGAACAGCAGCGCAGTATTTTCTTGTTGCGGTATGTTGACGGATTATCACGGGATCAGATCGCGGCGCAACTCGACGTCACATTAGATCTGGTGAAGCATCATATCATCAGCACACTGCTTGATTTGGTCGCACAAGTTGATGATAGCGCCAATCAGGCGTTACACGCAGAGGCATTGATGCAAGCTGCAGATTGGTATGATCGTCAATCGACCTTGAGTATTGATGAACAGCAGTCGTTTTCGCGTTGGCTGATGGTTTCGCTGCATCAAAAAGCCTTCTACCAAGTGGCTAGTGGCATGAAACAGCCAGAGGTCTATGCCGTGTTATTGCAACAATCGGGCAAAAGCAACGCCCCAGCGCAAGACATATCGCTACAGGAGGAGAAGCTTGCCCCAATTGCTGTGGACAACCGCAAACGAATGCCCTGGGTGGCAAGTGCCATTACGGTCGCGATCATTGGCGGTTTGACGTGGATGATGCTGTCTACGCAATTGGCCAATTATCACCTTTCACCTACCGTGTACAATGAAGAACCCGACATGCTACAGGAAGGTCATTATATCGCTGAAATTGGGCAAAGAATGTCGCATGTTCTCAAAGATGGGTCCGTTGTCTACCTCAATGCAGATAGCGACATTGAGGTGAATTCGAATCGAGAGGTTAGACGTGTAAAGCTAGTAAAAGGGCAAGCCTATTTTGCCGTAGTCCACGAGCCGGTTAGACCCTTCATTGTCGAAGCGGGCGAAATCAAAATCGAAGTAATGGGGACCGCTTTTGATGTTGATTTGCTCGGAGACCAACTTGTTATCAGTGTGTATGAAGGCATCTTGAAGGTATATGCCAACAATGAACGTACCCTTACTAAGGGTCAGGGAGCCGTTATCCAAGGTGGTTACCTTGTTAACGAGTTTTTTGTGGTCAATCAAATTCCCAGCTGGCGTACAGGTTGGTTGGAAATAAAAGGTTCGGCGCTTCGAGATGTGGTCCTCGAATTCCAGCGCTATAGTGACAAACAAATACGTGTTATCGGTCAGGGTGATCGGGTTATTACTGGACGTTTTTTCCTCGATACGCCGACCAAAAGCTTGCTGTCTATTGCTACTTCTGTCGGCGCAAATCTAGTGGAAACCGAACAAGCGATTATTCTGTGCACCCGCGATGATATGTGCTCCGAATAACTTAATTATTGTTAGATTGTTGTTTTCACTGTGATAAGTGCACAGTTTATTTGATGCACAACACTCTCGGCCGTATTGCCTAGCAACAAGCCTGATAGCCCTTTTCGACCAGCAGTGCCCATGACTAACAAGCTGGCATCGATTTCCTCAACATATTGTACGAGTTGGCGTGATGCATCGCCCTCGATAAGTTTCGTTTTCGGTTTGAGGAACATCATGGTTTCTTCTTCAATTTCGGCACTGAGCATTGCCATCAGCTCATCGAGAGAATCTTGGCGTTCATCTGCGATCATGGCTTTTTCTTCTGACAAAGCTGGTTGGTCAATTTGAATAAAGCCATCGCGTAAGATGCTCTCTGGCACCACTTCATAAATATGTACGATATTGAGCTGCGCAAATTCTACCAATGCAATGCGCGTGGCATGTCGCAGAATCTCCATATTCAATGCGCGTTTTCTAGCGACAACATCGGGTGAATAATGATAGTTGAGGTCAACCGCAGCGATGACCGTTTTATCGTCATTAGGGAAATCTTTGTGCGTAATCCAAACAGGACAAGGACACTCTCTCAACAAATGGATATCGTCATTTCCGAACCATCTATCTAAGATATCGTCATCTGCTTGTTTGAGTACCAAATCCGCTTTTTGCTCGTTTACCAGATCAATAATACAGGTAGTTTGATGACCCGTTCTGACAAATGTGTCCACCGTCGAACTTGTTTGCCATGACGCGGCTTGCTGGTTTAACCAACGCTGGGCCATGGATTCAATTTCCTCCGTTGACTCTAGATACGACGCCGATTGCATAATCATTTGTGCATTGGGTGGCAAAGCGTCTAGTGTCAGCAGTACGCTCAGCGCGGCTTGGTGTTTGGATGCAAGACGAAGGGCTTGGTTTATGACTTCTTCTTGATCGTGGGTTCCGGTTAGTACACAAACAATATGACGATAAGAACCTTTCACTGCAGAGTATTCCTTGTAATAGATTTGTAGTCAGATACGGTTAATTTAGAACGTGTTGATTGTTGCCGTAAAATAGGCCAACAAAGAAAAACGCGCTTTAGCTAAATGAGCACATGACCTTGTTCATAAATAGCTTAGCAGCGCAATTAAGAAAGGCATGGGGAATCTTCACGATCACTGATTCGGATCAAATACTGTCTTTTTCTGATTGATGTGTTAGATTAATAATATCAATTCTAATCTATTAAGGTGTTTTTAGTGCGTTGGCCAAATTTAAAACATTTACACTATTTAGTGACGCTGCATCAGGAGCAACACTTTCACCGTGCGGCACAGCGATGTAACGTTAGTCAATCGACGTTGAGCACTGCGATTCAAAATCTAGAAGAGCACTTCGGTAGCCAACTTCTAGAACGTGAGCACAAAACGTTTGTATTTACATCGCTTGGGCTGGATGTTGTAGAACGCAGCAAAGTGTTGCTACAAGAGGCAGGAGAATTAGTCGAGTACGCTCAAAACGCAGGAAATTGGCAAAGAGGGCAGCTGAAGTTAGGTGTAATACCAACTATCGCTCCGTTTATGTTCGAAGGAATGATAGGGGCATTTAAGGCCTTCTTGCCGGATATTGGCCTAGAGCTTCAAGAAGATACAACTGACAATTTATTGGAACAACTGACGGACGGTAAACTGGATTTGCTGATCTTGGCGCTACCGATGGAGACGCCGGGATGCAAACAAATGATTATAGGTCATGACCCGTTTCACTTGGTCGCACACAACGAATTGTTGTCACAACTACCCGACCCAATGGATATTGCATCTTTACCTAAGAATAGTGTTTTTCTTTTGCAGCGAGAGCACTGTTTGACGGGTCATGCGGTAAGTGCATGTGGGTTACAACACTCAGAGCAAGTCAGTTCGTTGGCCGCAAGTTCACTATACACCTTGGTACAACTTGCCAACAGTAAACTAGGCTATACCTTTTTGCCTGAACTGGCATTGAATCAGCACATTATCGAGAATACGGATTTGGCACCATTGGCAGCCGAAGACCAAGCGTTTCGGGAAATTGGTCTGGTATGGCGCTCGGGGACGACGCGTATGCAGTTATTCCGTCGCATTGCTGAAATTCTCTCGCCTTTGTTACCTATTCCCCTTCTCAAATAAGTTACAACGAGCGGTAAATTGCGATGATTTACTGCTCATCCCCACTTTTTTTAAAAAAACGCAAAAAAATTCAAACTTTATCCACGAAGCTATCGACATTATAGTCAAACAGTAAACGGCTTTTAAGGACAGGAACGTGTTTGAAAAGCGTGATGAACAGCTTGTACAACAAGCCCTCAAGGGCAATAAAAAAGCTTGGTTCACACTGATAAAACGCTACGAACAGGCCATTTTCCAATATGGCTTGCGAATGACCGGCAACCGACATGATGCGTCTGATCTCATGCAAGATATCTTTGTCTCTGTGTTCAGAAGCTTGGGTAATTACCGAAATGAAGGCGCTTTTAAAGGCTGGTTATTTAGGATAGCCCATTACCGTTGCATGGAGTTTTATCGGCGTAAGAAACCCGAGCAAGGTTATGAAGATATTCCAGAAGCGGCGAGTGAAGAGGCGACGCCGGAACAGACCATGTTAAGTGATTGTGCAAGCGCAACCTTAACTCACGCGATGCAAAAGTTACCACTGGCGCAAAAAGCGATTATCGAATTGAAGTTTTTTGGTCAATTCACGTTTGATGAGATCGCTGCACAACTCGGGATATCACCCAACACCGTGAAATCTCGCCTATACAGTGCGCTGGCAAAATTGAAATTGGATTTGGAGGTCGAAAATGCATGATATTGACCGCGAGCAACTACTAGCCAAGTGGTTGGAAAACAACTTAAACGACCAAGAGCGTCAGGCTTTCGAGCATTTGTGCCTTCACGACCAGAGTTTTTCTCAGCACGTAGAGACGGCAAACAGTGTGGCGTTCACGGCTCAACAATTTGAGCAAAGTGACATCCCTGCTTGGGATATGGAAAGCACCTTTATCGCAACTGAACAACCGAAATGGTGGCAATGGAGTGGCATGCCGATGGCTTCGATGGCGATGTCAGCCTTGGCGATGGTGATGGTGGTTACCGGCTTCAATATTGAAGTGGAAGATGGTCGCATCGCAATGGGTTTTCAATCGGGGCCGTCTCAAGCACAAATGACTGCGCTTGTAGACGCCAAAATTGCAGACTACCAACAAGCAAACCAGGCAATGTTTACCCAATATGTTGATGCCTTAACGGCTCAACAACAGCAAAGTGGCGCCCAGCTGACTGAGTATCTATTGAGCTCAAGTCGCAAAGAACGCAGAGAGGACTTTGCCGAACTCATTAAGTTTATCAACGAGCAACGAGAGGATGATCAGCGCTTTTACGCAAGACAGCTCAACTCGTTGCAACAAGAAATTTATTCACTGGACACGCCGTATCAAGATGCACTGACGCCAGTGAACGACACCACATTAAATGATGAATAAGCCGAGGTATATCATGATCAGAGCACTAACCCTAGCTAGCCTATTAAGCGCAGCGACCATCAATCAGGCTGTTTCTGCTGATTTAGAACGATTGGACAATGAATTAGAAATCATGTCTGGCATTATTCACACTGCATTGAAGCAAGAAAGCGACCCCAAGGGCGTCAGGTATCGTTCAATCGACGCCTCGTATTTAGCGAAACAAGGCGTGGTGTTCGAAATTAACACTAGCGGAAATGGATTTATTTTTTCGGGTGGATTGACCGAGAGCTTCGTTGAATTTTTCCCAGAAGGTATCAATACGCCCATTTTTGCTATCAATACCAACGGCGAAGACGACTTCTCATTTGAAGTGAACACCGATGTCGATTGGGACGAAGTAACGGCCGATGCCATGATGGAAATTCAGGATGGCATGCATGAATTGAGTGAGCACTTGCGCGAAGTGAAAAACGAAAGCCGAGAGCTGGCGTGGGAGTCTCGGGAATACGAGCGAGAGCTCAGAGATTTGCGCTTCCGTCAGCGCGCGGTCGATCGTTCAGAGAAAGCGCAATTGGATGCAGAAACCAAAGCCCTGGAAAAAGCCATTGCTAAAGTGAAAGAAAAGGAAGCCGAGCTGAAAGAACGAGCTGAAAAAATTGCGACTGAAAAAAAGAAGCAAGTGACTAAGCAAAAGGAAGCGCGTGAGAAAGCCTACAAGTCGTTTTTGGCGAGCTTCGAAAGTCGAGTTGGTAGTGCCTTGTGTAGTTTTGGTGGCGGCTTAAGAGCCTTGCCTAGCGACGAACACATCACCTTTGTACTGCAAAACTTTAGCTTGGAATCGGCAAAGAAAAACAAAGATCGCGTCTATGTCTTTTCGAATGAACAAGTTAAACGTTGTGTCCAAGACAAGATTAAAGCGGACGAATTGTTGAGTAAAGCCGACGTATACGAGTTTTAATTCACGATAAAACAAAGCAGAAAGCCCCTTAATGGGGCTTTTTTAATATCTAGTGAATCGAACAAGGGGTGAATACAACTTGTCAGCCGCTAACATCGTGCTAATGTGTTGGCTGTGTACTTTTAAACGGTGATCAGCGGATGATAGCGAATACAACGAAATGTCTCTCGATTTTAGTGTTGCTTCTAGTTAGTAGTGTGAGTGCTGCGACCGATTCACTGCGGATCAGTAGGATCAAGTGTGAGGGTGGTTGGATTGGTGCAGGAAACAGTAAACTGGAAGTCGTTTCATATTGTGGAGCGCCGTCATACAGCGATGTGGTGTCGGGTGCCAATCAGGAAAAACAAGAAAACTTGCTCTATACCATTAAAGGAAAAGATTACATCCTGTCTTTCAAGGGTGGCAAGCTGGTGTATCTAGGAAAAATTAAGTAGTCAGGCGGTTATACCACTATGGCGTTAGCAAGTGCGTATTAAACTGATCTCTTCATGGCCACTTTACTTATTGACTAGGTGATGAATAAATCATCAACACGCAATGTGTAGTAGTATAAAGAGAATGGCATAGGCCATACACATCTGGTTGTACTTACGTGAAATCAGTGAGCGGTATTCATATAAACAGAGGTAATGTGTTGAAGTTTGCCATTGTTGTACTCGCAATGTTTTCGAGTTTGCTAAGCGCAGAAACCTTACAATTTGTGGCTGAAGACTTACCCCCTTATCATTTTTATGATGAAAAGGGGCAGCCCCAAGGCGCCTTGGTTGAAGTCGTTAAGGCGTTAGCGCAAGAGGCGAACGTCGAGTATGACATTGCGCTTTATCCATTTGCTCGGGCGTACAAACGCTTGCAGACCAAACCCAACGTTCTGATGTTTTCCCTGCTAAGAAGCCCGGGAAGAGAAAACGAGTTTCTGTGGCTTGGAAAAACCTTTCACAATACCGCATACCTTGTATCTTTGCGCAACCGTGAACTTCAACTTACAAATCTAGAACAAGCAAAGCAGTATAGTGTAGGTACAATCCGAGGTTATTACAGCGAGACTTACCTGTGCGATGATGGCTTTAGAGAAGGCAGTAATCTGTCACTCAGCGTGAACTATCAAAACTTATGGCAAATGCTGTTTAATCATCGCATCGATTTTGTGCTAACCAACACCTTGTCAATGACAACAGAACTCAATGAGTTAGGTTTAGATGTATCCAATGTCAAAAGCGTGCTGGAATTACAAGATTTTCCTAGCGAACTCAACCTAGCCGCTAACCTAGAACTTGATCCATCGATTGCTTTGGTGTTGCAACAGTCTCTCGATGCGATTAAAGCAAACGGTGAATACCAACGCATTTTGAGTCACTGGAATCTCGAATAACCTGAACAATTCTCACACTTCTTTCTCACCTTCAATGATTTTATACTTGATGGATACACCCCTTTTTCCGTCAATTTTCGTAATGTCGTGGCACTGTCGGGGCCAAGTCGTCGCCGACAGTGCGCTATTTCACTGATGATGGCCTCACAGAGCGATGAGGAAAAACTATGATTGTAAAAAAGCTTAGAGATAAAAATGGTTGGTCGCAGGAACAGTTAGCTGAATACTCAGGCCTAAATGTTCGCACGATTCAACGGGTCGAAAGTGGTCAAAAAGCGAGTATTGAAACGCTTAAATGCCTTGCCTCTGTATTTGAAGTAGATATGTCGAAACTAACAGAGGAAATTACCGTGATAGATAAAGAAACGGAGAAGTGGAAAAAATTACCGTGGTGGTTCAAAGCCAATATGTTTGGGATTCACTCTCG
>CAWUJV010000040.1:0-43204 GCA_963922845.1 uncultured Alteromonas sp.
AAAAAAGCCAGGTTAAAAACCTGGCTCCTGTTTACAACAATAATGCTTAACGGTTAGTTACTTTCCAACGTCACCTTACCGCTAACAGTTGACACTTCTACTCTTGCTTTTCCGCCATTATGAGAGAATTCCAACCAACGTCTTGGGCCGTACTTCGCCTTCATCATCTTATCTGCGCTGATGCGGTTAACAATTCTGCCACCAGCATGCGCTTCAATATCGAATCTTGCTGATACATCATCTTGGAACGTCAGGCTAATGCTTCCCCCTACAGAGCTGGCGCGAACATCACCATTATCTTGTAGATTCATAGTCGCTCTTACGCTTCCATTGACCGTTTCAACGTCAAAGTCTTGGATACTTTGCAATTCGACATCAATGTCGCCATTTACTGTTTCAATATTGACGTCCTCTGCATCGCTTATGACGTCAATACCACCGTTGACTGAACTTAATGTCAATTCTTCGGTTTCGGTCCCTTTGCCACGAATTTCGCCGTTTACAGTTTCAGCAACGAGCTCGCCAACTAGATTGTCAAACTTGATATCACCGTTAACTGATTCTAATCTGGCATCGCCATTCACTTTATCGATATTGATGTTTCCATTCACAACATCTACTTTGATGGCACCATTGATATCACTGATATCAACATCCGCATTGACAGATGTGTAACCAACTCTGGAATCCATAGGTACGTAGATTTTCAAGTCATCACCATCTCCGTTACCGCCCCAGCCCCAACCGTTGCGGCTTTTTTTCACCTCAACTTCAATAATGATGTCACGACCCTTGCGCTCGAAGATAAACTCTTCTGTTCGTTCACCTAACGTCCCTGTGACACGAACCTCATTCTTGTCCCAGCCAACTATATCGGCCTCGCCATTGAGATGTTCAATTTCAACATAGCTGCCCGGCTCGGCCTTAAGTGTTTCGTCAACCTGTTGTTGGGCCATTGCGTTTGCACTACATAAAATCGCTAAGGACGTTAGTGCACCGACCATCGGACAAAAATTTCGGAATTGCGTTAAAGAATACATAATTGTCACCTTGTGGTTAAATTTGACGCCATTTGGGCGCGTGCACTCGCTCAATAAGCTCAATCTGTTGTTGATAAACACTTTGAAGCATTCTCAAAAGTGCTTTGTTATTCGGATCTTCTTTCAATGCCAACTTAATGGCACCTGCTGCCTGATCTAATTCGTTCAGTTGTTGCTCCCAGTTTTCTGTCACCGCAGTGGTATCACTAAATTGAACCAACAGTGCTTCACGCTGCGCCTGATATTGGGAACTCAATGCATCGACAAGCTGCTCGCCTTGCAATGCCAATTCTGTCTCTGGCGGCGCCATATTCTGAGCGCCAAACCAAGACAGTGTAGCCACTAAGCCGACACTAGCCGCCATCGCAACCAATTTGGGAGTACGCGATTTAGTCTCAACAGGCGTTTGATTTTCGATGCCTAACTCAACGCCTTTCCACAAATCACGTTCTGGCGATTTACCCTCGGGTAAAGCATCGAGTTTTGCCTGTAACTGTGCTTCAAATGCTTTATTCGTCATAACCCATCCACTCACTCATCAACTGCTTGGCTCTGTGAAACTGCGCTTTACTTGACCCCACAGCCATATTCAACATTTTGCCAATATCCTCATGGCGATAGCCTTCGACAGCGTGTAAAACAAATACCATTCTCGCCCGCTCAGGTAACCTCAGAATTAGCTGCTCTAAATCAATATCACCTGCTGATGCATCACTGTGCGCGGTCTCTTCAATACCGCTATCTTCTATGTTCATCATCCGCTGCCACCACCCGCGTTGTTTACGAATGTAAGATATCGTCACATTCGCCGTCACGCTGTGTAGCCATGTCGAAAACTTAGATTGCTCATTAAAGTTTGCCAGCTTTGACCACAGTTGAATAAACACTTCTTGTGTTGCATCTTCGGCTAAACTCTTATCCGCAGTTAACCGATAACAAAGGCTGTAGACTTTATTAATATGCAGATCATAAAGCTGCTTGTAAGCCGCTTTGTCACCGTCACGGGCAGCGCGAATCACCGCAAGCTCTCTGGCTTGTGCAAACTCTTGTTGAGCGTCTACAACATTAGTTTGCGACATCACCTTGCATCCTCAGCATTTGTGTTCCTATCAAAGTAAAGCTGTCTTGTTTATTGAGTCGTAGACTAATGCACAATGGTTTAAATAGGCAAAAAAACTTTTTTTCTATTTGAACTAGCAGCAAAAAATTTAAGGGTTAAACTAGAGCTTTGCCGCGTTTCATGGAGACTAATACATGCAAGTCAATGCGCTGTTTGCAGCAACCCCACAACCCTTTGGCCCTCGTGGGGCGCCCAGCAGTATTATCAAAGCCAAAATATCACAACTGACGGTAGAGCAAGACCACACCCTTGAAGACGAGCAAGGCAATAAAAAGCTCCATGGTGGCCCGGAAAAAGTCATACACCAGTACGGTCCAAATGCTTACCAACAGTTGATGGACCACTACCCCGATTTAGCGGCACTTGCTCGTCCTGGAAATATCGGCGAAAACGTGTCTGTCGAGGGTATGGAAGACAGCAATGTATGTATCGGCGACATCTATCAAATCGGTGAAGTCGTATTACAGGTCAGCGCACCACGCGCGCCTTGCAATAAAATTAGTCATCGATTTGACGTAAAAAACCTAGATAGATTCGTTGGCGAAAATGGGATCACAGGTTGGTATTACCGAGTCTTGAAAACGGGGACGATTCGAGAGGGAGATAGCGTTGAATTAATTGAACGTCCTGCATCTACGGTGTCCATTCATGATTTAATGAAAGCGGTATTCATCCCCGAATTAGCGAGCAAAGCAGCTGAGTATGTCAATATCGAGGTATTGGATGACGAATGGCGGGAAAAATGCCAAAGGCAAGTAAGAAAATTTTTGAAAGACTGAAACAGATACAAAAAAGCCGCTAAACAAAGCGGCTTTTTTAATTTTGAGCTAAGACTTAACTTATGCTTCAGCGATGATAACAACCTTCGCAGTAGCCGTTACGTCTGAGTGAAGCTGCAAGTCGATGTCGTACTCGCCAGTTTCACGAAGTGTACCTGTAGGAAGTTTAACTTCAGCTTTAGTTACTTCAACACCAGCAGCAGTTACCGCATCAGCGATGTCACGCGTACCGATTGAACCAAATAGTTTGCCTTCGTCACCTGCAGGTGCAGCGATAGTTACTTCGCCAAGCTCAGCAACTTTAGCAGCGCGTGCTTCAGCAGCAGCCAATTGCTCAGCAATTTTCGCTTCAAGATCTGCACGACGTGCTTCAAACTTTTCTACGTTCTCTTTTGTAGCAGGCACAGCCTTGCCTTGAGGGAACAAGAAGTTACGCGCAAAACCAGCTTTAACTGTTACTTTGTCGCCCAGTCCGCCAAGATTGGCGATTTTGTCTAGTAAGATGATATCCATCTAAGCTACCCCTTAATTTCGCCTAATTACTTGTGTGAATCAGTGTACGGAAGCAATGCTAAGAAACGAGCACGCTTGATCGCACTTGATAACTGGCGCTGATATTTAGCGCTAGTACCAGTAATACGGCTAGGGACGATTTTACCGCTTTCAGTGATGTAATTTTTCAAAGTAGCGATGTCTTTGTAATCGATCTCGGTTACACCTTCTGCAGAAAAACGGCAGAACTTACGACGTCTGAAAAAACGAGCCATTATGTATCTCCTTAAGCGTTATCTGCAGTTTCAGCTTTAGCTTCTGCACGTGGTGCAGAATCTTCACGACGCTCGCGACGCTCTTCCTTCATCATAGGAGAAGGTTCAGTCACGGCACCTTTTGTACGCATAACAAGGTTGCGAAGAACAACATCGTTGAAACGGAAAGCTGTTTCTAGCTCTTCAACCGCTTCAGCTGTCGCTTCTGCATTGATTAGTACGTAGTGTGCTTTGTGAAGCTTTTCAATTGGGTAAGCCAATTGACGACGGCCCCAATCTTCTAAACGGTGAACTTGACCACCGTCTTGCTTAAGGATAGTGGTATAACGCTCGATCATACCAGGTACTTGTTCACTCTGATCAGGGTGAACCATAAATACGATTTCGTAATGACGCATTATAGCTCCTTACGGTTGTAGCCTCTTGCAGAATAGCCGGCTGCGTTGAGACAAGGAACGGTTCGATAGGGCTATTAAGGGCGCGAATTATATAGATCTCTACCGTACTGCACAAGACTTAATCAGTGTAATACTGGCAAACAATCAATATATTTTCAGATAAAGACACTACGTAGTGAAGTAAAGGGCAACTATGCGTATGATTTTACGGTGACGCAAATCGTTTAGGATTGAAAAAAAATGCATCCATTGGTCAGTAAATACGGTCTACAGCCTCACCCAGAAGGCGGCTTTTACAAACAAGTTTATCGCTCTGATTCTGCCATTGCGTCTCACGCCCATGGCAATGCACGCCCTGCAATGACGCACATTTATTTTTTACTTTTAAAGGGGCAAGTAAGTCGTTTTCACAAAGTGCTGCACGACGAAATATGGAATTTTTATCAAGGTGCTCCGCTCGAACTCATTACCTTTCACGATAGTCAACTTGTTACTCAGACATTGGGTGACCTAGATGGCGAGTACGCTGGCATTGTGCCGGCTGGGCATTATCAAGGTGCTCGCAGCACTGGTGACTACTCCCTAGTGGGGTGTTCAGTCGCACCGGGATTCGATTTCAGTGACTTCAGCTTTATCGAAGACAACGAGATTGCCAAATGGGTCAAAGACACCCATCCCAATCTCCAAGTATTTATCTAAGTATTAATACAACGTCGATTACTGTAAAAAGGCATAGCTGAATTTCATAAAGACACTTTGTTGTGTTTCTTCCAGTTCGCCCAGCTCAGGTTCATCGATTCCTGCGCTCGATACACCAACAAAGAAGCGTGTTTCAGGATTCAATTTATACGAATACAGTAACTGCAGACCAAACGAGCGACTGTATTCGTCAACGTCGAATGTAAAATTGGATTGATTGCGGTGGACATTTCGATACGTCACTATCGCCCTGACAAATTGGCGGGGGTCAAACTGATATGTCAATCGAACATCTGACAAACGCGCAATAAATAAAATGTCATCATTAACATCCAAGTTACTGTAGGTATGACGCATACGAAGCTGCGTATGGCGGCCAATATTTAAATCCACGACAGACTCTACGAAGAGTTGGTCACCTAGTCGATTGTTTGCAAAGTCGACCTGATCCCCTTTACGTACAAAGTTTCGCAAATAAATATAGGGGTTAGGCCGTGTCTCCATAAATACACTATATGATTCTTCAAAGAATAAATCCGTATTGCCTTCTACCGACAGCAGACCCGAGTTTAGCCGTTGCCCAACGCGGTCACGCTCCCTAAATCCTATTTCCACGAAAGACTGCATAATGCCGCGGATACTCACGTAACCTTCAAGTTCGCGTTCTAAAATTTCGCCGTCATCGTTATGGGTAATATCCCAGTCACCACGCACGCGAATACGATTCCACCAGCTGTTTTCATTCCACCAATCGTAGTTACCACCGACAATCGATTTGTTCAGGTCAGCGCTATTTTCAAAACCTAAATCCGCCCTAAATCCTTCATCAATAGCAAAGTGAGTAAACCGCGTCGACCAATCTCGCTCTTCGTGACGGTAATCCACTCGCCAAGACGTACCAGTGAAAGCCTCTCCTTGATTCGTTCTTAGCGACGCTTCATTAAAATCATCATCCTCATTACAGTCAGCATCGCAGAAGTCTCGAAACAAATCGTCTGGGTATTGTGTTTCAGAGCGCACAAACTGTGCTTCAATCGTGTCTTGATCGGTCACGCGATAACGGACATCCACACCGTTTACATAATTGTGGTAACTATCAGATTCACGCAGAGTAGAAATCCATCCTAAAGACAAATCGGGATTAACGTCATAGCGGTAGCGCAATGCACTATTGATGGTATCTTCTTCAAACTGCGCAATACTCGACCCTATATTGCCCGGAATGATGAACTGCGCTGACACATCATTTGCGGCAAAGACACCAAATGTATGCTGACCAACTTGCCCAGTTATTTTCGCCCCAAAGTCTGGTGAGCTAATATTTCGCGTATAGACAAGATTTTGGTCGGTACTGAAGTAGTCCGCATTTTCAACAAAAAACGGTCGCTGTTCGGCAAAGAACAACGCAAAAGTATTGTTAATACTCACTTGTGCAACATCTGCTTCTACTTGTGAGAAATCGGGGTTAAGGGTAGCTTGCAGGGAAACCTCAGGCGTAATCCCCCACTTTACATCTAAACCCACTTCCTGATTGTCAAAGTTAGTCCAATCATTGTTAGAAAATGGGTCTCGCTCTCTACCTGCACCAACCACTAGAGTGGGAACCCAAGCGATATTTTGGCCCTGTGTTGCGTCATCAAATCCCTCAAGAATACCCATTTGACACAGAAAGCAGGAGTTGTTGCGATCCCATGGTAAATTGGAGATCCGTAGGCGGTCTTTCCTTGGGTAGAAACGAACAAATTCGGCGCCCCATTTTTTCGGGCCGTCGTTTTCTAAAAAGTTCATAGTGCGAAGTGGAATGGCCATTTCGACGACGTAGCCATCATCCGTTATCTGGCCCGCAGATTCCCATATCGCATTCCAACTATCACTCTCACTACCCGTCATTTCGTTTTCAATTGCATCCAACTGTACGCCCAGTGGGTTAACGAAAAATTGATACGCAAGTCTTTGATTATAAAAAGGGTCAAGCTTTATCCCTACGAGGTCGTCATCCCATACGCGGTCTCTGTCTCGATAAAACGCGGAAATCGCGTCGATATCCGGGTCTTGGGCGATAAAACCAACATATAGCGTCTGCCCATCTTCGAATATATAAACCGTGGTATTCACTGGGCTTTTGGTATTTTCAAAAGGCCGAGTAACGATATCAAGGGTGAGTGATTTAGCTTGTTGCCAGAGAGGTTCGTCGAGTTTTCCGTCTACAGCAATTTCGCCTGAGAGCATGGGAACTTGATCACTGGTCACTTGCGTCGCGGTTTGACCATACGCAAAAGCAGGCAAAGCAATAAGTGCTATTAACAGAAATCGAAGAGAACCCATACTTCTTATCCTTATTCTGGGTAGGGTAATTAAACCGCCGCAGTATGGCAGAAGAATCGTATTCCTCACCTAACTATCGATAAACCTATTAGCGAATGCGATAAAGTTCAAAATGGCACTCCCATTATCCCAAGAGGTCAGACATGTAGACGAATTGATGAGTGTCAAAGCAAGCGTGCAAATTCACTATTACACTTAGTCACATTATTTGATGCTCAATTGGAGTGAAATTGCAGATGCTAAACTTAACTGTGTGTTCCAAATCCTATTTAGACGAGTTAAATCAAAACGTCGAAACTATGCGTGATTGCCAAGAACTGGTCTCTTCCATACACGAAAACGTTCCATGTATCGAATTCACTCCACAAGGCCAAATCATTACCGCTAACACACTGTTTTTATCAAGCATAGGTTATCGGCTGGATGAAATAACTGGTCAGCATCACAAAATGTTCTGTGAACCCCATTTAGTGCGCTCCGAAGACTATCAATCATTTTGGCATGAGTTAGGTCGTGGTGAGAAACGTTCAGGCACTTTCAAACGAATAACGAAAGACGGAAAAGTATTGTGGCTAGAAGCTGTGTATTTTCCGGTCAAAAAGGACGGACTTGTATTGAAGGTGGTAAAAATAGCGAATGATGTGACTGAAAAAATTGAACAACTCAATAATGAACTCGCAGTCTCATCTGCTCTTGATAAATCACAAGCCGTAATCGAGTTTACGCCTGATGGTAACATTCTCGGTGCGAATAAAAACTTCTACAGCGCCATGAGCTGCCGTCCGGATCAAATTATCGGTCAACATCACCGTATTTTCTGCGACGACGATTTCTATGCAAATAATCCGTCATTTTGGCAAGACCTTGCGCGAGGTGATTTCAAATCGGGATTGTTTAAACGTCGAAAATTAGATGGCGAGCAAATTTGGTTGGAAGCGAGTTATAACCCCATACTCAACGAGCATGGTGATGTGATTAAAGTCGTTAAGTTCGCAACCGATATCACCCAGCGCATAGAACAAGAAGAAGCAGTCAAGCAAGCCGCAGAAATAGCGCATTCAACATCGCTTCAAACAGAAAAAATCTCAATTAAAGGTAGCTCAACCATACAAAGAACCGTTGATGTATCTCGAACCATCACTGAAGAACTCGAATACGCGGCCGAGCTCATTTTAAAACTAAACAAGCAATCCAGTGATATTCAGGCGATAGTCAGTACTATCCGAGGTGTTGCGGAGCAAACTAATCTGTTAGCGCTCAATGCCGCCATTGAAGCCGCTCGCGCGGGAGAAAATGGTCGAGGTTTTGCCGTGGTCGCTGATGAAGTTCGCAACTTAGCGGCGAATACCAGTAAATCGACGGTCGAGATCGAAGAGGTCGTGTCTCAAAATAGTGTACTGGCCGAGCAGGCTACGACGAGTATCGAATCGATCAAGGAATTAGCGAAACAAGGTAATACATCAGCCAACGAGGCGTATACCTTAATTGATGAAATCAAACGTGGCGCGGAAAACGTTGTACAAACGGTAGCAAGCCTCTCGGCGCACTAACGAGTCATAAAAAAGCCGAGGGAGGAACCTCGGCTTTTTTGTCTAAACGCGTTGTTTGCGCTGCAATAAATAGTAAAAGACTGGCGTCAGAATCAGACCAAACACAGTGACTCCTATCATGCCCGAGAACACAGCAACCCCCATTGCTTGACGCATTTCAGCACCTGCGCCGGTAGATACCACCATGGGGAACACACCCATAATAAACGCAATTGAGGTCATCAAGATAGGCCGTAATCTGAGACGACAAGCCTCTTTTATGGCATCTAACGCACTCATGCCAGATTCTTGCAGTTCTTTGGCAAATTCCACGATAAGAATCGCATTCTTCGTCGCCAAACCCACTAATACAATGAAACCTATCTGAGTAAAGATATTATTGTCGCTACCCCAAATGATGACACCTGTGATGGCTGACAACAGCGTCATAGGAACAATCAGTATGATTGCCAAAGGCAACCGAAGGCTTTCATACTGCGCCGCCAGTACCAAGAACACAAGCACTACCACCAACGGGAAGACATACATCGCAGTATCGCCTGCCAATATTTGTTGATAGGTCAATTCGGTCCATTCATACGTCATGCCAACAGGCAGTGTTTCATCCAGAATTTGCTCGATCGCCGCTTTGGCCTGCCCCGAACTGTAACCGGGCGCCGGACCGCCATTCATTTCGGCCGTGACATAGCCATTGTAATGCATAACACGATCAGGGCCCGCACCGTGGTTGACGTCTAAGAAGGTACCTAACGGAATCATCTCGCCATTAGCATTACGCACTTTAAACTGTTTGATTTGCTCTACATTTTCTCTAAATGGTGCGTCGGCCTGCACGTTAACCTGATACGTACGCCCAAATAAGTTGAAATCATTAACGTACACGCTTCCTAAGTAAGCTTGCAATGTATCAAACAGCGTATCAATGCTGACACCTTCACTTATCGCTTTCGTACGGTCGAGATCAACATCTAATTGCGGCACATCCACGGTGAAACTGGTGAAATTACCTGTCAGTGCCGGATGAGCCCACGCCTTGCCAATCACTTGCTGTGTAACTTCGTTGAGTTTCTCGAAACCAAGGTTACCACGGTCTTCTATCTGTAACCTAAACCCACCAATTGTGCCTAACCCCATTACTGGTGGAGGTGGGAAGATAGCGACAAACGCACCCTTAATGGACGAAAATTGCATGTTCAACTGTTGCGCAATGGCACCTGCCGATAGCTCTGGAGACGTTCTCTCATCAAACGGTTTGAGAGGCGTAAATAAAATGCCAGAACTAGGACTATTGGTGAAACCATTAATGTTCAGGCCCGGAAACGCAACTGCATCTTCAACACCGGGGTGTTCTAGCGCAATTCGGGACATTTCTCGAATAACTTCTTCGGTTCTATCTAACGAAGATGCATTAGGCAATTGCGCAAACGCAATTAAATACATTTTATCTTGGCCCGGTACGTAACCTGTGGGTGTTGAAGTAAACTGTTGATAGGTCAGCCCCATAAGCCCAGCATACAAGACAACGATGATGCCGCTCATGCGAATCATTTTGCCAACACCTTTGGTATATCCTTCGGCTCCTCTAGCAAAGAGACGATTGAATGGTTTAAACAACCAAGCGCCAAACACTTTATCCATCAATCGAGTCAAAACATCTTTCTTTGCACCGTGTGGTTGCAGTAACAACGCTGACAAAGCAGGGCTGAGCGTTAACGAATTGATAGCTGAAATAAAAGTCGAAATAGTGATAGTAAGTGCAAACTGACGATAAAACTGCCCTGTCAGACCAGACATAAATGCCGTTGGAATAAAGACCGCTGCCAGCACAAGTGTCGTAGCAATGATAGGGCCGGTTACCTCTTTCATTGCTTTCACCGTAGCGTCGATAGGTGACAATCCATCAGCAATATTACGCTCTACGTTTTCGACAACAACGATAGCGTCATCTACCACGATACCAATCGCC
The DNA here is from genome assembly GCA_963922845.1 of uncultured Alteromonas sp. Lineage (GTDB taxonomy): Bacteria > Pseudomonadota > Gammaproteobacteria > Enterobacterales > Alteromonadaceae > Alteromonas. The sequence continues at coordinate 10,645 of CAWUJV010000040.1, forward strand.
AATACCAAGCCGAACAATGACAATGCGTTGAGTGAGAAACCCATCATTTGCATAAACGCAAATGTGCCTACCAAAGAGATAGGTACTGCGGCAAGCGGAATGATTGAGGCACGCCAGGTTTGTAAAAATAACACCACGACCAATACAACGAGTAACACAGCCTCAAAAAGCGTGCTGACTACCGCTTCAATTGAGCCTCGTACAAAAATCGTTGGATCATAGACAATCTCATATTGCAGCCCATCGGGAAAAACCTGTGACAGTTCATCCATGGTTTGTCGAACATTGTCTGAAATCTCAATGGCATTTGAACCTGGCGCTTGGAATATTGGCAGCGCAACCGCAGGCTGATTGTTGAGTAAGGCACGAAGTGCATAACTACTGGCGCCAAGCTCAATGCGGGCCACATCCTTCAAGCGGATGATTTCGCCTTCGTTACCCACCTTGATGATGATATCGCCAAACTCTTCTTCATCAACTAAACGACCTCGAACATTGATGAGCCACTGAAATTCGCTGCTTCCCGTAGGTTGTGCGCCTAGGCTACCTGCAGCCGCTTGCTGATTTTGCTCGCGAATAGCAGCTATGATGTCTGTAGGGTTAAGCTCAAGCGCGGCGACTTTGTTGGGATCCAACCAAATTCGCATACTGTAGTCACTTGAACCGAAGACTGCTACTCGGCCAACACCATCGATACGAGCCAGTTCATTCTCGACGTTTTGTTCAGCATAGTTCGCGAGATACAGCATGTCATAACGCTGATCGGGCGAAGTTAGGTGTACCACCATTGTCAAATCGGGAGAGGATTTTTCGGTGACCACACCAAGACGCTGCACTTCTTGTGGCAGCCTAGGCAAAGCACGGTTAACACGATTTTGTACCAATGTTGTCGCGGCATCAGGGTCGGTACCGATGGCGAACGTTACGATTAACGTTAAACGACCATCAGACGTTGCCTGAGAGGACATATAAAGCATGTCCTCAACACCGTTGATGGCTTGTTCGAGAGGCGTCGCAACTGTTTCCGCAATAACTTTGGGGTTTGCACCTGGATAATTCGCCGTGACTTCTACTGTCGGCGGCACAACCTCAGGATATTCGGTAATGGGCAATTGCCAAACGGCAATGGCACCACCGATGAAAATCAATATCGAAAGCACCGCCGCGAAGATCGGGCGGTGTATAAAAAATTGTGAAAACTGCATATTAGAGTTCCGTTACGCCTGTCTGACGTGAGCGTAATTGTGCGATGTTAGTGTTGGCGTCTAGGCGAGCTTGCCATGCTTCAATTTGAGCGAGTTGATCTGCTGACGCCATATCTATCACTTGAGGATCGACGGTTACACCGGGTCTTACGCGTTGTAGTCCGTTGATTAAAATGGTATCACCCGCTTCTAAACCGCTATTGATAAGACGCATTTTTCCAATTTTGTCACCAATTTTAACTGGGCGATAAGCAACCGTATTGCTCTCATCGATAACAAATACGTATTTGTTGTTTAGATCCGTACCAATCGCTTTTTCATCAATCAGTATGCCTTCGTATGTTGGGCTAGAGGCTACCTTTAAATGAGCAAACATACCCGGTACTAGATAGCCGTCAGTATTATCAAACACCGCTCTGACACGGATCGTACCGGTCGTAGGGTTGATTTGGTTATCTACGAAATCAAGCTGCCCCCAAAAATCGTAATCACTGTCATTCACAAGTTTCATGGCAACAGGGTGCGTATCATCGGCTGCGACTTGTCCTGACTTCTCCATATCTTTGTAATTGAGATACGAATGCTCATCGACGTCAAAGTACGCATAGAGTTTGTCGGTTGAAACAATACTAGTTAGAACGGTATCGCCGGCAGAAACATAGTTACCCGCTGTAATCAATGCTCGGGACACTTTGCCACTGATTGGTGCTTCTACACGTGTATAACCGCGATTTAACTTCGCCAGCGCCAAAGAAGCGCGAGTGGCCTGGACCGAAGCTTCGGCTTGTTGCAGAGCGGAGCGACGATTATCGACTTCCTCTTGTGATACTGCTCTGGTTTTACTCAACTCGACTACACGCTGATAATCCGTTTTAGCCAACGCCAACTGACTACTCACTTGGGTCAATTGTGCTTCAAGTCGGTTTACTTCTTCTTTATAAGGACGATTGTCGATAAGAAACAAGGTATCGCCTTGTTTTACTTCACTGCCTTCTTCAAATGCTACCATATCGATATAACCCGATACTCTAGGACGTAGCGCGACCGTTTGAGGCGATTCAAGTCGGCCAGTGAATGAATCCCACTCAGTAATACGCTGGCTAATTACCTCAGCAACCTCAACTTGGGGCGCCGGCATCGCTTGTGGTGCAGCGGCCTGCTGCTCACCTTCGCCAGTACAAGCAAATAAAAAACTCGCGACCAATGAGACCATGGTCATCTGTCTAACGGATTGAAATGTCATGTGTACAGCCTAAAAAAGAACTAGAAGAAGCAACCAGTGCTGTTGCCATATAACGGTGAAACGGGTCGAGATGACCAAAGAACCAATCGGTTTCTGAATCACTGATTGGCTATGTGGCGGTCATTATCCACACTTCAATAGATAAAAATAATTATATTTTAATATACGATATATTTTTATTTGTGATATCTTTTAAAATGTTCAAGAAAACGCCATAGGAGTTGTGCATGCGCCATCAAGATCTCAATTTACTCATTATATTTGATGCCATCATGACGGAAGGCGCGATAACTCGCGCAGCTGACCGACTAGCCATGACACAACCCGCCGTCTCTAATGCGTTGTCAAGGATGCGCACTGCATGGAAAGATGAGCTGTTTGTGAAAGATGGGCGGGGCATTCAACCCACTAATTTTGCTAGAAATTTATGGACGCAAGTACGGGGCCCTCTTGGTGAATTGGGTGAAGCCATTACGCCCGAAGAATTCAATCCCGCGACGGCGACACGTACATTTCGTATCGCAGCGGCAGATGTTACGGTTGAATCGATTTGGGGCAAACTGCGCAAGGAAATCGAACAAAAAGCGCCGGGCGTTAATATCTATACCGTCCCATACAGCTATCATGCCCAAGTTGATAGACTCAACAATGCTGAGGTTGATCTCGTAGTGGGAAAGCAAACCATTACCGAAAACACCATAAGAAGCGAATACTTACTTACACCAAAACATGTTTGTGTAATGCGCCATGATCATCCTTTGGCAAAAAACGAAGAACTGACCTTAGAGGACTTCATCAGTGCAGAGCACTTATTGGTCTCGCCCTCTGGAGAACTTGATAGTCTCACAGATCAAGCCTTGATGAATTTAGGTATGCGTAGACGAGTGGCGATGTCCGTTAATCACTTCTCTACTGTTCCTAGTCTATTACAACAAAGCGATCTTATCTGCGTAGTGCCTTCAATGGCTGTAGAAAGAGCAATCTTCTCCGGTGAGTTAGCCGTTTATGAAACGCCAGTTGAGCACGCGCCGTCTCACGCCAGCTTGATGTGGCACAAGCGACAAGATAACGATCACGGCCTTATTTGGGTTCGCCAACTCGTTGGGCAATTGTTAAGAGAGCGAGCACGCGAACACTTTGAAAGTTTGTCCCATTGTTGCAAGAAAGGCTATTGCGCTGACACTGTTAAGCATTTGATGGAATGCCCGCAAGAACCTCACATCGTACAAGCTAGTTGAACACACTGAGTTATTGAAAACGGTGACGCCATCGATTTGGCGTCACCGAAAAATAACGTATGAAATGGTGCCTCAATGTGGTCGTTGAACCAAATCCACAGGCGGTACTAACGTCATCAACGCTCGACTCTGTATTTTCAAGCATATAAGTAGCTTTTCGAAGACGTGCCCGAAGTACCCACTCACCAAAGCTCAGCCCCGTGTGCGCACGAAAACGGCGGGTAAAGGTTCGTCGGCTGATAGCAAGCTCCGCCGCCCATTCATCAATAGCATGGGATTGAGTGAGATCTTGCTGAATCTTGCGCAGCACTTGATTCAATCCTTTGTCTTCTTGAACCCTGTCATCATTCAACTCTTTATAGACTGATTGTCCACCGTCTCTGGTAGGTGATACAACAAGGTATCGCGCAATACTGTTGGCCGTTTCCTTGCCAAAGTCTCGACGCACTTGGTCGATACACGCATCGATTGCCGCGGTGGTGCCTGCTGACGTCACCACCTTATCATGGGCAATAAAGATCGCATTTTCATCAATTAACTGTTGTGGAAACAAGTATTCAAACGCTTCGCTGAATGCCCAATGGGTTGTTGCAACACGATTGGCCAACAAGCCACTGGCGGCGACAACTGCAGCCCCTGTGCACAGGCCCAATATGGTTGCACCTCTATCGAACGCTCGCTTGAGCGAGGTCAATAGCGCAGGGTCTGGAGCACGATAAGGTGTATGCCAGCCAGGTATCACAACAATGTCGGCTTTTTCTAGTGCTTCTAGTCCAGTAGATACAGACATATTAAGCCCGCCAGAGAAGGTTAACTCGACAGGATGGTCTGAAAAAAACTGACAGTTATACAAGGGTTTAACATCGCAAAATACAGCATGGGGCATCGCAAGATGCAATAAACTTACGCCCTTGAATACATAAATAGCAATGTTAGGTTGAGAATCCATACTGTGACCTTGTAATACTGAAATACCTGTCACATGAGTATAGGAAAAATCTCAGGCAAACAAGGGCGAGGCCACAATATAAATTCAATCAGTGCTGATTAACTCGTCGACCCAGTGCTCGGGCAATTCGATTTTTCGATGAGTGCCAATGATTTTTAGGCAGTTGGGGAGCCTCTTCCAAAATCTCTTCAAACGGAATATCTTTGCCCGGCGTTGGTGGGACATGAGCACAATAGACTGTCGCCGCGTCCATTTGCGCAACGCGCTGTAAAGAACGTTTGTATTGATTAGGATGACAAACAGGATATGGCGGAACCCGTCGCTTTTTCACCATTACCATCAAATCTGCTACATATATCTGATGACTTGGTACATGAAGTAACGATAAATCGTGGTCGGTGTGCCCGGGAGTATAGATTACCTGCCAGTCACTAAAGCCGGGTAAACGTTGTTCATCCAATAGAATAATATCGGGCTTTAATATTGGGTTATACCAGGTTTTTTGTTTGAGCTTTCCCAATCGACCCGCAACCCAACCCGCGAGAAACACGTCAGTCAAATGGGCAAATCGTCCTGATAATCCAGCATACCATTTGGGCGCTTTAGGATGACTGGCGATTTTCGCCCCTGTCTTTGTTCGAAGAAGATGTGCTCCGCCAGCGTGATCAGGGTGCATATGTGTCACCACTATCAGCTTCACGTCTTCCAGCGGCCGATTTAGGGTTTCCGTTATAAAAGTACAGACTTTATCTACATCTGAACGGCCGCAGCCATCGAGCAACACAATGCCATTACTGTCTTCTACCAAATAGATGTGTTGGATATAACCTTCGAGAGTATGAACTTTCATAGCACCACTTAAATAACGGTCGAATAATTACTATACCAAAGACCAAGTGGTCAGATCACCCTTTACCAATACGACACGTATATAACCGTAGTGACAGCACCGTCAACAAAAAGTGGCAAAGCACACATTCATCTCCAATACTTACCCACTAACCGCAAGCGGATACTTATTGACCTACTTTGCCTATATTGTATTCGGTGGGGAATAATAATAACGACTCAATGGCGACAATATGAAATCAATGATCAAGGCGGCTATAACCGCATCTTTGCTGGTTTCGAGTGCCAGTGTTTTTGCAGACAAAGACACTGATGATTCGAAAAACGCACTTCCATTTAGCACCAAAACACTCAAAGCGATGAAGCTTCGCAATATTGGACCAGCCTACATGTCTGGCCGAATTGCAGATATCGCGGTAGATCAAAATAATCCATCGACGTGGTATACAGCAGTAGGCTCAGGTGGCATTTGGAAAACTGAGAATGCCGGGACAACGTGGAAACCCATTTTCGACAAACAAGCGGTATATTCCACTGGTGATGTCACTGTCGACCCGAGTAATTCAAATATTATTTGGGTTGGAACTGGCGAAAACAACGGTGGCCGTCACATAAGCTTTGGTGATGGAATTTACAAATCGTTGGACGGCGGTAAAACGTGGAAAAACATGGGGCTCAAAAATTCTGAGCGCATTTCAGATATTATTATTCACCCCGAAAATTCCGATATTGTTTGGGCATCAGTGCAAGGTGCATTGTGGACTAGTGGTGGAGAACGCGGTCTATATAAAACAATGGATGGCGGTAAAACGTGGAAACAAGTACTCACGCCAGAAGACGAGTGGACAGGGGTAACATCGCTGCTGATTGACCCGCGCAATCCGGATAAACTTTATGCAGCAACCTGGTCTCGTCAACGAACCGTCGCGAACTACGTCGGTACGGGCCCAGGCGCAGGTATTCATACGTCCGACGACGGTGGTGAAACCTGGACTGAGCTGAAAACGGGCCTACCTAAAGGCAATATGGGTAAAATCGGTTTGGCCATCTCACCGATGAAACCAGACGTTATCTACGCAACAATCGAAACCGATAATCGCAAAGGCGGTTTTTACCGCTCGATGAATCGAGGTGCAAGCTGGGAAAAAATGTCTGACGAAGTTGGCGGTGGTACTGGCCCACATTACTACCAAGAAATCTTCGCTGACCAGCACCAGTTTGATCGCGTTTACATCGCCAGTAATTACAGCAAAGTCTCTAATGATGGCGGAAAAACGTGGACACCTATCGACACTAAGCGCAAGCATGTTGACGATCACGCAATGGCTTTCCACCCGACCGACCCTGACTTCGTGTTGATGGGATCAGATGGTGGTATTTATATGTCTCATGACAGAATGTCGACATGGCGCTACATTGCTAATCTGCCGTTAACTCAGTTCTATAAAGTCGCAGTCGATGACACCGAGCCGTTTTACATGGTTTACGGTGGCACGCAAGATAACTCGACTCAAGGCGGACCGTCGAGAACCGACAAAACTGAAGGTATCAAGAATAAAGACTGGTTCCTAACCCTTGGCGGCGATGGACATCAGCCAGCAACAGAACCCGGCAACCCCGATATCGTCTACAGTCAATGGCAGCAAGGTAACTTGAATCGTCACGACCGCAAGACCGGTGAAAACGTATATATCAAACCACAACCACGTCCGGGCGAACCCGCCGAGCGATTCAACTGGGATGCCCCAATTAACGTTTCGACTCACGATCCAAAACGTCTTTATTTTGCATCGCAACGGGTTTGGCGTTCAGATGATCGCGGCGACAGCTGGACGCCTATTTCAAAAGACTTGACCAAAAACGGTAATCGCATGCACATGCCGATGATGGGCCGTACATGGTCCGTCGAGGCCGGGTGGGATATCTACGCAATGTCGGAGTATCACACCATCGCAAACTTTGCCGAGAGTCCCGTTGATGAAAATATCTTATGGGCAGGTACAGACGACGGTCTAATCCAAGTTACCACCAATGGCGGTGAGTCTTGGAAAAAAATCGATTTATCGAAAGTCAGAGGTGTGCCTTCAACGGCTTACGTCAACGATATTCGCGCTGATTTATTCGATGCCAACACCGTTTATGTCGCGCTCGATAATCACAAGTATGGCGACTTCAAACCTTACCTGATCAAATCAACTAACTTAGGCCGTAGCTGGACCTCTTTGGCAGAAGACTTACCTGAGAAACACTTAGTTTGGCGCATAGTCCAAGATCACGTGAACAAAGACTTGCTGTTTATCGGCACGGAATTTGGCATTTTCTTCACCATAGACGGTGGTAAAAAGTGGCTAGAATTAGAAGGTGGCATGCCGACTATCTCCACTCGTGACTTGAAAATTCAACGTCGTGAGAACGACTTAGTCGCAGGTACATTTGGTCGCGGGATTTATATTCTTGACGACTATGCACCACTGAGACAACTCAGTGCCAAGGCGATGGAGCAAGATGCGCTTCTATTCGCACCGAGTCGCCCTGTTAAGTGGTTCCGTTTGGATTCCAATCACAGCCGCAGCGATGGTAACGACCGCTTCTCAGCAGACAACCCAGCTCACGGTGCAACGTTCACCTATTATTTGAAAGACAGTTTAATGACGGCAAAACAAAAGCGTCAGGAAGCTGAAAAGAAAATGGTGAAAAAGGAGAAGTATCCCAAGTATCCATCGTGGGAATCGATTGAAGCCGAGAACCAAGAATCTAAGCCTGCAGTTTACCTAGAAGTCTATGATGCGGCAGGTAATTTCGTGAAGCGCGTAGAGGGTAAAACGAAGAAAGGCTTACACCGAATTACATGGAACATGACACACAACAGTGCCAGTGCCGTGACCGGTGAAAAACGATCTGGCTGGAACCCACTGGGCAGTGGAATTATGGCCTCTCCAGGCAAATACACCGCCAAACTGTTCAAGCGTGTTGGTGGTGAAATTACAGCATTGGCTGAGCCCGTTGAATTTGAGCTTAAAGCCATTTATGACAACGCCTTACCGGGTGCAAGCAACGAGGAAGCACTTGCTTTCAATCAACAAATCGCCAGTGCTCAACGACGCTCTTCATCTATTTCTGCGGTACTGAAACAGATGAATAAAGCGATGGAAACACTGCGAAAAGGATTGGACAACACGCCCGGCAACAATGCTGCGCTTGAGGCAGACTATGAAAAAATCAAAGCAGATATTCATGCGATTGAAGTTGAGCTAACAGGCTTGAAATCACGTGATCGCAAAGGCATCAAGCCTGCCAATATTGCTAGCAGATTGTCATATGCGATGTCAGCAGCACGCTCATCCTATGGCCCAACAACGCAACACCGCGAACAACTTGGATATGCGGTTGAGGGCCTTGAAAAGGTGAGCCAACAAGTTCGCTCATTGAGCGCTGAGCGCATCCCCGCTTTGCAACAAGCCATTATTGATGCAGGTGGTCCGTGGACGCCGGGTGCCCCCGTTATCTAGTTGGGTACTTTGATACATCACGTTACAAAAAGGCGCTGCTAGTCGGCGCCTTTCTTTTAGAAAATCACTACCGTCGATAAACGTAACACGTTAAATTACCGCAGTTTTTGTTGCGGGTATTAAACCCACTACCTTGATTGTTTGTTCTTAGGCTATAACCCGATTGTATGATCAGATTCGTTTTGCCAGTATGTGCGCTTAGCTTTGCACATCCAGTATTGGCTTCATTTGATGGTGAAGTAATAGAAATACTCGCCCCTAAACAGGCGGCGGTAGACGGCCCCAATCAGACAACGCTCGATATTGAAGATATGTTTTCCCTCGACTTGGCCCGCACAATTGCCGATGCCATGCGACGAATACCGGGCGTCAGCCTAAATGGCCAAGGCGGGCAATTTCAAAGCTACTCAATTCGCGGGTTTAGTCGTTCACGCATTCGTACCGAAGTGGATGGTATCCCAATCGTCACCGACAGACGGGCTGGCAACGCGATTTCTTTTATTTCGCCAGATTTAGTTACCCAAGTCAGTGTAATCAAAGGTCCGTCGTCAACGCTATACGGTTCACAAGCCCTTGGAGGGGTAGCAAACGTTACGACAGGTAGCTTTACGGGTACTCATTTTAGCCTAGCAGGTCAAATTGACGGTGGAAATCTAAGTGCGGCGTTTAAGCACAAAGAAGACTCATTCACTTACGCCGTTGCCTTGCAACATGGCAATGACGAATCTGCAGCGAATGGCGAAAGGCTTAATACCGGTTACCAACGGATGTCTTCGCTTATTCGCTATCAAATGCATTCCGGGAGCTTAACGACAACCTTTTCTTGGCTACCCAGTTATGCCGAAGATATTGGAAAAAGCAGCGCGCGGTTTCCAACCCGAGAGCAAAGTAATTATCCCAGTGAGATACACTCTCTTGCACAAGTTCATCTTTCCTCCTACTCGGGATGGACTGCAAAACTGTTCCATCATTATCAAAATTGGGACAACCGTGTTTTGCGGCCAGAGCAATATCAGGCACTAAATCAATACCAAAGTCATACGGTTGGTGGGCATTGGTCACAACAGTTATACCTAGACAGTACTCAAAGTGTCATAGGGATAGATTGGCTATCTCGTGCTGGTGCCACCGTAGACAGTAACTTTGAGGTTTTTGGCGACGCGCGAGATAGTGATGCGTTTGCAAATCAAGTCAATGGCGATGAAACCAATCTCGCTCTATATGCGAAAACGAATACTCAGTGGCATGCAATTAATATCGATTTTGGTGTGCGATATGATTGGCTCGAACAAGATAGCGAGAATACGTCGTCGTTAAACGATGATTATGTCAGCTTCTCCTTATCAGGCGCTTTAAAACTTGCGCCTACGCTATCTTTGAGTGCGAGCGTCGCAAATGGATTTCGGTTTCCAACATTGTCAGAGCGTTTTTTCGACGGCAGGACCCCAAGAGGATTTGTTTCGGGCAACAGTAGGTTAAAACCCGAGAAAAGTCTTGGTTCCCAAGCAGCATTGGTATGGCAGGCAACCGAGACGTTAAGGCTTAATACGGCGCTGTTTTACTATCAACTCGATGACTACATTCAACGCTACGACGTTGCGGATAACCAACTATCCTATCGCAATGTAGATTCTGCCATTATCAAAGGACTAGAACTGCAATTGTACTGGCAAGCCACTGATCACGTGACGCATCAGCTGGACTACCAGCAGCAATCAGGCGAAGACAATAATCAACAAACGTTGGATGACGTAAATCCTAGGCGAATTAACTGGACGCTAGAATACGAATTTGACAAGCTATCGGTCGGCAGTGTTGTCAGTCATGTGTTCTCGACAACGCGTGCAGGACCTTCTGAACTACCAAGAGGTTCACACACCCTTTGGAATGGCACTGTGTCGTATGAACTCAGCGACAGTCAAAGTATAAGTTTTACCATTAACAATATATTGAACCAGACGTACTACGCCAGTTTAGATGAAGATGCACCGTTTCAGCCCCAGCGCAGTGTGCGTCTATCTACGCAATGGACGTTCTAGTCGCGAGTGGTGTTCAAGCTAGGTTGTATTAAATAATGAGCATTACAAACGCAAATCGGAAAATTCACAAATGGGGCAGTATCGTTATTGCCTTACCCCTGTTAGTTGTTCTTGTTTCTGGCATCTTGTTGTTGCTGAAAAAAGAGCTGAGCTTTATCCAGCCTCCCACCGTCAAGGGCAGCATTATCGACGCTTCAGGTGCCGCACCTATTTCATTTGAACATATACTAGAAGCTGCTCAGACCGTAGCTGAAGCGCAGATAAAGACATGGCAAGACATCGATCGTCTTGATGTACGACCTTCAAAAGGCATAGTAAAAGTTCGCAGTCACAATGCAATTGAAATTCAGATCGATAGTCATACTGGTGCGGTACTACAAGTCGCCAAACGTAACTCAGATCTCATCGAGAGCATTCACGACGGTACCTTCTTTGAGAAAAACGCTAATCTATGGCTTATGCTTCCCACAGCATTGATAACACTTACGTTACTTATTACAGGCCTGGTGTTGTTCTTTTCACCTTATGTGAAGCGCTACAAACGCAAAAAGTACCGATGATGGAGTCCTCTGAGGCTAAATTGGGGTAAATATAAATTCGCAGCAAAATCGATAACTTTTCGTGACACGCCTGTGATAACTCTCTGCCACACTTGCAAAGTGTTTAAGCAAAAAGAGGCATGGTTATGTGGCGAAAATGGTTGGGAGCAGGCTTGCTTTCTATGTGTTTTACAGCCCAAGCAGAGCCTATTGTAGAATTTACATCCTCAGAAAAATCACTACAAATAGAGTTATTCACTTCACAAGGTTGCAGCAGTTGTCCACCTGCAGAACGATGGTTAAATCAATGGAAAGATCACCCTGAACTGTGGACCTCGTATTTCCCTATGGCGTTTCATGTCGACTACTGGGACCAATTGGGTTGGAAAGATCCCTATGCAAATGGTGAGTTCTCCTGGCGACAACGAACTTATAAGATAGAAGGACTAAGCCAATCCGTTTACACGCCCGGGCTTATGCTCAATGGCAAGGAGTGGCGAGGTTGGTTTCGAAGACATCCCCTTCCCGCACTCGAACGTCGAGATGGACAACTCGCTGCCAGCTTAGAACAAAAAAGTGCCTCTGTTGTTTACCAAACCGATAGCAATAATGACCAGCAACTTGTGCTTAACAGCGCAATTTTAGGTGTCGGTCTTTCAACCTATGTAAGACGCGGCGAAAATGCCAGAAAGGAACTTAAGCAAGATTTCGTTGTGTTGGATTACAACAAGACATTGAGTCGAAATGGACAATGGCAAATTGCATTGGAAAAGCCCAACATCGACGCTCCACGCTATGCAATGGTGTTTTGGGTAACCGATGTTGATAGCCAAAAACCAAAGCAAATTACCGGGGGCTGGTTAACCGAAGCGGTATTTGCTGATGATTAGTCCCAGTGCTTAAAAACACCTGCAAAACTGTTTTGCCTTCACTATGACCGATTGTGTTTTTATCTTTTATCGACTCATTGTTGTCAATTACAGCTAAGAATTTTACTAAAGCACTACTTTTTATACTTATTTTTGTTTTGTTTTTGTGTAATAGTCTCAGAATCTAGAAACAGGGAACGTTTATGTAGATGATATATATACACAAAAATATTCTTGTTATTCTTGCACTACTGCCTTGCCTAGCAAGTGCAGAAAGGTTTGCAGCGCCCTCTAACGATAAGTTCACCGAGCATTTCAGCTCAAATGTACCCGTATCAGGAAATATCCTCGTCGGAGCGATGTACTCATCAGATATTACAAGTAACCAATTTTTGCTCGATACCGTTCCAGATTTGGACAATTTTTGCTTCAAGGTTTCCTCGATAGATGGAACTTATGTATCTGAGAATGACTATGAACTACAAGGCAATATAGAGCAAAATTCGCCATCAGTCGCTCTAAAATATCCGACAAGATTTGAAGAAATCATTGCGAGTTTTGCACAAAATCATCTAGCACCGCTAGCCACAACGGGTAGCTGTAATGAGCAGAAAAATAAACATGTTTTGCTTTCATCAAGAGCCAAGCCTGACGCCAACGCAAATATCATATTTATGATCAGTTCAGGTAGAAGTGAAGTTTTCATGCAACTAAAATCTACTGATGGAAAACGGATAAAAGCCAAATGTAAAAGGTTAGAAGAGGGCAAAAGAACGTCTTACGATACTATATGCGCAGTCCCGGCCCAATCACTCACAACAGAAAACTACAGTGTTCAAATAGTACGACGAAAAAATGGTAGAAATCTTCCTGCGACTCTATTCACACTGCAGAAAAGTCAATGAAACTGACCGCTGAAAAATTTGTAGCCATATTTTCACTACGTGATAAACGACTGCATGCTGGATACAGTCTAATCATAATGCTGGGCATTGTTGCCGCCATCATCTTGTTAGGTGATAGAACGAATATTTACAGCGTTAAAGGGCACTCACAAACGATAACAATAAATACAACTAGTGCCGAAATTAATGAGTGGTACTTCGAATCAGGCATCTTAGTAGCAGAAGATTTGTTTTTAGAACCTGTGTCGTTGTCGGCGGAAAAAACGATTACTTTTGCGACTGATACAAAACTTCGAGTGACTTCCATAAATCGTGATGATCACTATAAGATCTTAATTTCCGCTAAAAACCCAGATTTTGTCGGAACATTTAAAAACGGCAACAACGTCACAAAGCTCACGGGCTACATTGAATTACTATTAACAACCTCAAACGACCTTGTTTTACCCTTTGAGGGTAAAGCCTATTTGGGTGAAGATGTTGGAGTAGGTGTTGAGTCTTTACTTCTTGAGGGAGAGGTGAGCATACTTGAAAGTCGCTTTTTATCTAGTGGGAGATATCAGGGAGAGACTTACGCACTAGATACCGGCGATAGAGCGACAATTGTAGATTTGAATAAAGAATATATCTCTAAAGGATTTATAAGAATTACAGATGAGACAGCTTTTTACTTCTCTGTTGTTTCGGAAGGTGATGGAGTCCGAGTAACAAGATTCGGAAACGAGGATTTATTATTAACTCCCTCAATCTGGAGTCGCGTCACCAAAGATCCTGTTGTTGCTGCCATTACCTCACTGTTCGCATTAATGTTTTTACTATTAGAATTCACCCTACTTCTAAAACAAACAATTAGAAACAAAGATTGATTATGAGTAAATCTCTATATTTCATACTACTTTTCACCTTCATTTCTCCCATAAGCCATGCCGTCAACCCGACACAAGCATATATAGAAGGAGATGATGTTGGACAAGGCTTTTTAGTAAAACGATTAAACCTTTGCTATTTTGTAACGCCACTTCACGTAATTAAAGATAGTATATTTTTGACCATTAAAGGTAGTGACAATTCCCGATCGCTAGGTGATGGTCAGATGCTTCAACCATTCGGTTATGATTTATCTGTAGGTAATGTTTCGGGGGCTCTCGCAGACAACTGTGGAATTGAATTTAACGCATTATCCGCTGTTCAATCAGACATCGAGAATGCTAAAAACGTAGTCGTTTCCTATGTAAATGGTGACGGCCTACCCACTAATTCTAGCGCTACAGTACAAGAAACAGGATTGGTCTACCTGAGTATTAAGCCACAAGATCAGGACAAAGCATTTTTTAAGGGCATGAGTGGAAGCCTCGTATACTCGGGTGAGATCGCAATAGGTATGTTGCAAGCCATCGACAACGACACAGGTTTCGGCAATGTTCTGAGAATGGATAGGCTACTTGAGACTGTGTCGCCGTTTTTTTCGTCTAGTGTCAAGAGAACACCAACAAGACCAGTAATAGGCCAAACTGAATTAGACGACTTATCTTATGATATCAGCTTTTGGAACATGGCCCCGATAAAGAGCGAGATGTCAGTAAAACTTATCAATGATGGGGACAACTCAACGTTTTACGAAACAAGCATTAATGAAGGTGTAGCTGAAATTGACCTTACGTTACCAGAGTTCAAGAATGTCTCAATATTGAAGCTAATCACTCCTCAGGGTAGCGGCATCAAAGATATTGAAATCTTGACTTCAAAAAAAGTAAGTGGAAAGCGCGGTTGGATATCGACAGCGAGTAATACAATCTTACCAACTCAGGAAGAGACAACTATCCAATTAGGGAATATAAAAGCCCGCCGTTTAAAGCTAAAAATTTATTCTAGCTGGAGAAAAGACGGGCATATTCAAATTTCAGAGGCAATTATTTTCTAAAAAATACTAATCGTCGCCGGAAACTGGTGTTTTGAGCATGTGATAATGCCTTTGTATAACAAGTCATCGGCCAGTCTGAAGTCGCCTTGACAATATCTTGTATCTAACAACAGGTTGAGGCCTGAAAGACTTGATTGTCTGTCTGAATTAGAATAGTGCGTAGTATTTTTAAATACACCTTTTTCTTTGTTGTATTCGACTATCTTTACCATTAACTGTCCACCAATATCATGATAGATCTTTTTCGCCTCTTCACTCTGAGGTTCTGAATCAAAAGACACGACAAAGTTATCTAATTCAGTAAACTTATTTCGAATAGTCAAAGCAACAACTGATTCGTCGGACGCGTTGATTCCAGCAGAATATGCTAGTTCTCTCATAGCCAAGTCATCAGAGAGTTGCATTGCATCGATAGCCGCAAGCCTCAGTGCTGGATCAGCGCTTTGAACTAAGGTTTTAAGTTCATTTATTTCAGCTGCTCTTTTTTTTATATCTTCAATCGAGCTGGCAGATACGGATGTAGTCACAGAAGAGAGTAAAATTGTTGCTGCGAGGGTTCCTAAAACACTTTTACGCATACTTTTTCGTCCTTTGATGATGTAAGTGCTCTATTAAGTTATCTATTTTCTGTTTTTTTTACAATCAAATTAATGAGATAGCACTAGGAACTTTAGAATTGCATTTTTATACTAGTCGGTTGAGTGTCATGTTCATCGGCACCGATACACTGTGTTACTACAAACAAGAGCAAAGGTTTCTATATTTACAGCATTCATAACCGGATAGTTCATCACTGGAGCTCTGTTCGCTATATCTAAGGGAAGCGATGTTTGTCGATATGCTTTTTTGTATCGAACAATTCATCATAAGAGTAGCTTTCGTAATTGGGCGCATCTTCCATATGCATGCACAACCTTAAAATGCATAATTCGTTCACTTTGCTGTGTTTGCGACGAAACTCAACACTACCTAAGAGTGACGGGTCTTGCCGAGTTTCAGCGTCAATCACTGTCTTCTTTTGAATAGTCTTCACCTGCGGTTTCATATTCATTCAACCAGTCAAGCTCCTGTTGGCAAGCACGGGTTTTACGTGCTCCAGTTATCCAAACAAGCACTGCCAGTGCAAAAATCACACTATTCTTGCCGATATAACTAGGCCATTGCGCTACTGCTTCGGCATTAGTAGAAAAGAAGGTGATATTAAAGATCACAAGTAACACAATCATAAACAGGGCTATTGGCTTGGCGGCACGCATTGCCTTCAATTGCATTTGTGCTCGCCAACGCATTCGATTCATTAAGGCCGAACTGGAAAGCTCGGTTATCGATTTCATACTGTTTCGCAAATACCACAACATGCCCGCGCCATATATGCAGCAAAACACAGCCCAAAAAATAACCCATACTTTTTTTGACCAGTGGGCATCACTCAGCCCAGTACTAATACTTAGCCATAGCACAACGGGAATGGATAGTGCTGTGATGGCAAAACTCAAGCGATCGCGAAGACGCCGTTTTCGCCACATTGCTTTCAGCTTTTCATTATCGTGCTCGACCACTTGCTGAGCTTGCCACAGTGATGAAAATTCATCATTCATGGGACATGGCCTCCGTTAACCTTTGTTTGATACGCAGGATCAGCATGCCTACATTGGCTATAGAGTTGTCCGTCATCTCTGCAATTTCTTTGTATGACAACCCCTCCATAAGCAATGCGAACAGTTCGCGATGTTGCAGTGGAAGTTGCCTGACATGATGCATTAACTGAGCTGCCTGAATATGTTGTTCATTGTTTTTTTCGCCTTCTACAGAAGGATTTGCTTCTAATATTTGTTGCTCAATATCGACATAGTTACCTTTCTTTACTTCATTAGTCACATGCTTAACCGATACGTTATGGGCAATACGCAGCATGTAAGTTTTAAAGCTACTGTTACCTTTATAGGCAGGCATGGCTAACCAGACGGCCAGGGATATTTCTTGAAATAGATCCTGCTGTTTCGATATGTTTGCTTCGTAAGTAGCAGCAACCCGCTTTAGCAGGTCGCCGTATACATCAAGCAATTGGTTAAAATTGCGTGGTGGGTCACAGGTCATAGTAGATTAGAGCCTTGATACCTTGTAGCCCTTGGCTTCAAGCTGGCGCAGAACACTGTCTTCTCCGGCAAAATGTAAAACACCGACTAAAACCAACTCTGTATCTTCGTCGTCCAGCATAGCTTCAATTTGCGGCAACCAGGCGTCGTTACGCTCTACTACCGCAGTCTGGTAGACATCAGGGAAAGTGTGCTTCATCGGAGACAGTAGTTTGTTATTCAACAGCTCAATATCAGCCTGTTTCCAACCTTTTTCCATCTCAGAGATAATATTCATTTTGTCGTCCAGTGTATCTAGAATGTAGCGTATATACTCATCTTCCTGTCCTGCTCCAAATGACGCTAGGGTCGCCACCTGGTCATCAATGGACTCCAACCAGCCAATAGGTTTCCCTTCCTCTGATGCGAGTTCATGGAAGTAAGTATCAACCCCCTTTCCGTTAAGGCCTAACCTTTGTGTTTCCACAGAGTTTAGCGTTAATCCTAAAAGACTGGCCTTTAAACCGGCAACTTGTTCATAAAGTAAACCCCGTTCACTTAAGCTGGCTTTTAGCGAAGTGAGAGTATCTTCATGTATATCGTCGGCAATGGTGCCACCATTTTTGTATGTCATCGTATTTATAATGGCATTTCGCAGTTCGGGGCTGTTCAGCTTGCTCATGTCGAATTCAAAGTAGATTTCATCAGCTTGATCAAATACTTTTTCAAAGGCCTCCGGTAGCGGGTATTCGGCATCACTCAAATTATGCACAGTACCGCCAAGAAATACTTGGTTATTGTCTTTTTCTACCTTCCAAACCGGAGCTGCAACCGTTGAAATACTCATGGCAAATGCAATAGCAGCAAGTAAGTTACTCAATCTCATTAGGTGTTACCTATTGTGTTGTCAATTCGATATAGGTAGTGGTCAACACAAATTGATTTCTAACAAAACACATTAGAAATTTTCCAAAAAATTTTTAAGAAATTGATTTTAAAGGAAGTAAGCAATTTGAAAGCCGAGCAATATTTTGCTTTGATTTCACAACGCACAACATTGAACTGCGTGATGATATGTAGCTTTTCCCCCGAGTGGATAGCTTATATCTTTTTGCATAGTAGCCAGCAGGACACTCGCTTTTAATCGATACTTAATTGAATTTTATAATCTCTATAACCTTGAAGTGTGGTTGTAAGTCCCTCTTGATAGTCATGTCGCTATTGGCCTTAGACTTCAGCTTAAGGGAAAGAGTTACCTAATTGTAAAACTGTCATTGGGTTGCGCCCCAATTTAAAGAAGTAGTGGTAATTTTGCTCTGAGGAAAACAGCATTATATAGAATTCACAAATACTGAGGCTTAGCCAACTGATACGCTGCGTGTCGCCCAACTTCCACTTAGGCTAGAAACAAAAAAGCCCCGCTACTGCGAGGCTTCTAAGTAATGGTGCCCAGAGGCGGGATCGTGACTCACGGTGACCGGCACCGATACGCTGCGTGTCGCCCAACTTCCACTTAGGCTAGAAACAAAAAAGCCCCGCTACTGCGAGGCTTCTAAGTAATGGTGCCCAGAGGCGGGATCGAACCACCGACACGCGGATTTTCAATCCGCTGCTCTACCAACTGAGCTATCTGGGCAAATCTGGTTAGCGTTTCTGGAGTTAAACCCCGTTGCGCTGTGGGTGCGTATTAAACGGATTTCTTATGCTTAAGTCAACAACTTTTGTAAGAAAAATTTCTAAGTGAACAGCTTTTAATCAAACTGTTGAAATTTTCACTTACTTGGGGGGACATAACCCTCAATTGTAGGCTCTTTACCCTCGAAAAGGTAAGCCGACATTTGCTGCTCTAAAAACGCTCGCGCATTAGGGTCCATCATATTGAGCTTATGCTCATTAATCAGCATCGTTTGCTTTTTTTGCCATTCGGCAAATGCTTCTTTTGAAATAGTGTCGAATATGCGCTTGCCAAGCTCACCAGGGTAAAGCTGGAAGTCCAACCCTTCTGCTTCTTTTTGTAAACGCTCGCAGAATACAGTTCTACTCACAATAACGTTCCTCTTTGTGTTACCACAATATTTGCTGCAGTTTACAACAATTGATTTACGGATTTGATGATTTTTTGCGTTGGCGTGGATGTGCCAACATCAATATTGGTTATATCGAACCATTGCTGCCCCGTTTCATTAAGTTCTCTTGGTGGCCTCTGCAACATGACTAACCGTGGAGTTATATCTAAATGAAAGTGACTAAATGTATGTCGAAACGCAGGTAGAGCCCGAATATCAGTTTCGACTAAGCCACTGTGATTTAGCCAGTTGTCTCCTTGTGCAACGGAATCGAACTCGTGAAAACCCCATAAGCCTCCCCAAATACCTTGCTGTGGACGCTGTTTCAATAAAATGCGCCCCTGCGAAAAGAGTACTAACATCTCCACTGATTTTTCTGGCAGCGTTTTTTTAGGCTTTTTACCCGGAAATTCTGTTTGTGTACCTTGAGCAAAGGCTAAACACGAAGACTGTAATGGGCACTCATCACATTTAGGTTTACTACGGGTACAAATCATCGCTCCCAGATCCATCATTACCTGTGTGTAATGATGACAACGGCTATCAGGCGTATAACGCTCTGCAACTTGCCAAAGCTGTTGCTCAACTTTCTTTTGCCCCGGCCACCCACCGATAGCTTCGTGGCGAGCTAATACACGTTTAACGTTCCCGTCGAGTATCGCGTGTTTCTGATGTAACGATAATGACAAAACGGCACCCGCCGTTGAACGACCGATTCCCGGCAATGCGACCACCTCTTCGATATCTGTTGGAAACTCACCATTGTAGTGCTGTGATATCTGTTGGGCCGCTTTGTGTAAGTTTCTCGCTCTAGCGTAATAACCTAATCCCGTCCACAAGTGCAGTACTTCATCTTGGGGCGCATTGGCCAATGCCGTCACATCAGGAAATTTTTCCATGAATCGTTCAAAGTAAGGAATGACTGTCGTCACTTGCGTTTGTTGGAGCATGATCTCTGATACCCATACTCGGTAAGGCGTGACATTTTGCTGCCAAGGCAAGTGTTTTCTGCCGTGAACATCAAACCACGCTAAAACGCGTTCAGAAAAGCTTTTGGACATGTTTATGATTATCTACTGTGGATCTATTGCTATGATATCATCTCATACGTCTAAATTTATTATGAGTATCAACTCCTTTGTCATATCCATCTTTGTTTTTCCCAGGCACTTTGTGCGACGAGCGCGTTTGGCTTCCCGTATGGCAACAACTAGGCTTGCCCCAGAGGCGTTACGTACCATTGCAATGGGCAAACTCGTTGGAAGACATGTTGAGTTTGACAAATGATCGCGTGCTCGCTGACGAAAAAGTTCACCTAATCGGGTTTTCAATGGGAGGCTATGTCGCCGCCAAATGGGCGCTAGCCAATTGCGATAAAGTCGCATCTTTAACCCTGATAGGTTATGCACCTCAAGGGTTAACCAAACGCGAGGAAACCAAGCGCAAAGCAATACTTTCATCGCTTTCCACTAAAAATTTTAAGCCCCGCGCACAAGGCTTTGCCGAGCCATATGTATTGCCTCAAAATCTTACATCGGAGAATGTCGGCGACATTGTTGTCTCAATGGCAGAAGACTTGGGGGCAACGACGTTAAAAGCTCACATTACCAGTACAACACCAAGAGAGAACTTGCTCGTTCCTTTGTCCAAGACATCGTTTCCAATCAAGCTCATTGGTTCTCAACAAGATATCATCGCGCCTTATTCCAGCCTGTTAGATGCACAAAAACAACTGAAAAATGCACAACTGACCGCCATTGATAATGCGGCACATATGATGCTTTTGGAAAATGTATCGGATACCAGCGAAGCGCTGACATTCCTTAAATAACAAGCATGACTGGGCAAAACCGTCAAATTTCGCATAAAATAGTGGCACAAAGTTGCATTATGTCTTTGACTGGGCATAATGCCGCAGCTTTTTTAATCATTTTTAGTACTAGATAAGGTTTATGGGTCGATTCAATAGCCAAGCCGAAGCGGAAGCCGCAGGCGTCTACATCAGCAAAGTAAAAAGTTACGTGAAACGCGAAGGGCGTTTGACCAAAGGGCAAGCTAAGTCTCTCGAGACATATTGGCCTAGCATGGGCATTGAGTATCAAGACACCACCATAGATCTGAAAGACGTATATGGGCGTGATGCCAATACCGTAGTAGAGATAGGTTTCGGCATGGGCAAGTCGCTTGTCGAAATGGCTGACGCCGCACCTGAGGTCAATTTTCTAGGTATTGAAGTCCACAGGCCGGGCGTTGGCTCGTGCATTGGTGATGCGGGAGAAAAGCAGCTCTCCAACATTCGATTGATGGAATATGACGCCGTTGAAGTCTTGAAGAACATGTTGCAAGACAAAAGTCTGCATCGCGTTCAATTGTATTTTCCAGATCCATGGCACAAAAAACGCCATCACAAACGTCGAATTGTGCAACCAGAATTTGTTGAGTTAGTTCGCCAGAAACTGGCAATAGGCGGTACCTTCCATATGGCTACAGACTGGGAGCCCTACGCCGAATCAATGCTGGAAATCATGAAAGAAGCGCCTGGGTTTAGCAATACAGCACAAGATGGTGATTTTGTCCCTCGTCCAGATTATCGTCCGATCACAAAATTCGAGACTCGCGGTCAAAAACTCGGTCATGGCGTTTGGGATTTGATATTCGAGCGCATTGAATGACCCTGAGTCCGCAGAGCCAATTACTAGAGCGAAACATTGAAATATTCAGTCAGGGAAAATGCTTAGTCATTAACCCTGCCGATGCATCGTTTGTCCGTAGTCAAAAAAACACACCGCTTACGGTGTTGTATCAGTACTATGACATTTTCAGTCAAGCGGTCAGAACTCGCTCAGCGTTAACACTGGACAGCCGGGATGTAGCAAGTCGCCCCAATGGTTTTGAAGAAACGGTTGAGCAAGGTAATCACACCCACATTTTTGCGCCATTTTTATTATCTGCGCCACAGTACACCGATATCGTCATCTACATGCCAAAGTCAAAGTCGCACACTCAAATGTTGTTAGCGATGGCGGCTTGTATGCTGACACTCGATGGTCGCCTTTACTTGGTGGGAGAGAACAAAGGCGGCATAAAGAGTGCGTCGAAATTACTTGAACACTATGGCCCCGTTCAGAAAATTGATTCTGCAAGGCACTGCAGCTTATTGTGTTGCCAAGTGACAGCACAAGTCCCTCTTTTTGAACCGAAGAAATGGCTTAAAAGCGATCAGTATGACCTTAATGGCCATCAGTGGGAAATCTCGTCTTTACCCGGTGTATTCAGCCATGGTGAACTGGACGCAGGCACACGATTGCTACTCGAAAAACTGCCATCGTCATTTAGGGGAAGAGTGCTCGATTTTGCCTGCGGTGCAGGTGTTATCGGAACATTCGTGATTAGCCAGTTTCCAAACGTTCAATTAACACTGTCAGATGTGAGCGCGCTAGCACTGTATTGTACCGCCTTATCACTAGACGATAACGAACGCATTGCCAATCTCGTCGCTGCGGATGGATTAAATGGCATTGAAGGCAAATTTGATACGGTCATAACCAATCCTCCATTTCACACTGG
Organism: uncultured Alteromonas sp.; assembly: GCA_963922845.1. Lineage (GTDB taxonomy): Bacteria > Pseudomonadota > Gammaproteobacteria > Enterobacterales > Alteromonadaceae > Alteromonas. The sequence continues at coordinate 33,619 of CAWUJV010000040.1, forward strand.
TGTGAAAACAAATTACAGTATTACTGAAGACTTTATCCGTCGCTGCCCATCGATGATGACAAATGGCGCAAGCCTTTATCTTGTGGCGAATCGCTTTTTACCTTACCCAGGTTTACTCAGCGAAGCATTTAGCGATTTCCACACCGTAGCCCAAGACAACAAGTTTTCTGTTTATTTAACCTCGGTCAGATAGCCAGCCAAGCGAAGAATGTGGTAACTTAATTACAGTTTTGTAGCAGAGAACCCATTTCAAGCGAGAGTCCAAGATGAATATCGTTTTTGCTATTTCTGAAGTTGAAGACATCGTCAAGACTGGTGGTCTAGCCGATGTTGGTAAAGCCCTTCCAATCGCACTAAACGCAATGGGTCACGAGGTTACCATCGTGATGCCCTACTACAAAGAAATCGCAGACAAATACAAACTTGCCGATGCATGCGGTCCACAAACGCTATTTTCTGAGGGCAAGGTTTACCACTACAACATCAAGCAGTTGCACTGGCATGGCCTAAATATTCTATTCATAGACTATCCAGAATACTTTGATCGTGATGGTTTATACACCAATGGCTACGAGGCATACGCCGACAATGGTGAACGTTTCAGTTTCTTCAGTGGCTGTGTGCTAAGCGCGCTACAAGCGGTTAGCCTGCAGCCAGACATTATTCATTGCCACGACTGGCATACTGCGATGTTGCCGTTCTTTATGGCACACGAGAAATCGGGATTTTTTGCTGATACCAAAACGGTTTTTACCATTCACAACGCGGCATTTCAGGGAGTTCACCAGCTCCAAGATATTCCGTATTTGCGCCATCATCCGGCTATTTTGGGGCAGGTCCACGGGGGCTATATTAATATGCTGCAAAGCGGCATTGAGTTCGCCCATAAAATCACAACAGTGAGCCCCAATTACGCCCAAGAACTACTGACTGACTTGGGTAGCCATGGCTTACACGACCGACTGGTAACCCGAGCAAATGATTTAAGCGGAATACTCAACGGTTGCGACTACACGCAATGGAATCCGCTAACAGACAGTTTCCTGCCAGAGAACTATGACGCAGAAAATCTAAGCGGAAAACAAACCTGTAAGCGAGTTTTACAGGAAAAGGCTGGTCTACCTGCGTCGCCATCAACACCGGTCATCGGCATGGTGTGTCGACTTACTGAACAAAAAGGGTTTGGTTATATCGTTCCTATCCTCGATAGCTTAATGGCCCATAATCTTCAAATTGTCATCGTGGGTACAGGCGACCCTAAGGTGTGCATGGACCTTGGCGAGTACGCGCACAATCACCCTAAACAGTTTGCCTTTATCAACGGTTTTAGCGTTGAACATGCTCATCTGGTTGAAGCTGGCGCGGATTTCTTCTTGATGCCTTCTCAATTTGAGCCCTGTGGCTTGAATCAAATGTACAGCCTAGCTTATGGCACTATGCCAATCGTGCGCTCTGTTGGCGGCCTCAAAGACACCGTAGTCGACCTAGAGCACAATCCGCACTCAGCAACGGGCTTCGTCTTTGATGAGCCACTCCCTAGTGCGCTATTATCCTGCATCAGGCGTGCGCTGTTGTTCTACTATGAAAACCCGCCGGCGTTCAGAGAAATGCAGATGCGCGGTATGAAAACTCGGTTTACGTGGGAGAAGTCAGCGCAAGACTATCTCTCGTTATATGAATCGGTTGTTGCCGCGAGGCACTAGAAATTTGCGCCAAGAGTTGCTTTCTTTTTTCGCCCGATTAGGCCAATATTAGAAAACAATGGTGGAGAAGGTAGGCGCGTTAACACTATATGGCCAATCCAATGGTTAGACTTTCTATACGCAGTTTGTTTCTCTGGGTAGTAATGGCCATTGCTACAATTACGCTCGTCTTTTCATCAAGCTTGTCGATGTATTCTCAAATCCAAACCTATCGAGAAGACTTGATGACCGATGTTCAAACCCTTGCAACACTTATGGGTTCTAACACCGCAGAATATATTCACCTCGATGATCCCTATGGGGCAGAGGGCAAACTGAAAAGCCTAAGTGCAGCCTTGATGGTGACTAATGTGCATCTTTATCGCAAAGATGAGCAGGGCAGCATGCAATACTTCACTAGCTACAATCAAACGGGCAACCCGCCCGTAGAGAGTAAAATTGGCAGCTTCAGTAAATTGTTGCGACCCAAAATTACCAATGACGTCATTGAGGTCGCTAGGCCACTTACCTTTGACGATAGAGAAGTCGGCTACATTTACCTAAGAGCCTCTGCTGATAGCTTCAACAAATTAGTCGGTGAGTCCATATTACTCAACTTATCCGTTATGTTCGTAATGATGATAGTGAGTTTTCTATTGGCGCTGAGACTGCAAAGGATTGTCACTAGCCCCATCGAATACCTTGCAGACTTTTTGCAGCGTACTTCCAGACACCGTGATTATTCTGCCAGAGCCGAATTTTCGAGTATCAGAGAACTAGGCATCTTATCTGAAGCAGTGAATGTTATGCTCAGCCGTATACAAGAATACATGCAAAAACAACAAGCAGCGGAAGAGCAGCATAGAAAGTTAAATGCCAGCTTGGAAGACATGGTTAGTCAGCGCACACTTGCGTTGAAAGACGCCAACCAAGAGTTGATTCAAACCCTTGAAAAACTTCATCAGTTTCAGCGTCAGATCGTTCAAAATGAGAAAATGGCCTCTTTGGGAGATATGGTTGCTGGCGTTGCCCACGAAGTTAATACACCGATTGGCTTAGGCGTAACAGCATCAACAATGATGCTGGATAGGTTGGCCGTCATTCAGAAAGACTTTGAGAATAAAACCCTCAAAGCGAGCGCGATGAAAAAATTCATCGTCGAGAGCCAAGAAAATCTCAATATCATCTACCGCAACTTAAACCGCGCGGCAGAACTTATTTCCAGCTTCAAACAAGTTGCGGTTGACCAATCTTCGGAAAATAGCCGAACCTTTGTTTTTCCACAACTGGTCAATGAAATATTATTGTCACTGCGCCCGCGTTTGAAGAAAGTAGAGCATGACATCAATGTCGAATGCGATCCTAAACTGACCGTCGAGACAAAAGCCGGCCCAATCAACCAGATACTCATCAACCTCATCATGAATTCAATTATTCATGGGTTTGAAGGTGTTGAGCATGGAAAAATCGATATAATTGCGGAACTTATGCCCGCGAACAAGCTCAAAATAGTTTATCGCGACAACGGTAAAGGAATACCTGAAGAGATTCGCAAGCGGATCTTCGACCCCTTTGTAACAACAAAGCGCGGCCAAGGTGGTTCAGGATTGGGTATGCACCTAGTGTATAACTTAGTCACTCAAGGCCTAAATGGGTCGATATCACTAACCAGTGAAGAGGGCAATGGTGTAGAATTTGTCATTGTTTTCCCAGTAATCGCGAACAAATCGCAAAAATCATTGAAATTAGTGCAATAAGTCCTTGAATTTTGATGTCAAAGCCTTATACCGTAGACTATTGAAATATTCGTTAAATGCTTGCAAACCAATGAGCGAATATTAAAATTTACATGATAGACCGATAAACAGATTGTAATTAGAGTGTGACACACATGCAGACGCCAAATGTACTGATAGTAGAAGATGAAGTGGTAACAAGAACCACGCTAAAGAGCTTATTTGAAGCTGAAGGCTATAATGTCTTCGAAGCGGAGAACGGCGACATGATGCATGATTTTTTCGAAAATCACACGATCAACTTGGTCATCATGGATATTAACTTACCAGGAAAGAATGGTCTTATCTTGGCACGAGAAGTACGCGATCGCAAAAACGTCGGTCTTATCTTCTTAACGGGCCGCGATAATGATGTCGACCGTATTCTTGGACTTGAAATTGGTGCAGATGACTATCTGACTAAACCATTCAACCCTCGTGAACTTACAATCCGTGCGCGTAACTTGCTGTCTCGCACGACAAGTTCATCTGAAGATGATGATTTACCTTCACGTGTAAGCTTCAACGGTTGGACACTTGACGGTGACAGCCGCTCACTTATCGCGCCAAGCGGTAACGAGTTCAGATTGCCTCGTAGTGAATTTAGAGCACTACATTTATTCCTAAGCAATCCTGGAAAAATTCTTACTCGTGAACAGCTCATTATGGAAATGACAGGGCGTGAACTACGACCTAATGACCGCACAGTTGACGTCACCATTCGCCGTATCCGTAAGCACTTCGAATCTGAACCAAATGATGAAGAGTTGATTGTGACTATTCACGGTGAAGGTTACCGCTTCTGCGGTGCAGTAGACAATTAAGAAGCAATAACGTCTATCAAAAAACGCGGCTTAAGCCGCGTTTTTTATTGCTAGTTAATTCGTCTTAAACCGTCGTTTATTCCCTATTCCCCAGCGACTTTCATATTCTCAATCAGTATCGAACCTGTTTCAACACTGCCACGCTTATCTTTGATGGCACCGATAGCCACAATATTGGCAAACATTTCCTGAAGCGTACTGGCTATTGTAATTTCGTGAACCGGGTACTGTATTACGCCATTTTCAACCCAGAAACCCGCCGCCCCTCGGGAATAGTCACCCGTTACTGTGTTAACGCCTTGCCCCATAAGTTCGGTCACGAGTAAACCTGTGCCCATTGTCCTTAAGAGTTCTGCGTCATCTTGACCCGTATCAGAAACTTGCCAATTATGGATTCCACCCGCATGACCATTTGTTACCGTACCAAGTTTGCGAGCAGAGTAACTGGTGTAAAGATAAGATGCTAAACGGCCCTTATCGATAACCGTTAGATCAGACGTCGCCACACCTTCATTATCAAAATTGGAACTTGCTAAACCTCCGAGGATATGAGGGCGCTCTTCAACCATTAGCCAGTCAGGAAACAGCTGTGAGCCGAGTGAATCGAGCAAGAAACTTGAACGACGATATAAGCTACCGCCACTTATGGCACTAACCAAATGCCCAAACAAACTTGATGCAATATCGCGATGAAGGATCACAGGCATAGTACCTGTTTTTATTTTCTGTGCCCCTAATCTCGCAACCGTCGATTGGGCCGCCTCGCGACCAACATCGGTTGCCGACATCAATCCTTCCAGTTTACGACTGACGCTATAGGCATAATCTCGCTGCATATCATCGCCCTCAGCCCCAATCATCATGCAACTTAAACTATAGCGACTACTTGGATACCCTGCGTTAATACCGTGCGTATTACCGTATACTCGCATCCCCATATTCGCGTTGTATGACGCGCCATCTGAGTTAACAATACGCTCGTCATAGTCCATCGCCGCCGTTTCAGCTTCCACTGCCATTTGTAGACCTTTCTCGGCGTCTAATTCAATGGGATGATATAAATCCAAATCGGGAAATGACGTAGCCATTAACTCTGCGTCAGCAAGTCCAGTGCACTCGTCTTCACTGGTGTATTTAGCGATATCTACGGCCTTCTCTACCGCCAGAGATAACGCAGCTTGGCTTAAATCGGCTGTTGAAGCGCTGCCTTTATGTTTACCTACATAAACACTGATCCCCAATCCACCATCATTCGTGAATTCTACGTTTTCGACATCTTTCATCCGCGAAGAGATCGCAATCCCCTGCACTTTTGACATGCTTGCCTCAGCCTGAGTCGCTCCTTTTGCCAGCGCCAGTTTGAGAACGTCGTCCACTTTATTCCGAATTTCAGCTAATTGCTCATCAATCTGCATAGTCAGTTTCGCTATCTAAGTCAGTCTGTCATAATTACATTTAAGTGAAGTGTAACATTTATGAGTCCGAAATGAGTGACCCAAACGAATATATGGGTGAAGAACCCAATTTTGATGACGAAATCGAATATCTCAGTAAAACTGAGTTAAAAAAGATGTCTGAAGCGCTGCAAAAGCTGGGGGAGACCATAGTAGGTTTGACTGACGCTCATCTTGCCACTATCCCGCTAGATGAAGAACTTGCCGATGCCATCGCGATTGCACGAAAGATCAGCCGTAAAAAAGACGGTTTTAGGCGACAGCTTCAGTTTATCGGAAAACTTATGCGACAGCGTGACGTTGAGCCCATTCAAACGGCATTAGATAAGCTAGCGCATAAGCATCAGCAACAAAACGCCGCATTTCACGCGTTAGAAAAGGCCAGAGAGCGCATCATTAATGAGGGCGACGCTGCTATTCAAGATTTGATGGAAAAACACGCTGGATTGGATCGCCAGAAATTGCGTCAGTATCATCGCCAGATAAAAAAGGAGCGAGAGAAGAACGCGCCGCCAAAAGCATTTAGAGAGTTATTCCAATATCTCAAAGATACGATCCACGAATAATAAAGCCGGCAATTGCCGGCTTTTTCAATTAGGCTGTGCCACCTACTGTGAGCTCGTCAATTTTAAGTGTAGGTTGTCCTACGCCAACCGGAACACTTTGACCGTCCTTACCGCACACTCCAACACCATTATCGAGAGCAAGGTCATTGCCGATCATAGATATGTTCTGCATCACTTCAGGGCCGTTACCGATAAGTGTCGCCCCTTTGACGGGCGCCGTGATTTTACCATCTTCAATTAGATAGGCTTCTGCACTAGAGAACACAAACTTGCCCGAAGTAATATCAACTTGGCCACCAGCAAAATTCGGCGCAAAAATGCCTTTTTTGATGGTAGAAATAATGTCTTGCTGGCTATGCTCTCCAGCCAACATATAGGTGTTAGTCATCCGAGGCATAGGTAAATGGGCATAGGATTCACGACGGCCATTTCCAGTTGGTTTAACTCCCATCAAACCCGCATTCATCTTATCTTGCATGTAACCTTGCAAGATACCGTCTTCTATCAAGACATTTTTTTGTGTTGGTGTACCTTCGTCATCGACCGACAACGAACCTCTTCTGTTTTCGATGGTACCGTCATCAATAACAGTCACACCTTTAGCAGCCACACGTTGACCAATGCGCCCGCTAAATGTCGATGCACCTTTGCGGTTAAAATCACCTTCAAGGCCGTGACCCACGGCTTCATGTAGTAACACTCCAGGCCATCCATTGCCAAGTACAACTGGCATCAGCCCGGCGGGAGACGCAATAGCCTCCAGATTGACATTAGCCATATGCAATGCGTCATCAGCCAATGTCTCATACATTGGCTTTCCGTTCTCTTGTTCACTAAAGAACTGATAAGCATACCGCCCACCCGCTCCTGCGCTACCTCTTTCACGCTTGCCGTCTTTCTCGATTAACACAGAACAATTGAGACGAACTAGAGGACGAATATCAGTTGCAAATGTTCCATCACTCGCCGTGACTAAAATTTCCTCATAAACGCCGCTAAGGCTGACTACGACTTGATTGGCATTCGGTTCTTTAGCCCGGATATAACCATCGACGGCCTTGAGCAAGGCAATCTTCTCGGCATCTTCCATTGCTTGAATCGGGTTATCACTACTGTAGATGGGTTTCAGCGATGTAGCTTGGGCAGGGGAAACTGCGACCTTGCCACCACTGGAGGAAATGGTCCTCGCGGCTTTTGCCGCTTTTGTTAACGCGTCGAGATTGATATCGTCCGAATAGGCAAATCCGGTTTTCTCACCACTGATTGCTCTTACACCGACACCGCGTTCAATATTGTAGCTACCCTCTTTGATTATCCCATCTTCCAATACCCAACTTTCGTGCTGGCTTGACTGAAAATAGAGATCAGAATAATCGATATTGTGTTGATGGATAACACCGAAGGTAGATAACAATGCGTCTCGGTCGAGACCAGAATCAGCTAACAAACGGGATTCAACTGGATTTGACAAAACTACTCCTGAACTGATTATGTTGTTGTACTGGCATACGTTGCTGTAGCGCTTTACGCTCACTCAGATCAACGGATGCACTAATGACACCATTGCCTTGGGGTAACTCTGCGAGTTTTTTACCCCAAGGAGAGTAAATAACACTATGGCCGAACGTCTCTCGACCATTTTCATGCAAGCCGAATTGGTTAGCACCTACAACAAAGGCTTGTTTCTCTATTGCTCGGCTGCGCAATAGTGTGTGCCAATGGGCTTCGCCAGTTACTTTTGTAAACGCAGCAGGAACAACGATGACATCAACGTCCCCCATGGCGTCATACAACCCTGGAAAACGAACGTCGTAACACACTGACATGCCAATATTTGCTAAAGACGTATTAACCGAAACAACTTGGCTTCCTGCTTTAGTATACCTTGATTCTAGATAATGCTTGGTAGAATCGGCAACTGAGACATCAAATAAGTGGATTTTCTGATATTCCGCCAATATTTCACCCGTCACCGAAAAGAGTAATGATGACGCAGAGAAATGACTCGAACTGTCGGTTTTTAAAGGAAATGTTCCCGCAACGAGGTAGCAGTTGTGCTTGACGGCCATCTCTTTGAGTGCCAGTTGGATAGGTCCGTCGTTGAGTTCTTCGGCAATATTGAGAAGCTGCCCGTCTTTGTCGGGGAAACACGCGAAGCATTCGGGTAATACCACTAATGTAGGTTGGTCAGACGCCAACGTCGCCAAATGTGCGTCGACATCCTGTAGGTTGCGCTCTACGTCGGGGCTAGAGGTCAACTGTATGGCTGCAAGTTTAACCATCATCCATCTCTACTTTAATTGGCGTTAAGTCTTCTGTTGTAACCGGCACAGCGTCATTCGGGTTGGCTTCTGGGGCGACGCGCGCGGGTAATTCAATGTCTTTACTGTCGCGACCAACTTCTTCTATGACAGGCTCACTCAAGGGTCCGCTTACGTGATAATTTACATTTGATATGACTTTCGCTGACGTTAACATCTGATCTAGCGCTAATGCCGCTAATGCCGTCGGTGGATTAACAGCGAAATACACCAATATCGGTAAATTGCCCGTAACATTTGGCGCAAAACTGACGTTGTAATCAAGGGTTTGATCCGTCATGTTGGTATACCCAACAATTTCAATTTCGCCGGCGCCACCGTCGATTTCTGTATCCGTCGTAACCGCCAATCCATCATGAATTTGAATCGTGCCACTCATGCCATCGTAAAAGAAGCCCTTTGCAAAAACATCCCTGAAATCCAAGCTGAGTTTTCGCACCAAAGAGTTTAAGCTGAACAGCGTAAATATACGTGAGCCTTGATCACTGAGTTCAGATAAATAGCCATCGGTTAGAGACCATTTTGCTTCGCCATCGACGGTCTCAAACGCAAAATCCATCGGAGAGTCAGGCCAACTCAAATCAAAAGTCAGTTCTGCTTCAGAATCTTTTATACCGGACTTTATGCCGTATTGATCGAGTAAGCGGCCAATGTCGTTACTGTCAACGCGACCAGAAATATGCGTAGCCGACTCCCCGTTTTCGATCCACCACGTACCCGATGCATTGAAGTGGCCGTCATCAGATTTAGCTTCCATTCGACGGATGTCCATTCCCTTGTTGGATTTGGCAACATCGAATGTGACCTCTCCCAGATTTCTGTCAAAGAGCGTGCAACGATTACAGTGGAAGTATATCGGAGGCAGTTTGGTATGGTCCCATTCATGCTCGAACGAGCGGTCCGCTTGCGTCCATTCATTCAGCTGAATAAAGTCTGCTTCGACTTCAATTCCTCTTTCAAGCCA
>CAWUJV010000041.1:0-41699 GCA_963922845.1 uncultured Alteromonas sp.
CAAAAAAGCTGTTTTCCTGTGCTAAATACCATGTGGTCGTTGGCATGAGTAAATCGCGGGCCAATAAACACATGTTGCGCAATTTGCTCTGGATAAATAATCTTATGACTGGATACGCGCTGTCCATTTTTGGTAATCCGATCCAAATAATACTCACCGTCATCGTGCACTGCGGTAATCCCAAACAGCCCCTGTTTCGGCGAAAAATCATAAGAGATGATATTGCCGCCCTCGACGGTATATAACAATTGTGTTTCTTTTGTCTCAAGGGAATAGCGAATGAGTTTAGTCTGCCCGGCGGATTCCTTGAGCAACGCCACTTCGTGGTTATTCAACCAAATAGGCTGACGAATTCTAGAATGCCTGCACTCAAGTTCTTGCGTTGGCGTTTGGGGTGACACGAGTGCCGCCTCAAAATCTAAGGTCATCAGCAAGTAACACTTCTTCTGAGTAATAGGCGCGGTACAGTCTTGCTCTTTGACAAATGCCAGTGTTTTACCATCTGGTGAAATGCTATTGCCGCCATAAGCTTCCAATTCTCGGGTTAACTGTATTTCTTGTTGGGTTTCGACACTTTTCGCCCAAATATTATTAGTACAACGGATGTCCGAGTACCGGTGAAAAATGATGTATTTGCCATCCGGAGAATACGCTCCCGAATGCTCTTTGTTGTCGGTAGCCGTAATGGTGCGCATCTCTTTGACAGTGAGAAATGTTGAAGGCGCATCAGGTCCGTTTGGCACAAACCAAAAAGCAAGAGCACCGAGTATCAAAATCACCGGTAACACCCAAATATAGGCACGCCGCGATAGCCCTTGAGCTGCACCTATTGGCGTTGTTTCCCCCGCTGATTCATTAGTCGACGGGTTGCTAGATTTTGGCGTCGACGCTGAGGTTTCAATTAGAGGTTCCGATGAAGTCTCGGGTGAAAGCTCGGGTGAAGGCTCGGGTGAAAGCTCGGGTGAAGGCGCAGCTGCAGATTGAAAATGCACTACCGCTTGGTTCTCGCCCATTTGCCAACGCACGTCACATTCTAGGCTGTAACCTTGTTTGGCGTGGGTTTTGATGAAGTGTTGCTCGCGACCATCGTCACCAAACGCTTTTCGCAGCTGAGCAATACTGCGTTGTAATGTATTAGGAGACACTACCGTGCCTTGCCAAACTTCATCGAGCAAGGCGTCCTGGCTTACTACTTGGCCATGATGTTTAGCGAGATAGGTTAAAACAGCTAATGCTTTAGGCGCCAACGTTTGGGTTTGATTGTTGTGCGTAATTTGATTACGCGACAAATCGACATAGAAACCGCCGATCCAAAATTGCTCAGACATAATCTCTCTCATTGTAGTAAAGCAACTGCTTTACACCCTACCTACTGCCCATTCGCATAGATAGCAATTAGGGTTTTCCTGTGTTTCCTTGTCTACACTACAATCACTTCGCTGTAAAAACATATCGTAAAAAGCAATGTGGCCCAAACTCGTAATTTAAAATGCCGCCCTATGTGAATGAAGCCGTATCGGACAGTCAGTCGAAATTCAGCGATAAATCAGAACAACGTCAAGCAGTGAATCGCTATGGCATTTAGGCTGTGGCTACTTAATCTGATTTAATAAGGAGTGCCCATGCGGACTATTCTATTTGCCAGTATTTTGATACTTAACGTGTGTTGCCAACACGCCAATAGCACTGGTTTTGAAATTCCTAGAAGCCACATCGTATCGATAAAAGATTCTAAAACACAGCGCCACTATGACCTGTATATCAAGTATCCAGAAAACTATGAGACGACAGCGCGAACCTACCCTGTTGTTTATTATACCGATGCTTACTGGCACATTGAAATGCTATCGGCACTTAGTGAATTTGTGTTTCCGGATGTTGTGTTGGTCGGTATTGCTTGGCAAACAGATACGCCTGAGGCGTTGCGTGAAGAAGTGGGACCATTTGTCAGTCGATACCGAGACTACTCCTATGCCCCTTCAAGTAACCCCGAGCATCAGCAAAAATACGAATTTGGTCAGGCCGAGGCTTTTCTGGAATTTATTCGACGGGATGTCATCTCATATGTCGAGAAAAATGAGCGTGTTGAGCGAGATAATCGAACTTACTTTGGCTACTCGTTGGGCGGTGCATTCGGTGCGTTTAGTTTACTTAGCCAACCCGACACCTTTCAGCACTATATTCTCGGTAGTCCGTCGGTATGGAAACCCGTTACAGACTATGTATCTTTGGACGAGCTATCTGCACTAAACGGCGAGTCTGCAGCCAATGTATTTATCTCTCACGGCGACCTAGAATCCGAGCTCAGTGTTCATGTAAAACGCTTCGTAGACACACTCACAGCGCCAAAAATGACGTCGGTATCAGTTGATTATCAAATTATCGATGGCGATCACACTAGCGCTTTTCCCGAAACAGCAGTACGTGCATTTAAATGGCTGGCGTCAAAAAACCCAAAAACAAATTAAAAGAAAGAAAAATAGCAACACAAACATACAGAGGCGATAACGCCTCTGTATTGGTTTTTGTATATGTCTTTTTACATAGCTACCGCTCGAGGAATAAGCGATTGCCACCACCGTTTTTCGACCAATGGTGCGCTCAAGTTCATCACTTCTCCTACCGATGGTGTCGAAAGCGCGACGCCTTCGATTTGCGCCGCTTTCAATACGCGGTCTAAAGGCTCATGCCAAGAATGAAACGCCAAATCAAATGTGCCATTGTGAATCGGGATCATTACCTCACCCTTGAGATCAATGTGAGCCTGTACACTTTGTTCGGGGGTCATATGAATATCGGCCCAGTCCTTGTCATAGGCACCGGTTTCGATAAACGTTAGATCAAACGGGCCGTATTTATCGCCAATTTGTTTGAATCCAGGAAAATAGCCTGAATCACCACTAAAAAATAGGTTGCCCGCTTCAGTATTGATAACCCAAGATCCCCACAAACTCTTGTTGCCATCCGTCAGCCCTCGACCAGAAAAGTGACGGGTTGGCGTAAAGGCGATTGTCGCATTCGCGACCTTGAGCTCTTGCCACCAATCAAAGGTTTGTATTTTGTCGGCACTCACGCCCCACTTTTCTAGACTGGCTTCCACACCCAAGGGCACCAAGAACTGCTCAGTTTTCGCAATGAGTTTTTTCACCGAATATTTATCTAAGTGATCGTAGTGATTGTGAGATACCAGCACCTTATCAATAGGAGGTAACTCTTCTATAGTTAGTGGTGTTTGATGAAAACGCTTTGGCCCCATAAAAGAAAAGGGTGACGCTCGTTTGCCAAACACGGGATCCAGCAACCAAAACTCTCCCATGACCTTAAGTAGAATCGACGAATGACCAAATTTGATCACATGTACCTCGTTATCAGGCAAAGCGAGTAGCGCTTCCTTCGTTAAATTTGCTACGGGTATTGCACTGTTTGGCACAGCGTTGGTCTTCTTCTCGGTAAAAAAGCGCCAAGTAATTCGCAGGGTGTCGCGTAAACTCCCCATGTTGACTGGGTCGCTATTCTCAAACTTACCTTCAATCCAATTGTCTTGACCTGATAGGTCTTGTGTACTTTGTGCCACTAATTGATTGTTCACGATGACTCCTCCAATCACTAAAACCAGCACCAAGATGCCTAGCCCAAATAGATATTTCATTACCCCACCAAAAGTAAACTGCACGGTGTAGTTTAGCAGCAAAACAAAAAAAGTAAACTGTATAGTGTAATTAATGAAATTCGTCTTAGGAAACACCCGCACCGTGAAATGATCACGAAAGTTTAATAAAGGCAACCTATTATGTGCTGTGTTCCTTCTCACCCCTCTACACCACAGTGTTTCGCCTATTTGTCCTCGCCATCAGATTGGTCTGTACTTTTTTGTTTCACTTTTTATTAATTGAACGTTCAATAAAAAGAAATATTAGTGTCACAAAACTTCCCTAGGATTCTCCATGGTTTCACACATTAAAAATAAATGGATTACTAGGAACACATTCAATGAACACATTTCCCAGCAAGAAAAGTTTTCTAGCACTTTCTGTGCTAGCAGCCACCTCTTTGCCTGCTATTGCGGCAGACGACGCAAAGGTTGATGAAGCAGAGATTGAAGAAGTCACCGTTGTTGGTCGCAGCGTATCTTACGCCAATAATGCCGCTTCAGATGAAATGTTAAAGCAGCAAACTAGCATGACGAGTGTATTGTCGATCGTAGACAACCTTCCTGGTGTGTTGATTAACGAAGGTGATACATTTGGTTCGGATGACTGGTCTACCTCTATCGTTATTCGTGGTTTCCAAGTTAACCTAAACGAACAACAAATTGGTATGACTATCGACGGCATCGCCAACGGTAACTCAAACTATGGTGGCGGTGCGAAAGCCAATCGCTACATCGACACCGAAAATACGCGTGGCGTAGAGGTGTCTCAAGGTACTGCAGATATCGCATCTCGTTCGCACGAAGCGCTCGGTGGAACAATCAACTTCACGACGATCAATCCTGGTGACGAAGAGCGTTTAGTCGTGAGTGTTACTGGCGGTGAATTTGACGCATCAAAGTACTTCATCCGATATGAAACCGGTGAAATCTTTAAAGATACGTTTGCGTGGATCAGTGCATCGACACAAGAAAGCAGCGACTTTATGGACCAAGTTGCCGAAAATACCCGAGACCATTTTGCTGCCAAGATCGTCTCTACCGTAAGTGATGTAAACCTAACAGGCTATGTATCATATGACGACACGCATGAAGACAACTATCAGCGTATCTACGGCCTTGGTCAATATGAGCAAAATTCAGAGTGGGATCAGCTTACTAGCGAATGGACAGGTATCCCTTATCAAGACCAAGCGTATCGTCGTGGTTGGTCAACACTTCGCGAAAACTTGTTCGCTTATTTGCAAGCTGAATGGTCAATTGGCGCAGTTGACTTTAATGCTAACGTTTACTACCACGACAATGAAGGTCGCGGTGACTGGGTGCCTCCTTATCTCGTTAACGTAACCGACGATGGCGACGGCAACCCGCATTCTGAGCTTAACGGTGAAACCGTATTTGGTGGCCCCTTCCTTGGTCAAATCTTCTTCGTCAATGGCAATGGTGAACAACTAGCGCCGATTGATGGTTGCCAAAGTTCAATTGGCTTTCCGTATGGCGGAGCAGGCCCAGAGTACGATCCAGGCTGTCATGAACAAGGTGCTATCCCTGTGGGTTCTTACCGTCACACCCATTATAAGAAAGAGCGCTTAGGCTTCAATGCTGACGCAACTTGGTATGCAAAAATCGGAGACTTTGACAACGTATTCCGCGCTGGGATTTGGTGGGAAGACTACGAGCGTGAAGAATATCGCGACTGGCACAAAATCATCGATTCAGCAACGAGCTTCCGTTTTGACGAAAGACCATACTGGGTCCAGTATGACCGCGCATTCCCAGTAGATACCTTGATGTACTACATCGAAAACGAAATCGATTTTGGTATCGCAAAAGTCCGTTTCGGCGCAAAACAGTTTGACGTTGAATTGGAAAAAGAAGACAAC
The DNA here is from genome assembly GCA_963922845.1 of uncultured Alteromonas sp. Taxonomy (GTDB): domain Bacteria; phylum Pseudomonadota; class Gammaproteobacteria; order Enterobacterales; family Alteromonadaceae; genus Alteromonas. The sequence goes on from CAWUJV010000041.1 coordinate 5,533, forward strand.
TTCGATTCAGCCAATGACCTTCGCGTAAACTCAGATTCAGACACCTTGTTCTCTGCTGGTATTGTTGTACCTCTTCCTATCGACGGTTTGGAAGCCTTTGCTGGTTACGGTGAAAACTTCGCCGCTATCAAAGATGCACAGCTTGAACGCGACGACGCAGATTTGCGCTTCATCCAACCTGAAACAGCTGAAAACATTGATTTAGGTCTTCGCTATTCATCACCTGGCCTTAATGCTAGCGTGACATACTACGAAATTGAGTTTAACGACCGTATTCAGTTTACTAGCAACGAAACCGCATCAGGTATCGACTTCTTAGAAGCGGCAGCGGGTGGCTACCGCAACGTCGGTGGTATTGAATCTAACGGATTTGAGTTCTCGTTTGATATCACCATCACTGAAAACTGGAGCTTGTTCTCGTCATTGACCTTAAGTGAATCAGAGTACATCGAAACTATCGGCGGCACAGGTACAGTATACGAATCACTCGCCGCAGCAGATGCCGCGATTGCTGATGCTGACAACCCTGAATCTTCATTGGTAGCCGTCAAGGGCAATACGGTTTTAGGTACACCGGACACGATGGCAGTCATTAGCCTAGACTGGGCGAAGGACAACTACTTTGCAGGGTTGAGTACCAAATATGTAGACTCTCGTTTCCTCGATATCCGCAATGCTTCTGAAGTTGACTCGTACATTGTGAGCGACTTCTACGTAGGTGGCTTCATTGACGGATTAGGCGAAGGCATCGAAGAAATCGAAATTCGTTTAACAATCAATAACCTGTTTGATGAAGACTACGCGTCGACAATCGCACCAGGCGCGTTCTGGATTGGCGCACCGCGTGCCGCAGCGTTAAACGCACGCGTTACCTTCTAACCTTTTTGTGTGTCCAAGTGCTGGCGGGCGAAAGCCCGCCTTTTTTGATTATGAAGAAAATATTTACCACTGCCTGTGTGTTTTTGTTGTCTCAATCTGCACTGGCTCAAGATCCCATTGATCATATTTTGTTTGGCTCATGCGGTCATCAAGACAAAGACATGCCAATTTTAGACAGTATCATTAAGGACCAACCTGATTTATTTCTGTTCCTTGGCGATAACATCTATGGTGATACCACTGACATGGCATCACTGGCTGCCAAATACCAAAAGCTTGGCGCCAAACCTCGCTTTCAAGCTTTGAAGAATACCACCCCCTTACTCGCCATCTGGGATGATCATGACTTTGGTGAAAATGATGCTGGCAAGGACTATCCACAAAAGCGAGCCTCTCGCGACATCATGCTCGATTTTTGGCAGGAGCCTATGGATTCTGAGCGTCGAAGCAGAGACTCGGGCATCTACACCTCATATAGCTACAATGATCCCCAGCACCGTGTACATGTGATCATGCCCGACTTACGCTGGAACAGAGATAACATTGAGAAAGTCTCTACACTGACTTACCTCACAAAACGCAAAACCCAAAATATGGGCCCTTACGTTAAAAGTCATGACCCTAGTGCCAGTATGCTAGGCGAAACACAGTGGCAATGGCTTGAAAACGAGTTGCGTAAGCCGGCAAAAATAAAAATCATCGCATCGAGCTTACAGGTACTCGCGGATTTTACTGGTTGGGAAGCGTGGGCTAATTTCCCTCATGACATCAATCGTTTAAAACGCTTTATTAAAGACAATAAAATCAATGGTGTTGTACTCATTAGCGGCGATACACATTGGGGTGAAGTCAGTTATTTCGATGAAGGGCTAGACTATCCATTGTGGGACGTGACCAGTTCAGGCCTAACTGAAGAATGGAAAGCCGTCAGTCCTAATGTCAATCGTGTGGGACAGTACACTAACAGTGTCAACTATGGGGCGATTGACATCGATTGGCGTCAACCCGATCCAATCGTGTCCTTGTCGCTAAAAGACGTCAATGGTGACGTGCTTAATCAGCATCGTTTTTCACTCTCAAGTATTTCACCTTATCAAGAACAATAGGACAGACCGCAATGCCAAAATTGGGGATGGAACCCATACGTCGCAAACAGCTTATTGACGCAACCATAGACGTTATCGCTGAAGTCGGTTTGCACGCTACAACCATCAGTTTAATTAGTAAAAAAGCGGGCTTATCGACGGGCATCATCAGTCACTACTTCGGTGGTAAGCAAAGCCTCATAGAATCAACAATGCGATACTTACTCGGGGAGCTAAAAATACAAGGAAGATGCGCGACCCCTTTGATTCGCATAGAGAGTATTGTCGACCGCAACTTCTCGTCCGTGCATCGAGCGAAAGCAGCGACGAAAACCTGGTTAAGCCTGTGGGCCCAATCATTACATGACGACAACCTAAATCGCCTGCAAGAAGTCAATAAGCGACGGTTACAATCCAATTTACGCTTTAGCTTTCGCCAAATGCTGCCTTATCACGAAGCTTATGAACTGGCCGACGCCACCGCTGCCATTATCGATGGTTTTTGGTTGCGCTGTGCATTAAGTGATGGCGATGAATTAGCGTTCGAGAATGCTGCCATATCAGTCAAACGCTTCATTAATAAACAGCTACAGCATCGACAGTTGTCTGGGTAGATTTTGCGATGGAAGACAAGCCGGCACAAAGGCCGGCTATTGCATTACAGTTTGACCTCACAGGCTCGGCGCACTTCTTGTACCGTAGCTGGCGCATCAAACTGAAACAGTCCATCTAACCCTCGCTCAACCCGAGAAGCACGGATCGCATCTTTGATCGCGAAAAACACACTGGTTGCGAGTACTAAAGGGGGTTCTCCCACTTCTTTGGCCGATAATAATTCATTGGGATTATCCGGTACCTTCGCGAGATCTCTAGGGAACAAGCTCACGTTAAACTCCAGTGGGATATTCGTTACCGCAGGCGGCTTATAACGCCACGTATTGACGGTATTAAGTCGCCCTTCATCTTCGCCATCTGGCTCGTAAACCAGTTTTTCGGTCATCACGTAACCCACGCCTTGGATAAATGCGCCCTCGACTTGGCCAATATCCAGTGCGGGATTAATGCTCCATCCCATGTCGTACATCAGATCAGCCCGCAAGATTTTGGTTTCGCCGGTGAGAATATCAACTTCAACTTCACTGACCGCCGCTGAATAAGTGAAACCGCAGAACGAATCAAAGGATCCTGGAATCAAGAAATCGGCGACTTCAATGCCCGGAATCGCCTCCTGTTGAGATTGATCGAGTGTTTTGTATTCCAAAACTGGCATCGGATCTTCGCCACCGGGAACTTTGGCGTTGAAAGCTTCGACCAGTGAAACCCGCTCTGTGTAAGCCAATGCAACAAGATTCTGCCAAATAAGCTTTTTCTGATGCGCAGTGTTTTTCACGGGTAGCTCAGTCGCCCACCCTTTTTCACCGTAGTTCCAATAATCAATGCCATTTTCCTTACACCACTGTTCGCCTTTCTCTGTGCGAACATCCATAGCAAACGCCATTAGACGATCACGAATTCGCTCACAGGTTTGCTTCACCGCAAGTCCATTATATGCCGTTCCTGTAGATCCACCTGTGCTCGTCGGATTGGGGATGACTTCAGTATTCGGTAAGTTAATTCTGATTAAGTCCATAGGCACATTCAGAATATAGGATGCAACCTGCTCTATTTTGGTCACCATGCCTTGGCCCATATCGACTCCGCCTTGGTTGATGACCACCGACCCATCACCGGAAAAAATCGAAACTAACGCACTGGCTTGCTCTAGCTGAACCAAATTGTAACCTGAGCCATACTTCACTGGCAGAATGTAAATCCCTCTCTTACGCCAGGTGTTTTTACTGTTGTAATCGTCAATCTCGGCCTTGCGTCGCTCGAATTCGGATTTTTCCAGTAGGTGATGCCAAACATCGCGCATATAGCAGTAGGTCAGGGCTTGGCCAAAGGGCGTAACATCGCCTCTTTCATACAGGTTGGCTTCCCGTACTTTGTGCGCGGGCATGCCGATGACAAACGCCGCATCATCAATCGCGTTTTCTGACATCAGTTTACCTTGGATGTCGCCAAATGCTCGAAATGCCGTGCTTGGTGCCGTATTGGTGCGGCACACATCTATACTGCTGCGGAAATTGGGGACCATGTAAGCATTATCAATTCTGGTTTGAATGCAGTTAGAAACGATAAAGGAACAATCGTAAAATGCACCGCCATCGCCATACATAGATAAATCAAATCCGCGAATCTTGCCCTTTGTATTCGGGTTAACACTGCCATCATCTATCGCAATCTGGTACTGACCAAAATACCCGTGTCGCTTACCAATCATCAACGTATCGTTGTTACGTGGCATAATGAGACGGATGGGTTTATTGATGGTATGTGCCGCCACTGCTGTTGCCGCGGCAATGAACTTGGCTTGCTCAGTTTTGCCGCCATATCCACCGCCTAGTTGACGAATATGGACGCCAACTTGATTGTGTTCTTTGCCTAATACCGCTGCCGCAGTTTGATGCATTTCCATCGGGCTTTGCGATGAAGGATGGATATGAATCATTTCTCCTTCACCGGGCATGGCCACACAGCTTTGGGTTTCCATGTAGAAGTGCGCTTGACCACCACAGGATTGGCTTGCCGAAACTACGGTACAATTTGCCCCATCTATTTGCACCTGATGCTGGGCAATATCAGTGCTACCCGGTACGATGGGCTGAGGTAACCAATCAAATTGGCTATGATTGCGAGTGATTTTCCAAATGTGGCTAACAAACGGCGCGGTCGCCGGATAATCTGGGAAAATGCTGCCTCGTTCAATGGCATCTTTAAGTCCAACAATCGGGTCTTGCCAATTGGGCTGCCAATTTACCGGAGAGTAATGCACACAGTATTGCGAAACAAAGTCAGCTAAATGCTGCATTATTGTCTCGTCCTCACCAACGACAAGCGCAAGGGATTGACCAACATAATTAACCTGTTCAATGGCGAATACTGGTTGGTCTCCTCCCATACCGATAAGTTTTAGTCCATGGGCTGGAATATCCTCAACAGTAACGAGCCGCTCGAATTTAGGTTCGTAGGATTGAAGATAGTCGCTAAGCGTATCAGGGCTAATCGGCCATTGGCCTGTTTCGGGATGTTTGAAACAAAAGTTCGCCAAAGCCTTACTACTCTGTACAAAGGCAGCGTCTAGAGTGGTGGGTGGCACTTCCATTTCATGGGTGTAGCGCACTTGTCCAGACGTTTGGTAAAGAGCCATGAGCTTAACATAGGGCTCAGACACCGGTGCTTTAAAACCCTGCGACTTATATTCTTGGGTACCCAAACTGACGGGCCAATTCCCCCACGTAATTTCAGTCGCCGAGCGGTCTTCAACGGGTACTAAATCCGGTTCAATCTGGACAAGTTTGGTCAGTATCGCTTTGTAGGTATACGATTGCGTTAATGCGACCTTGTAGGCGTGCGTAAAGCCTTCATCTTTGACCTCAGACATGCGCTTTGCCCAATGATGCAGTGCTACATCAACTTCTGCCCCAAGAATAACAAGCCAATCATCGATGTGCGTCATATCGAGCGTATTGCCTAGCATGGCCTGTTCAGTCTTAGTCGCACGCCAAGGATAGGGGGCGATAGCGCCAAATACCAAACGCACCTCATTGATAACTCGGGTCGAGGGATCCACATCGAGATAAATTCCCGAATTGACTATGCTGTGGGCATTGATATCTCGTAATGCCACTTTTTGAGCTAAAACCAAAATATCACTGTGTATATCGGGGATGTGATAGGACAGTAGTAGGATGTTGTCAGCAAAGGATTGGTCTGCAATACAAGCATCCACAAGGGCCTGACAGGTATGTACTTGAACACTGGCCGTAAGACTATCAAATACGGTAATGTCAACATTCAAGGTATACAGCACACTAAAGACATCTGACGGGAAAGGTTCGCCCGTACCATCGGCGATGTGTTTCAACACCAGCATAGTGTTGCCGGCTAGGGTTGCTGCGTTTCTTACCACAGTACCAGCGGTGCGGTGCAACATAAACTTCAGTGCTCCCAATGCGCACGTCTCGGGCAAAGTGGCGAAATGTAAGTTCAGATAGTCTAATAATTCAGTGTAAGTTGTGCCCGCACCAAACGTGATACTGCCGTTACTTTGCGCTAGTGTGTAAAGCTCTGGAATACGACTCACATCTACCAGCACGGGGGTATCTAAAAAGTCTTCAACATAAATGCCAAATGCTGTATTTGAGTGGAGCACGTAAATGTCATTGCTGTCGTGTTGTTGATAGATATCCGCTAGCTCATCCAGTGTGGAGGGCATAAGCCAAGACTGTTTATCTTGCTTTATGTCCACTGGACTTGCGGGATGCTGAGCGTCCTCAGGAAAGGGAATCGTTACCTGACTACCCACCAGCTGTGCCTTAACCTGATCATCGAGCAATAGCTTCATTCGATTATCTTCGTCACTCGTCGACCAGTCTACGGCAAAGGTTTTCATTGCAGTTAAAATCGGACGATACCCAGTACATCGACACAAATTGCCATCAAACGCGTCTTCGATTTGTTTTTTAGTTGGCGCAGGGTAGTTTGCCAAAAACGCCGACATGTTCATAACAAAGCCCGTCGAGCAATACCCGCATTGGCTTCCATTGTTGACCGCCAAACGATAAGCAACCGGGTTTATACTGGGATCTATGTGAGGCACTTCACATGCAGTGACTTCCCCTGCCTCTTGGGTTGCCAGCTGCTTCACTTGAATCAATTGATCAGCTTTGGGGGCAGTAAAACCTGTTTGGGTGCGTACCTCTCCCGCTTGTGTGGCCTGTTGTCTGGTCAGGACGCCGCGCTGTTGAGCTGCATCTATATCCGGCGTCGTATCTGTTCCAAATGGCGCTTTGGCTCGGGATGAGGCCAGTGTCTGTTGTGGATTTTTAGGCGGCAGCCTCACCGCCCCGCCCGTTCCCTCAACGGTGGTAATACTGTACCCATGTAGTGAGCACACCGGCCGTAAACAACTGTTGATAGACGTATGAACAGCTTTTCCTTCGGCTTCATTCCATTTAGATAAAATTACCGTACATGCACCGCAGCCACCTTGCCCACAGCCTTTTTTTGCGCCAGCCAGTTTTACATCCGGTGAACGCAAATAATCAATTAACAATAAACTTGGTGACGGATTGGCAAGCTCAACTGATTTGCCATTGAGGAAGAAAGAAATAGACTGCGACATCAGACATCCTTATCTTTGTGATCGTGAGTGTTAAGCCTAGGTGAGAAGCTTCCCCCTGTCCACTTAGATGCCATACTTTTTTAGAAAGTTAACTGGTTGATTTTTTTATATATTAGCTATATTGAATAAGATCCCAAAGATTGCCATATAAGTCTTCAAAAACGGCGACTGTGCCGTAGTCTTGATCAGCAGGTTCGCGCACAAATTTCACGCCTTTTTGACGATAAGACTTGTAGTCTCGCCAAAAATCATCGGTAGCTAAAAAGAGAAATACTCGTCCCCCTGTTTGATTACCTATTGCGTTGATTTGCTGTGGTTTTGAGGCTTTTGCCAATAGGATTGACGCCCCGTCACTACCACTTGGTCTAACCACAACCCAACGTTTATCTTGTTCCGCTTGGTACGTATCTTCGACTAGCTCAAATCCCAATCTTTTAGTATAGAATTCGATAGCCTCGTCGTAATCGCGAACCACCACGGCAATATGAGCAATAGACTGGCGCATTAAAGCCACCCCTTTGCGCGCGCAATCCTTGCTGCCTCGATACGATTCTCAGCGCCCAGTTTACTAGAGGCATTCGATAGGTAGTTACGCACGGTACCTGCGGATAAAAACATCGCTTTGGCAATCTTTTCAGTGCTTAACCCATCACTTGCCAATTTCAGTACTTTGCGTTCTTTGTCTGTCAGCGGGTCGACTTGATCAAAGGCGTCAACAACAAGATCAGGGTCAACGACTTTTCGTCCTTGGGCAACGCGCCTAATCGCCTGGGCTAATTCATCACTGGGGGCATCTTTAAGCAAGTACCCTTTCACCCCCGCTTCCATGGCTCGCTTTAAATAGCCCGCTCTGGCAAACGTCGTCAAAACAATCACCTTGCTCTGTATTTTGGCCTGTTGCATTTTCTCGGCTAATTCAATACCTGTCATATTGGGCATCTCAATATCCGTGATCACGATATCCGGCGAATGCTCAGCAATAAGTTGCCATGCTTCTTGGCCGTCTTGGGCCTGTGCAACCACCTCAAAATCGTCTTCTAGGGCAAGCAATGCTGACAACGCCCCGCGCAATAAATTCTGATCTTCAGCGATGACGATTCGCAGCGTCTGACTACTCATAGTGGTATCCTTATCAAAACGGCAAACCCCGCTTTATTGTCTAACGTCAAGGTGCCGTGTAACTGCTCTACGCGTTCCTTCAATCCGTTTAAGCCATTGCCCATTTTGACGGTTTGGCTATCTCCATTATCGCGAAACTCAAAGGCTAGGACGTCTCGATTATTTCTCAAAGCCAGAAAACAACGACTGGCCGTACTATGGCGAATCACATTGGTCACCAACTCGCGTAGCGCCATGGCCAGCACTTCATTAGCGAGGCCTGATGGCATGGTCATATCTTCATCAAGTTCAAAATGAATGTCTGACGACTGCAACACCGCTTTTGCATTGGCAACTTCTCCAGCCCAGTCTCTTGATTTAAACCCCGTTACCGCATCGCGGACGTCACTCAGTGTTTGCCGACTAATTTGTTCCAAATCGGATAACTCCCGTTTGGCCGCTTCGATATCTCGGTCGATCAACTTATTCGCTAGTTGGGTTTTCATGGTAATCATCGAGAGGGTATGACCAATTAAATCGTGTAGGTCGCGGGCAATTCGCTCTCGCTCGGCCGTGGCGGCAACCTTAGATAACTCCTCTTGCGAGAGCTTGAGTAAACGATTTTTCCGTTCCATCTCTCGTTGGTAAATATTAATGCCACCAATCAAAATAGTGAAAAACATGGCGGGAAATGCAAAGAGTAGATTCAGCTCTCGCCAATATGAGAACAGGCCAATGTAGGCCACAATGGCGAATAGGGTTATCAAGGCGTATTTGGGACTGCCGGCTTTAAAAGCAAACGCACCAGCAAAGACAAAAAATACCGACGCTCCTGCAGAATAATCAACTACGAATGAGCCCATTGCACACATGATAGCAATGCCCAACAGCCCACCTTTGACACCTTGCCAATACTCCCAAAAATACACGCCGACAAACAAGACACTACTTGCGATAGTCACGACCCAGCTTTGTATCGGTTGCGGTCCGATAAAGAAAGGAAAATAGAGAAAACTTAAATAAACCAACCAAATATAGGGCAAGAATCCTTGCCCTGTATCTTCGGGTAATAGCCTTTTGTGTAGGCTCAACAGCGTCGACTTCACGCTCATAGTAATGCTATTTCCTTGTCGTATTGCTGCGTTTAAATAGATGCGATGCAATGGCAGTAAAGACGCCAGTATAGGCGAGTAATACCCCTACATGTAACCATACGCTTTGGCCCATATCAAACGCTTGTACTTTGAGTACTAGCTGCGCAAAATGATAAGCGGGCATCAAATTGGCAACAACGTGCATTATCTCAGGAAGTGTTTGAATTGGGATCCAAAGCCCTGACAAAAAGGCCATAGGTAGGTAGATAACATTGACTAATGCTGCTGAAGCTTGTGCCTTTGCGGTCAGGCCAATGCACAACCCCATTGCACAAAACGGGATGGTACCGAGCAGCAAAATACACCAGGTGAGTACCCACTGTCCCAAAGACAAATCCACTTGGCCTAAGGTCTTGCCCATAGCAAAAATACACAGTGTAATCACAGTTGCAAATCCCATTGCCGTCACCGCTTTGGCCAAAAAGTAAACCAACACAGGCATTGGACTCACCTGTTTCATCTGTAACAACCCTTTGTCTTTTTCGACCGCAATATCGGCACCAAAAGAGAACAGCGCAGGACCCATAACGCCGAAAACGCCATAGGTACCAAGTAGATAAGCGGACATTTTTCCATCCATGCCTTGATGGCCGAAAATAATCCCAAAAAACAGGTAAAACATCAGAGGAAATAACAAGCTAGGCAAAACGTAGCTTGGGGTTCGCCATGTTTTCAGGTTTTCCGTTTTGGCTTCCATCATGAATATTTTCGAATACATTGCGAGATTGCTCATGCAGCCTCTCCTTGTTGAGTGTGTGTGGTTTGGTTAGAAATGACATTGACTGCGCGTTCTAGCGAAATGGGAGTGACAACCAGATCGCTAAAGGCGACACCTTTTTCAATCAAGGTTCGTAACAACGACTCAGGTGATGACGTCTGAAACACAAAAGTGGCGCCTTGCATTTCAATGTGAATATTAGGGAACAAGCTTTGTAGCTGAGAAAAATTAATGTCACTTCTCAAACGAACTTCTCTGACTTGAATCTGGGCTTTGATCGCATCAGTTGAATCGTTAAGTACAACATTGCCATCGTGTAACAACACCACCCTATCAGCCAATGCTTCTGCCTCATCAAGGTAATGCGTTGTCAGAATAATGGCCGTACCCTGCGACTTTAATTGTTCAATACAATCCCAAAACACTCGGCGAGAATCGCTGTCTAAACCGACAGTGGGTTCGTCAAGGATAAGTATCTGTGGATTGCCAATCAAAGAGAGTGCAAATAATAGACGTTGCTTCTGACCACCTGACAAGACACTGATAAAGTCATTTCGAATGCGCTCGATTTTGGCCAGAGCAATGACCTCATCGATATCACGGGGACATTCAAAATAGCTGGCGAATAGCTGAATTTGCTCAATGACCTTGAGTTTTTCAGGCAGCGAGGCAGCCTGGAGCATGACGCCAATTTTTTGCTTAGCTTGGGCTGAGCCAGGTAGATGACCAACGACACTGACATCACCTTGATCAGCGTCTAAAAGACCTAGGACGATAGATATTAGCGTGGTTTTTCCTGCACCGTTTTCACCCAACAAGGCCACCAGTTCACCCGGTTGAACCTCAAAAGATACATCCTTGAGCACAGACTTCTGCCCAAATCCCTTTTTGACGTGTTGAATACATATTGCATTGTCTAACTGTGTCATTGCAGTTTCTCCTCAAATTGATGAGAAAATTATCTGCAATGTGTGTTCGTATAAATAGAATGTATTGTCACGAGTTTTCTGTGACATTTGTCATCTTTGAAGCGACCATGTTATGCAAATGACGCCAAATAGACTTGCATACTTTGTGTCTGGCGCGTACTTTATTGGAAGGGCTGAGTTGTTTTTTTGCTATATAAATTTGCAACCATATTCAGCACACCCAGACATGGAAAGTCGACAAATAATTATCAGGACAATAAGAGTACTGAGTAATTGACCATTTAACGTGTTTTTAGGTCAAATTCATTTGAAGCCAAAAATTTTAATCACGCGGCCGGTAAGTATTCCCGATACATTGCGTGTCAGTCGATATCAAAAGGCCCCAGAGCTTGGGCCTCGCATCTTATTTTTCAGCGGCGGTAGTGCCCTCAACGGGGTTGCACGCCAACTAAAAAAGTTCACCCATAATTCGATCCATCTCGTTACGCCGTTCGATTCAGGTGGCAGCAGTGCGGTTATTCGCGACTTCTTCGATATGCCAGCGGTTGGAGATATTCGCAGTCGATTAATGGCGTTAGCCGATGAAACCATACTCGGGCACCCAGATATCAATGCGCTGTTTGAGTATCGATTTTGCAAAACGGCGACAAACGATGAGTTGTTGACCCGTCTGAAGGCAATGATTGCTTGCACGGATGCGTTAACAAAAGACATTGCTAACCCTATGCAAAGCATTATTGCCAATCATCTCGGGTATTTTTTTGAAGCCATGCCGCGAGAGTTTGATTTACGCGGCGCTAGCATCGGCAACCTTATTTTAGTGGGCGGTTATTTAAATCAAGGTCGCCGACTCGACCCAAGCATCTTTTTGTTTTCAGAGCTAATTAATGCCAAAGGTATCGTCCGTGCGATCACAGAAGACAACTACCATCTGGTGGCGGAACTAGCAGACGGTACACGGGTCATTGGTCAACACCAAATGACAGGGAAAGAACGTCCTCCCATTTCAAGCCCAATAAAAAAACTCAAACTCAGCAAGGATAAAGAATCACTTCAGCCTGTCAGAACGGCGCTTAAACCTCACAATAAAAAACTGATTGGCCAAGCCGAGTTAATCTGCTACCCACCTGGCAGTTTTTATACCAGCCTAGCGGCTAATCTATTGCCGTATGGCGTCGCTCAGGCTATTGCGAGTAACCCGGCCCCTAAAGTTTACATTCCCAATAGAGGCCACGATCCAGAGCAACACGGTATGTCCCTATCCGATCAAATAGAGATTTTGATTTCCCGATTACAAGGACAACTACCCAATCCGGTCGACCCGAGTAAACTGCTCAACTTTGTGTTGATTGACGACAAAGACGTCATCAAGGACGCACAAATTAATGAGGATGAGCTCAATGCGATGGGTATTCAAATTATTCGAACTCGTTTGACTAACCAAATGTATGATCCGATTTATGACAGCGAGAAACTAGTCGAGGCGATTATTTCGTTGGTTTAATACCACGCTTAGCGAGTGGCCTCTCTTCATCTAACATTGCAGATCTATCTTACCAATGCCTTAGCCTGCGGTCTTAGCCTAAGGTGTTAGCCCACACCTATCACCCCTCAAATAAATTCGTACTGTAATTTATCAATACCAATAAAAGCATCAACACACATCAATAAAATTTAATTTATTGACACTAAACAAACCTTCAAAAACATAACTTAATGAATAAAAACTTGATCTAAAGTCTAATTTATGACCACAATATAATTAGTATTCAAATTATTTGCTTTATATTAATTCGACTTGAATCTTTATTACTAATTAGGGTGTTCATGAGCTATCTCTCTCTTGGTCTATATTTCACCATCATGCTTGGTATTGGCGTCTTTGCCTATTTCAGGTCTACTGACAATATGTCGGACTATATTCTTGGTGGCCGTTCTGTTAGCCCACAGGTGACGGCATTGTCTGCTGGTGCATCAGACATGAGTGGGTGGATGTTGATGGGTCTACCTGGCGCAATGTTTCTGATGGGGTTTGAGGCCAGTTTTATTGCCTTGGGTTTGCTTTTAGGCGCACTACTTAACTACTTGATTGTCGCGCCCAGATTACGAGTGTTCACAGAATACGCCAACAATGCGTTGACTATCCCTGCATTTTTTGCGAACCGTTTGGCCAATCACGGCGCTTTTGTACGGATCTTATCGGCGCTTGTCATTGTGGTTTTTTTCACGCTTTACACGGCTTCAGGGCTAGTCGCAGGTGGCAAGCTATTTCAGTCAGCCTTTGGCAGCGACTACACGCTTGGCGTAATGTTGACCTTCGCAGTAGTACTCGCCTATACATTGCTGGGCGGTTTTTTAGCAGTCAGCCTGACCGATTTTGTTCAGGGTTGTATCATGTTTATTGCGCTAATTTTGGTGCCTGTCGTGGCGTTTGGTGAGTTTGAATCAAGCGAGAGACTGTTCAGTGCCGCTTATCAGTCGGTTCCTTCATTAGATAATACATCACAAAGCCTAACGATCATGGGTGTCATCTCCAGTCTTGCATGGGGCTTGGGCTATTTTGGGCAGCCTCATATCATTGTTCGTTTTATGGCAATCCGCCATGTTAAAGATATCAAAATTGCCAGACGTATTGGCATGAGTTGGATGTCGGTTACGATAATTGGTGCCCTGTCGACAGGGTTGATCGGCGTGGCTTATGCTAACCGTTTTGGTTTGCAAATCGATGACCCTGAAACCATCTTTATCGTCTTCTCCGACATTCTGTTTCATCCTTTTGTCAGTGGTTTTCTGATGGCTGCCATTTTGGCTGCGATCATGAGCACGATTTCATCTCAATTATTGGTATCCGCAAGCTCGCTCACCGAAGACGTCTACGCTTTGTTTTATCCCAAGCAATCTGACAATACAGTGATGATTAGCAGGCTTTGTGTCGTCATCGTAGGCCTTGGAGCCACCGTCATAGCATTGGATAACAACGCCAGTGTGTTGTCGCTAGTCAGCAACGCATGGGCTGGATTTGGCGCAGCATTTGGACCACTCATACTCGCGTGCTTATATTATCGCAAGCTAACCGACACGGCGGCTGTTGCCGGTATTCTGTCCGGTGCTACGACCGTAATGATTTGGAGCCATGTTCCGGTTTTATCGGATGGGCAACCACTTAGCACACAGGTTTACGAAATCATTCCTGGTTTTCTGGTCAGCGGCGTTTTTATTTGGCTATTCAGTGCGCTCGGCATGTGAAATTTTAGCAGACTGAACTTTTGATTTAAATTTAATCCAGTAAAAACAAAAAGTTACAGAATCCGTCCAAATAAGAGATGCTGATTTTTCCGAGTTTAAGTGAACTTCTGTCAAAAAATCCTGCGAACAATGAGCTTTTATACCTAACAAAATCAATGGTTTGCAGTTGAATATAGCGTACTAAACTATAGGCGAAAAAAAAGCTGCTTGGTAGCAGCTTTTTAACATTGAGAGGAATTTACGCAGATTGTTTTTCGTTAGGTTTTCGATACTCGGAGTTAGCAGATTGACTTCCAAACCTTTGTTCGAGTGATGATGTGCAGAAACGAAAATCCTCAAATACATGATCATGATGGTCAGGGGCGTAAATTGGCAACTCACCTGACGAAACATGTTTTATCAACTCATATGTTTTGAGTTTGTATTTTGACAACGCTTTGTCATCTCCCCAAGCAATCAAGTTGTTTTGTTGCTCTTCATCATTCGATGCAGTCAACGGCAAAGCCTGCTGTTTGATGTCTCGAAAAAACTTAACGACATCATCCACCCTGCTCGGCGACACCTTATCGGGAGAATTCACATGCATTCGCCCCGGTATCTGGCCTTCTCTGATTAGAGATTTAATACGCGCTTCACTTATTTTAAGCGTGTCTTCCAATTGTGACCATGCTAACTCAAGGCTTGCTTTGTCAGGACTGGTATTTAACCGCCGATGAGAAGTGAGCACGTGATGGCTTGCCTCTTGTGGCTCAACGCTCGCGCCAACTGTATGCCCTGATTGGGTATCCATTTGATTGAATACTTCATCATTGGCAGCATCCAGTTGATTGAACAACGCGACTTGTGGCTGGCCTGCAACTTTCGACTGCCAGTGCTGTATCCTTTTTGTTTTCAACTTGGTCATTGCATCTTTTGAATACACCAGTTGGAAGGCATGTTCAACATGCCCTTCCAAATCAGACACATGCTTGTCTATGTCTCTTAGCTTTTGAAAAGACGCGTCAAAAGGCCGCAATCCAACATTGAGTTTGAGAATAATGTGCTTAGTCAATTCTAACTTGGCTTGACCTTGCACACTGGCTAATGCGACTTGTGACGAAGGTAGCTCTGCTTTGATGGGCGAAACATGCTTCCACTTCAATCCACATGATGGGCAACCGTGAAGCAACTTACCGCTCCATGTGAACGACTTTCCGCACTGTGGACAGCTATTCCAAAGCTTGCATTCGTGCTCATGGCAGTGAGTGGCATAGTAAAGGTGCCAATCCGCTTTGAGATACCCATGTTTTGCGACGCATTTGGGGCACACGCTTGGATGGTTGACTAATACATGTCGGGATGAAAGCCAATCAAGCATTTGTATCTCCTTTTCTTGTTCAAAGTATTTGGCGAGTGCTGCACAGTCCATTCCCATAGAGGTAGAAAGTACCTCCATGAAACGTTGGTGCTCAAGCGTGCCGACGACATAGATTTTTTTGGCTACTGCCGCTATCTCAAAGGCATTCACAAAATCCTTTAGCTCATCCCGCCCGTTACGAGATGCTAAACGAATGATGTAACCTTTAAATAGCTCACCGTGAAAGGGTATGGGTCGAAAAGGCATGCGTTTATTAAGCGGCTTCATTGGCAACTCCTTTTGTCGATGAAATACCATCAATATAGTCATTGATAGTTTGGCTTTTAACGGTGAAAGGATTGAAGTCGATATAATTGTTCATCGACTCTAGCCCATCAAAAATAGTCGCAAGTGCGTCCAAACTTGGCGAAAATGTTGGCTCGTCCTCCATCTCAAGGTTTATCTCTAAAAAGATATCCCTTAGTCCCCTTGGTAATCCGTTGGTGGCAATGTAAAGACGGTCTAACAATTTGGTGTTGTTAAATGTCGCGCCGTCTTGTGTAAACGTCACAAAGTTGAGGCTTTTGAGTGGCCTTGGGAGGTTTTCTGCAAACGCACTGGCCATCTCCGCGAAGTCTTTTTTGCTCAGATCATCCGTGCCATAAGGCAACTTGGAGAAGGTGTATAAATAGCGCAATCTGCTGCCCAGCTCCTCACTCATTGAAGTCAGTAAGTTCGCTTGCTCTGTGCCCATGAACAATATAGGAATAAGCGCTTCATCCATTAACCATT
Source organism: uncultured Alteromonas sp. (assembly GCA_963922845.1). Classification (GTDB taxonomy): domain Bacteria; phylum Pseudomonadota; class Gammaproteobacteria; order Enterobacterales; family Alteromonadaceae; genus Alteromonas. The sequence goes on from CAWUJV010000041.1 coordinate 21,997, forward strand.
TCAAGAATGACAAAGCAGGCGAGTCTTTAGAAAGTCCTTTTTTGGGCAAGTAATCGTGAATTTCATCCACGATAATCAGCTCCACTTTTAGCTCTTTGAGCATTCGTAACAGACGGTTGATTTTGTCATTATGCTTTCCCTGACTGGGTTTGATATCGCCTAGCTCGTGCAATAGCTTTTGCACCATGTTCGATACTTGGGATTGCTGTGGTGCCGAAATCATCAAAACAGGCATGGTGTCATGATCGTCAATCGTCACCGAGTGCGCCGTCAGCTCTTCCTTAAGCTTCTTGGCAAAGTGGGTTTTCCCGGTCCCAGCATTCCCCTTAATGACCATGCCTGTGGATTTTATCCCGCGATAACGAAGACCGCGTTTAACCATGCGCTCGGCACCAAGGAGTTGGTCATTCCAAATGGCGAGTGAGGCGAGTTGCGTCGCACCTGTAGATTGTGTGTTTGTGTTGGCTACTGACATAGTAGACTCCTTCTGTTGTGTGTGGATGTGAGAATTTGAATTGGCTAATGGCATAGTGATGACCTTTTGTGGTTGATTACCCGTCTTACGAGCTGTGTTGATTGACGTATTTGGTTGATTCATGACCATTCCTTATCTGCGAGCCGACGCTTGTAAATTGGTATTTGTGGCTGGTGGAGCCGCCATGGGTGGAGTACCTTTTGTCACTGTTTTATGATTGTGGTTATCTGTATGCTTACCGATGGGGTCGTTGAAGATATCCTCAGCTCCATTCAGAGCCGCATCGATAGGTGTTGCCTGTTTGTTGGATGGATTACCTTTGTTTTTGGGAGGTGTCTGGCTTTGGGTTGTAGCCATAACTTGGGTATCTTTGTTTTCACCTTTAGCTGCTTGTTTGGCGGCTTTAAACTCATCAAGTGTTGTCCCTTGAAACACCCCCTGTGAGATAGATGGCACGCAGATAATTTCATCTTTATTTAATGGATTGATAACGGATACTTCCGACATATCTAACGTGTTATACATCACCTCGATTTTACGTGCGCCGGGCCTGTTCTTATTTCTGCGAGCCAGCGAATGACCTAGCTTTTGCAGCTCTGGGCAGTTGTATTTCACGCCTTTTAGTGAGAAGCCTGTTACTGGCGAGATAGTGCGCTCAGCACGCAACCCATGAAATTTATTGAGGTTGCTAAAGTCACACAGGACTGAGGGTGGACAACTGTCCTTTACCGCTTCCCACGCATCACTCGGCGACCAGTCATCTAAACCTTTATGTGGGTTATGGTGATAGATGCTCAAGATGTAGGTTTCTAGCTTGGTTTCAAATTCATCTTTACTGAGCTGAGCCAGCTCTTCCAGCGAGTTATCAAGCTCCACACCTCTAATACGGGGAGCAACATACCCCGGCAGTGTGTGCATACACTGCATCTTTAGCGTGCTGAAAAAACGCTCCACAAAAGGTTTTTTCCATGGAGAGGCTTTTGGTGTAATGCAATGCAAAATACCATGTGTGTTCATCATCATTTGCACAGTCATCGCGTTAAATGCCGCACCAGAATCAGTTACAATATTTTCTGGTTTTCCGCCTAACGGAAAAGGAATTCCAGTGTGTTTACCTGATTTGAACGGGTTGCAAATTTGCTTGATGAGCTGTGCAACAGCGTTAGCGGTTTCGCCCGGCTTACCGTCGGAGTAATCGACAACATACCCAACTACCAATCGAGTATGGACATCAATCGCCACATATATGATGGGGCGCACATAGGTGATGGTGCCGTCGTCATGTTTGACTTCTAGGCAGATATTTGGATACATGGCATCGACTTCCACGCGCTCCAATGGACGATTGGTTACTATCTTGCTATTGACAGAGCGATGCTTCTTTCTGGCTGCTTTGACACCAAGACGCGCTTTATCAACTTCGTATGCGTCATACTTATCAACATAAGCATAAAAGGTTGATCGACTCATCGGCTTTATCGTTGAAATGACATCGCCCGTTTGCGCGTTATCTTGTCTATTGGCACGGTTCCATTCCGGAAGACGCTCTTTAAACGCGTCTAAGAAATGCTGGTAGGTATGGGCTACCGAACAACCATGTAGTTGCAGATAATGCTCAGCAATGACTTCATCGGCCAATGCTTCGCACTCCCGTGTAAACTGACTACGACGGCGTTCTTTACTCTTTTTTAAGACATAGCTGACACTGTTGCCGTTATCCGCCCACTTTTTGTACCAGCGCTTTGCAGCAGAAACACTAGGCTTGGTACCTTCAAGCAAACCATGTTTTGATACCGCATGCTCAATAGCCTGAGCAGCAATACGCGCCGACATCGGAATACCAGACTCATGCATAAAAGTGAGTGTAGTTTGGATAAAGTTGTACTTGTTGTTTGTCGCCCTATCCGTGATGTTTTTGACAACATTCACCGACTTGGCTTGCAAAATTTTAAATTCACCTTCCACATAGGCATCTTGCAGTTGATGAGGCTTAAACATCTCCAAACCGCCCTCATCAAAATCCATGATCACATAACGCTCTTTCACATCGTCAATGACGCCTGTAAGACCACGAAATTCAAATGCTGATTTTTTTGGAATGGCTAACATAGTCATAATTACTTGCTCCAATTGATGGTGGTGTTCGATGAGATGGATGGGTTGCCGTTAAAGTTGATAACGTTGTAGTGCTGGGCTAAAAACGCCCATGCAGTGACCCGATCCGCGCCTTTTTGGGTAAAACGTGTTTCTAGCGCGTAAATAGACATATCTGATTTACACAGAGCGCCAATTGCCATTTTCTTGAGTGGCTCACTGACGGTGATATCCATATATTTGTATAGAATTTTACGGGTCACATGGCCGGGATCACGGTGGATATCTTCGGACGTAACCAGTGTCAGGCTTGAGTTTCGATGCGTCTGTAATAAGTTCGACAAATGTGCAATCTTGTCGTGTAGCTCTGGGGAGTGGGCGTATGTCGCATCTTTCACCTCCACATGCTCAATCTTGCCGTTTTGACGCTTCAAGGCGATATCAGGGGTATATCGACGCTTTTTGCCGTTATAATCATAGATAAAACTGGTCGGTTGGGTGGCGTATTGCTTGACTGAATTATCAAACTCCAAATCAATGAGGAAGTCACTTTCCCAGCGGCTGTCGCATTGGAACGTTGCGCGATTTTTGATTGATGTAAAGCGTATCCTTGGATTGAATAGTGTTGCACCTTTGATATATCGCGCTTTCATACTGACTTCCCCTTGTGTTGTTGTTTTTCTGTGACTAATGTTTCACTTTTTTAACCGTTTGGACGATTAAATGTTGCTCAAAATCCAAACTTGTCAAATGGAAAATTGCCATCTAAATATGCTTTAAATAACTGATATATATAATTATTTAGTTAAAGTATTAATTCCCTCATACCTATATAGTTGAACCTAAAGTGAAATTTCATGTAACTGTGTGCACAATGCTTTTCTCTTTTGTAAAAATCATAGTTTTCTCAATTTTTAGATTTTTTTGTTCCTAGCAAAAAATTCCATATCTTGAAGCGGTTTCAGCCTTTTGCTCGCCCCTATCTAATACAATCAATGGGCGACTCATAACCGGACAAAATATTTAAAATTAAATTTTTCCATTTCTTGCCTCATGCTTAATACAATCCACCAAGGGCAGAAAACCGGACAAAACGATTCAATTTAGGTGTGAAAAAATGAGACAGGATTGTGTGATTGGAGCGCAGCTTTAATGCATTGCCAGAAAATCGAGATTACTCTCTGGTATGTGTATATCAATTGGTGTAATTTCTGTCGCCTCAATATAAGCGGTATATGCAGTTTAATCATGGTGGTAGGAGTCGATATAACATGAACAACAGTGCAATAAATTCAGAGCATACTCAATTGATGGAAGCGCTAGCAGCCATCTCTACTGACAAGGTCTTTATCGCTAAATGCCAACATGCTATTGGGAAAATATTAAGTCCTTTTATCTATGGGCAAGACTCAGAGTTACCTCAAATTACTCAAGATGCTATTAGCGAAAGTGTCGTAAAAGCCTATGACAATATTGTCAGTGACGACCCTGATATAGGCTTGCCTGTTTCAGCACTGCAATCTTTAGGAACACAAGAGTGCGAAATCACACGTTATCTTTTTACTAGCGTCAAAAACTATGCTCTGACACGTGTAAAACGATGGGGAAAAGACAAGGAAACCAATAAGCCAGCATCTAGGTCTCGCGTGTATCGAGGGATAGATACGTCCGAAGAAGATTGGTTTCAGCAGATAGTCTCCAGCCAACAAGGAGATGTCGAAGCTGACAACGAACTGGAAACAATCGACGTGAAAGCATTTCTAGGTGAGTTGGGGATTAAACCTGACATAATCGCTATCATGTTGTTGCATAAAGGCGGACATACACATAAAGACATTGCTACTAAATATGACTTGTCGGAAGACGCTGTGCGGAAACGAATTAAGCGAGCTGAAAAAGAGATTGCAGACAAACTATCTCGTCGGAAAATGGGATAAGACCCCTTCAGATATAAAGTGAACCGTCGAATACTAAATGGATTTCTACCTCTTAGATTTGAATATAGCGCAATTTTTTAACTGGAATTGACTATTAAAGACCCGAAATATTTTTTTTAGCATGTCGCCCCACATATACACGTGTTTGTGAGGCGACATAGATTTATTGCGCTTTAATTTGTCTGAGCTTCTTTACTGAAAAGAATCGATATAGACTTGGTACAACAAATAGTGTCAATAACGTTGACGTTATCAATCCTCCAACTATTACACTAGCCAATGGCCGCTGAATTTCTGCTCCAACACCAGTTGATAATAACATTGGGATTAATCCCAATGCTGATGTAATAGCTGTCATGAGCACTGGCCTTAGTCTTGAGGTTGCGCCACCAAATATTGCTTCCGATGTTGCAAGCCCATCCTTGATTCGTTGATTAATACTCTCGACCATGACAACGCCATTTAATACGGCAACGCCAAACAGTGTGATAAAACCAACTGAACTAGGTACAGATAGGTATTGCCCTGTAAAGTAGAGTGAAAATAAGCCGCCAATGACTGCTAGTGGGACGTTAAGTAAAATAAGCATGGCCTGTCCGACTGAACCAAATGCAAAGAAGAGAAGCAGCGCAATCAGCGCTAGAGACAAGGGTACGACTACAGAGAGACGCTGCTGTGCACGTTGTTGACTCTCGAACTGCCCACCGATAGAAATCGAGTATCCTGCTGGAAGATTCACTTCTGACGAAATCTTGCGTCGAATTTCTTCAACAACGCTGCCCATATCCCGACCTTGCACGTTAGCTTGAATAACGACTCTTCGTTGGACATCATCACGCCTTACTTGAGGCGGGCCTGACTCAAATGATACAGTTGCAACATCCCGTACTCGTAGCCAAGCACCTGTCGGAGATTGAAGTCTAATATCAGATATTGCCTCACTATTGGCTCTAAAATCTTCGTCTAATCGCACATAAATATCGTAGCGCTCATTGCCATTAATTATTTGACCCGCTGCAACACCACCTATACCGTCCTGCACTATTTCCATTACATCAGCAACAGATAAACCATATCGAGACAGTTCACGTCTGTTGGGGGTGATAACAAGTTGTGCCTCTCCAGTAATCTGCTCAAGTGCGACATCTTTTGCACCTTGAACAGTTTTTACCGTAGATTCTATTTCACGGCCTTTTTCAGCTAGAACCTGTAAATCGGGACCAAAAAGCTTTATCGCTAACTGTGATTTCACTCCTGATAAAAGTTCGTCAACGCGAGTTGCAATAGGCTGAGAGAAGTTAAGCAATAACCCCGGAAACTCCTCCAATGAACGTGCCATTTTATCCTGCAACTCAAAACGATTCGAGGCACTAGTCCATTCAGCCACGGGCCTAAGTCCAATATATATTTCTATATTGTTTACTGGCTCAGGGTCGCCGCCTATTTCAGCTCTACCAATTCGACTTAGGGCGTAAGTAACTTCGGGGAAAGCCATCAGCTTTTCTTCTAGTACAGGCGCAACTGATAGTGCTGTTTCTAGACTAGAAGATGGTGCTAGCGTAACTCTAAGATTGATGGTGCCTTCTTCTAGTTCAGGGACAAACTCAGTCCCAATCTTGGGGATCAGCGAAGTCGCTGAAACAATGAGCACCATAGATACAATAACGATTAGCTTTGTCTGCTTAAGAGCCAACTTAAGCAGTTTTCGATAGAAAATATCTATAGGCTTTAAGAGCAAGCTCTTTCTCTCATTGACACCTTTTCTGAACATAAAGGTCGCTAAGGCAGGAACAATGATCAAAGCGACAAGAATCGCAGATATGACAGCGAGCATGATGCTCACAGCCATTGGCTGAAAGAGCTTAGCCTCAACTCCTTCAAAACTAAACAGAGGGACAAACACAACAAGAATAATTGATGCTGCAAAAAAGATTGGGCGAGCAACTTCTTTGCCTGCTTGCTTGATTTGCTGCTTCACAACGACACCTTGTTGGGCTTCCTTTTTTCCACTGATGTGTTTGAATAAGTTTTCAACCATAACGACTGAACCATCAACTAACATACCGATGGCAACGGCAATGCCACCAAGGGACATCAAGTTAGCTGAAATTCCCAACCAAGCCATTACTGCCAATGCAACACCAATGGAAATTGGAATTGAAACAAGTACTAGGATTGTTGCTCGTAAATTCATCAAAAACAGAGCAAGCACAATGATTATAAAGATAAAGGCGAGTGCAAGTGCTTCTGCGACTGTTGTGACAGCTTTTTCAATTAAATCTGTTTGGTCATAGAATGGCTCAAAACGCACACCTGTTGGTAGAGCTTGATTGATAAGCTCTGTTCTGCTGTTTATCCCGTCAATTGTTACTTTGGTATTTGACCCCATGCGTTTTAAAACGATACCAGTGACAACTTCACCAAGGTTTTCAACTGTGCCATTGTCAACTTTGCGCGTCATGGTTACCGCGCCTTGTCTAATCTCAGCGCCAAATTCAACTTTAGCCACGTCTGAAACAGTAACTACAACGCCATCAAGTGTTCGTACTGGCACTTGTTGAATGTTTATTATTCCTTGCTCACCACTTTCAAACCAACCTGTACCTCGAATAACAAGCTGCTCTTGGCCTCGGTTCATGTACCAACCACCTACATTGGCATTGTTGTTTTCAAGAGCCGAAACTATGTCTTGTTGCGTTAAGTCATATGCTAACAACTTTGTTGGGTCTACATTGACCTGATATTGACGAACGTGCCCACCAAAAGACAGTACCTCTGTGACGCCATCCACAGGCATAAGTAAAAGCTTAACAACCCAATCATTTAGACTCCTAAGTACCATTGAGTCGTATTGTTCAGGATCATCTGAAATTAATAGGTATTGAAATACTTGGCCTAAGCCTGAAGTATTTGGCCCCATTTCAGGTGTTCCCACTCCACTGGGAATTAACTCATTTGCAGCCTGCAATCGTTCAAAAACTAGCTGCCTAGCAAAGTAAATATCCGTTCCTTCTTTGAATACGACAGTAACGCCAGACAAACCTGTTTTCGAAATAGATCTCACTTGCTCTACATCCGGCAAAGCATACATGACGGCTTCAATGGGGTAAGTAATGAGTTGTTCAACTTCTTCAGAAGCAAGCCCCGGAGCTTCCGTATTGATAGCTACTTGGACATTAGTGACATCGGGGAATGCATCTAAATTCAGTTTAGGGATTGCGATGGTGGCACTAACAATAATCGTGAACAACCCAATTAGCACAACCAGCCTATTATCTACAGACCATTCAATAATTCGATTAAACATGACTGGTCACCCTAATGATTGTGCGGATCAAATCCGCCTTTGGCTATCTCAGATGCGACAAAAAAAGCGCCGCGAACTACTACTTTTGTACCGGAAGGAATGCCTTCAACCTCTCGGTAGTTGCCCAGTAATCTTCCCCGCGTAACGTCTACAGCTTTGAATTCGTTAGGTTGTTCTTCGACAAACACCTGCCACTCGCCATCACTATCTCTTATCAACGCTTCTTCAGGGACGGCTATGACCTCTGTTTTCGTTTCAAATAAAAAATAAACATCTACAAACATGCCCGAATGCAATTTATGCTCATCGTTGTTAACCGCCAGACGTACTATTCGCGTGCGCGTAATGGAGTCAATGGTATGGGCTTCTTGGATAACCTTGGCTTGGAATTGTGTGCCGTTAAAGTCAATTGATGCTGGGCTACCTATATTGATATCTAGCACTTTATTAGATGGAATATTCGCTTCTACCCAAAGCTCATTTTCATCTGACAGCAACATAATCGTTTCACCTGCCTCTATTCGTTGGCCCTGCGTAAAGTCATCTTGCAAAACGATTCCTCCTCGCTCTGCCACAAGTGCATACTGCCCAAATGTTGAGATTTCTTTTGTAGGAATTTTAGTTATTGCCTGCGCCGTTAAGCCAAACGCTGCAAGCTTTCCATAGGCGGCTCTATATATGTTTTCAGCTTCGACCAGAGTTCGTTCGCTTGCTGTATCTCTTCCCAATGCTTTGACGCGGTCCCACTCAGAGGATGCGGTTATGAAATCTGCTTGCGCCTCGGCCATTGCCTCGCTAAATAGTGTCACTAGTTTTTGACCAGCTTTTACATGGTCCCCCAGAACAGCATGACGTTTAACAATCACTGAATCGGTTCTTGGCGAGACTATATAACTATTGTATCCATTGGCTTTCGCTTCTCCCGGTGCATAAGCGGTTTCGAAATATTTTTGAGGTAAAAGAGTTTCTACCTGAATATTTGCCAGCTTAATTTGCTCTGTACTTAAACGGATCACGTCACTGTGCTCATCGTGCGAACCGTCACTATGATCCTCCTCTTCTTTTTCGGAATGTTCACCATTCTCTGTTTTTTCAACACCATGATTGTGAGCATGAGCTTTATGCTCGGCTTCATCGTGGCTTCCTTCATCCAATAACGTGTTCATAGTGTATGTGCCGATGGCAATCAAAAGAACACAACCTGTGATCACAAAAATCTTATTCATAAATACTCTCAACTTTATAAAACCAAATTGTTTTTGTGCGCTTTAGCGCATTTGGAAAAAGTTAAGCGATGGGGGGGCGGTAGGGTAGATTAGAAAATTTGAGTGGTGACAAACAAGTGTGTACGAAAAAATTCACGATAAAAAACGGTGAGCTTTGCATACAGCTCTGTCCGAAAAACCAAGAAGCATGACTTCCATTGCAGTGATCACAATGGTGGCAATCTTTGAAATCGTGTTCCTCGGAGACGCCTAGTTCACTTATATTATCATGGTCACTTTTATGGTCGTGAGTAGTTTGGATATGCTCAGCATCAGGCAGATGCACTTCCATCGTTGCAGAAACAGCCATAAACGATTGCAAGACAATCGATAGGATTAACAGCATTTTCAAAGCAACGTTGGGATACATTTATAGTTTCTCTTCTAAAGACTATTAAAATAACAAAACTTGAGTCATAAAGCTAAATAGGATTCGATAACATGCCGCAAACTACCATTGCATTGGCCTTGATTCCGGTCGTTTATTATTGTTTCTGACTGATGTACTTCCATGTCTCAGTCTTTTGACATTCGCATTGATCAAATGGCGAATTACGTATTGATAAAGCCATCGTTTGATACCTGACAAATTCGTTCCTCTTTGGTTGTAAAACTCATCGGGTGAATCATACAACCCAAAATCATCATGAATCCCTTCTTTTTGAATGTAAGTATCCTTACCAGTCCATTCTGTTTCAGGCTTCTCAAGACATTTAGTTGCAATGCCGTAACCGCAAAAAGACTGCTTCGATGAAGGAAATCGGCTCTGGATAGCTTTTAAGTAAGTGTTATCGAGAATGAAGCCTTCTAAGTTCACCCACTCACCCTCAAAATACACCTCCACCCAGCTATGGATAATATATTTTGGAGCTAGCCAAAAAACATAGGCTGGAATTGCTCCTTTCTGCAACTGTTGGTCGATGGTAAAACCGTGGAATCTGCAAGGTATGCCAAGCGCCCTTAAAAGCGCCATGAGCAAGTTACCTTTCGTATTGCATTGACCATAACCATCCGTCAAAACTTTGCTGGCTTTTATATCGTCACTACTGTTGTAGCCGAATTGAATCTCATCTTTAACAAAGGTGTAAGCGGCATCTATCTTTTTGTAATCATCAAGTGCTTTCCAATTGCGTTCAGCTAAGAGCAATTGGATGTTGTGATCATCAATATCCAAGATGTTTGTTTTTGCTAAATAATCAACACTCATTGCGACACTCCTCTAAGAACATATTTTTGATTTATTTCCACTACAACTATTACTTTTGGTATTCGCCTCCGCATTACAAAGCTCACTTTTCGCATCAGTAATGATCAAATACGCGCCTCGTAGGATTAAAATTGCAATCACACTACCGACGGCAATGTCAGGCCACCGAGAATCAAGTATCATCACCAAAATGCCAGCAGTGATAACCCCCATATTCGCGATCACATCATTAGCTGAAAATATCCAGCTAGCACGCATATGTACTTCGCCGTTGTTATGCTTCCTAATAAGCATTAAGCAGATAACGTTAGCTATTAACGCTATGAAGCCAAAGCCAATCATGAACCAAGAATGTGGTTCGCCTCCACCAAGTATTCTTCGAACGATATCGACAATGATCATTATCCCGAGCGTTAGTTGAAAGTAACCGCTAAGAAGGGCTGCATTTGCTTTGTGCTTCAGAGATCTGCTCACAGCATACAAGGCAATACCATAAACAATTGCATCCGCGAGCATGTCGAGTGAGTCTGCGATCAACGCAGTAGAATTTGCCAAGAGACCTACGGAGATCTCAACAAGGAACATCACAGCATTGATGCCAAGTAACCAATAAAGAACATGCTTCTGTTTCGCATCTTTAACTTCGACTTCGCATCCACAGCCACTCATATTATTTACCCGTATTAGCTTGTATGACCCAAGCATAAACCCTATAGTTACTATAGAGTCAAGCGGAGTTTAATATTTATGAAAATTGGTCAATTATCCGAAGTATCTGGCTGCTCTATACAAACGATTCGATACTATGAAAAAGAAGGGTTGCTTAAATCGCCTATTCGCAGTGAAGGTAACTTTCGGTTGTATGATGGCGCAGCACTAAAAGAACTAGAGTTTGTTAAACACTGTCGGAGTCTGGACATTACACTAAGTGATATTAAAACTCTGCTAGAGCTGAAAAATAGGCCGGAAGAAAGCTGCTCTTCTATAAATGACTTAATTTCAGAACAATTGGAGCTGGTCAATAAACGGATGAACGAGTTAAAAGCGTTAAAGGTTGAGTTACAGTTGATGAAAGAGACATGTTCAAAGGGTAAGACGGTTGAGCAGTGTGGAATTATGAAAACACTAGAAAAATAATCAACAGTGCGACTTGAATAAAATCTAATATTCTCTTCAGTTGTGTATGTTTGTGTACCAGATGGTTATGCTGCTTGCTTTTTGACTTCAAGTAACTTGTTGAGTTGATAACGAAATACAATCAGTTTTGAATGCTACACATGAACTGAAAGACTCAATGTTGCAGTAACGTGTGTAGTTATCTTGTTAGCGCTATACTTACGAACCATAGTAAATTGATATTGCGATTTCTGGTTACACGTTATGCCTTATTGTCCTACAGCCATCATTGCTAATACTCCGAGTTTATCTACAAAACTCATTAAAATGATTGCCATTGAGCATTTTAGAGCGCGAGACGCGTATTTGTTGGATAATGATTCGTGGAATATCGATGCGGGTGAAAACGATGTCCGAGCCATAAATCGAAACGATGATGGTATAATTCAATTTTTCTGCCGTTATGCTGAAGACATAAAGCGTACTGAATCGAAAATCATTCGTTTTGCTGAGAATCATGAAGATGAGTGCAGCACCTCGTTTTTACCTATTAAAAAAAGAACAACTTCCACCGATCAATATCGATAACTTTTTGGATCAGTATTCGCTGCGACTCCAGTCCACATAAATGACCCAAAGGTCTTGGGTTGACTTCGAAATTTTCTACCCCATGTAAAGTGTTATCATTAGATGAGGCGCAAATTGATGGATTTCCTTACAACAACTCTTTTGTCAGGCGTAATCTACGATATGACAAAGCACAAGATTGCAGTTACTGCTGATAATTTAAAAGCCAAGCTAAGAAATTGGCTTTTAGATGAAGAAAAATCGATACAACTTGAGCAACACCTATCTCAGTTGCAAATAAATGAGGATCTAAGCGAATCAGCGATTGAAAAACGACTCCTCAATAGCCCTATTTTGGTAAGTTTGTTACGAGAGGTTAAGCCAGCCAATACCGTAAACATATCTCAAACCCACCAAGGAACAGGGGATAATGTAGGTGGCAATAAAATAATACAACGTTAATGTCTAAACCTTCATCAGATATAACTCAATTCCATAGTGGCAATGGTGATAATGTTGCAGGCGATAAGATCGTCAAAAGCGCGGTCAACGCGAGACAATTTTATGAGCCAATATCGGAAGTACTTGACCTAAGTCGAAAAAGAAAATTTGAAGACAGTTTTAAAAAACTAGAAATTTTAGAGGCTACTGGCTCGCTAGAAAGTTGTGCCCTTCAACTTTTAAAAGTATGCAGAATCCATATAACTCTTCAGCAAAACGTTAATAAAATAGAAATCACGCCGACCTCCCTATTGGAACTCGCAAAAAGCAAAGAGATGCTAGTTAAAGATCTAGCTACGTCTTGCCTTATAAGATTAGATATTAAAGATGAAAAACATGCTGATGCTGAAATCCGCTTCAATTCCTCAGGTGAAAGCGATCTCAATAGTAAAGAAACGTTTTTTGAACTGGTAGCGCTAGAAAATCAAATTTCCGACTACTTCTATTCAAATCAACTGAACCTAACCGAGCAAGAGCTTTGCGGACTTATGAGAGGCGCGATAAGACTAAAAAGCCATAGTCTAGCTAACGATATTGGTAGCCGCCTAATTCGTGTATCTCCTGATATTAATAGCAATATTCTTACCGTTATTGCCAAAATTTCTCAACTAAACGAAGACTTGATAGGCAAGCACTACTGGTCAATAAATTCAAAATCCAAAAAGAAATTAATTGTCTTATGCCAACTATTACAGGACCTACTTGAAAAAACAGACGGTCAAGATGAGAGAGTTGTAGGTTATGCCTCAGCAATGGCAGATTATATTCTAGGTGACTATAAACCTCTGACAGATACGCTATGGAAATTTAATTCGGCAGTAAGTCAAGTGGCTCCAGATACCAGTAAAGTTCTTAATTATGTATACCAAGAACTTACCCCTGAAGATGAACATCCAACTAATACATTTTCTAGGGCATTGAAAGATCCTGCCTATAAAAATGAATTGATTAGCACGCTTACCCAACGTAGCACTTTATCTTCCGAAGATTCTCAAATTTTGATCAAGTTGGGTGATAGTAGCTCGATAAGTAAATGGTTGGAATCTGGTGGGCAAATATCGTCTGACGCTGAATTGGAAAGAGACATTCTGCATATTGAAATGAAAGTGCTTACTGCACTGGCAGCCGATGATGTGGATAAATCCAAGATTCGTAATGACATTAATGACTTTCTTTCTAAACACGAAAGCGAAGTCGGATGCCTCAACCCAGTTAACATAGTCGGGATTACTGATCAGCTAATTTCACTCGGTCTTTCTGATAGTGCTGCACAACTAGCGAAACAATTCGTACCAAACGCGGATATATGGTTATCACCAATTACGGAAAGCTATCTCAAAGCCTTACTATATTCAGACCAGTTTATGACTTTGGCGGCAGTACTTTCGGAAATCGATACTGACGATTGGGATGTAAGTACATGGCAGATTAAAGCCCAGCAGCTAGCTAACCAGCACAAATATTTAGATGCAGCAGAAGCTGTAAGAGAAGCCATCAAATTAAAACCATACTCACCTTACTCGTGGTATTTATTGCTTTCCTATTTTTTCGCGAATAATAGTGACAAAACCATAATAAGTGACGCAATAAAAGAAATTCCAATTGAAGTGTTCTCGGAACCATCAGACTACGGATACTGGTTATTGCAAATGGCAGCAATGTACAGCAATTTTGAGTTAACGGAAAGAATTGCACTGAGATGGTTTACGGAGTCGCCTGAGAGCAATGCCGTTCAACTAACTAACTTACATTTTGGGTTAGCAATTAGAAAAAGTGAAAAAGAGCTAGTCGTAAAAGATGAAATTGACAATTGTGTAGGCGTTTCATTCGAACTTGAAGGCCAACCTCATTTGAAGTTGATATGCGACGGTACAAAACCAGCTAACAGTCACATCATCGATCGGGACTCTCGCCGCGGGAAGCTGTTGTCGGACATGGATGTAGGAGAAGTAGTAATTGAAGGAGTTAATGAAATCAGGCTTCTTCAAAAACTTCCCCCATTTCAAGCAGCAATTCAAATAGCAACAGAGATTAGAACAGCAATCAATGACGGCTCGGACAGCTTCCATGCATTCCAAGTTCCAAGTGATCCTGATGAAATGTTTGAAGCTGTTAAGAAAAAAATCACGCTTGCAAACAGCGGGACAGATCGTCTAAAAAGTCTAGATATTCCACTGTATATGAAAGGCGCAAGATACGACAAACATGATCCTGTTAAAGCAGCTCTTACTCTCTATACTGATCCATTAGCTAAGATACCGCCGCTGCCCGGATTTGGGCAAAGTCAGCCTTCAAAAATTGTTATTGATAGCTACGGCGCTTGCTATTTGAGCCTTATTGGAGCTGTAGATGCACTTATAAAGTCTGATATTGAACTTGTGATGACGCTGGAAACCAAAGCTCTTATTCAGTCATGGATAGACGAGGTGAATCGAGAAGATTACCTTACAGTCGGCATAAATTCTGAGGGAGACCTCTTTCGAAACACATATGAGGATATGAAATTTAAAACCTCAGGTCTGCAAGAAAATTTGAGTAGGCTAGCAAGTCACTCTAATTCACCAGCACTTAGTTTAGTTGATTACCCCACCGAATTATCAAAGATTGCCGACTTAGTAGATTCATCAGTGATGTCTAGTCTAAAGATGTCTATAGCAAATAGTATTCCTTGGTTCTGTGTAGATTTAACTTTTGGGCAACTAGCACAGAATAATGGTCAGGATGTAGTAGACTGCGGTCATTTTTTGTCTAACTTATTGGCTGATACATCTTTAAACTTGAAAATTGACGGGTTACACATTCATTTGAATTGCCAACTACCTTACATAATTAGCCTCAGAGAATTTATTCAATTAGCAAACTCATATGAAAAGGACGCCAATGATTTATTGTTAGCCCTGTTAAAAAAATATCAGGTTCCAGAGCTTCCATTGAAAGCAGCGGCAAAATTTTTTGCGAGCTTGTGGATGCTAGTTTTGTTCAGAGCTTCTGATACTAAGGATGAAAAGGTCGAAGAGATTTTTTACCAGTGCTGTAATAACATTCGCCATTGCGACATGAATCAAGAGGCGGAATATAAAGTAGCATTGATGTTGCAACATTGCTTCGCTGAAGCTTCCAATATCAATGGCCTAGTGAGAGTAGTACGGAACTTTGCGGCTAAATATCTTTCTGGCCAATTCATGAGTTTCAATCGTACAAATCAGCATTTGCAAGCTTTGGCCAATGCTTATGAAAATGACTGAGAATTAAGGAACTTAAGTATAGTGGCCAATATGTTGCCCATTTCATTGATAAAATAAAGAGGCTACCGAACAACTTTTCACTATCACTTCAGTAAAAGCAACACCTTTACTCAAACAGGCCAATCGAGCGTTCAATTACATTAGACAGAGTTCCGTCTAAACGTAAATCAGTCATGAAGTTCACGCATTTGGACAAAAGTTCAATGAACCTATATTTCACAGGCAAGCCCGCATCGACCCGCGCACAGCGCATCTTCGAAAACAGTGAACAGCAACTCGCTCAAATTCATTTATCAAGGTAATCACCATGACAAACAACTGGAATCGAATCGTCGTGAAAGTAGGTAGCGCTTTGATCGCTCCTAACCAAAACGGCTGTGAAACAACATTTTTAACGGATATTGCTCGTTTCATTAGCAAGTGTCGCGAACAGGATATCGATGTCATTTTGGTCTCTTCAGGGTCGGTGGCATCAGGTGCTCATCACTTTCCTGCCCACAACCCTACGCGAGCGTTAAAACGCGCAATGGCAGCAACTGGACAGACGCAAATGATGGCCGTCTGGGACCAACTTTTTTCGTTTCCCACCGCGCAAATTCTATTAAGCCATGCTGATTTGAGGGATCGCCAACGCTATGAAAGTGTTCGCGAAACGCTATTTAGTCTCCTAGATAGCGGTATCTTACCCATCGTAAATGAAAACGACTCTGTGGCGACAGACAAACTCAAGGTTGGCGATAACGATAACTTGTCAGCTATGGTTGCCGCGGCAAGTGATGCGGATGTGCTGTTGATGTGTTCGGATATTAAAGGTTTGTATACCGCCAATCCGTCTTCCAACCCAGACGCGACCTTTATCAGTGATGTTGAGGTCATCGACGAACAAATAGTTGCAATGGCCAGTGGTGCGCAAAAAAGTGGCGTAGGTACGGGTGGCATGAAAACTAAAATCGAAGCTGCCGAAAAAGCAACATCGCATGGCATTGATACATTTATTGTTAATGGCTTTGAGCGCAGCACCTTCGATGAACTGTTATCCGGCGGTAACCCTGGCACGCGATTTCATGCCTCACCCAGCCCAATGCAGGAAGGCATTCATTGGATGACCTACACATCATCGGCTCAAGGTGAAGTGATCGTCCAAGAAAACGTCAGTGTCGATAGTGATACCGATATCGAACAACTCACCAGTGAAATCGTCCATTCAGTTGAAGGGGAGTTTGCTCCAGGTGACACCATTCTCATTCGCAAAGCTGATGGGACAAAATTGGCAAAAGCTCAAACAAACTTTGGAAGCTGCTTGCTCAGCTATCTTGCAGAACAATCCCCTAGTCTTAATGACAACCCCCTCGCCCCAGCGACCGATCCACTTGTCGCTGAACGACATATCGCATTATTGGAGTAAACAATGACAATGATATCCACTTTGGCTCGAAAAGCCGCTAACGCCGCACGTCAACTTGCCTTGGTTGATGAGACCATTAAAAACGCCGTACTTAATGACATGGCTAACGCCCTAGTTATTCAACAATCGCGCATTCTTCGTGCCAACGACTTTGACCTTCGGGCCGCGAAAGCAGATGACATTTCAGATGCAATGTTGGATCGCCTAACGCTAAATGCTGACCGTATTAAAGACATGGCTGAGGGTTTGCGTACAGTCGCATCCCTCCCCGACCCAGTGGGTCAAGTACGAGATATTGAAACTCGCCCCAATGGCATCAAGGTCGAAAAAATGCGTATTCCACTGGGCGTTGTGGGAATGATCTATGAAGCGAGGCCAAACGTTACGGCCGATGCCGGAGCCTTGTGCTTTAAATCCGGAAACGCTGTCATTCTGCGTGGTGGTAAAGAAGCATTGAATAGCAGCCAAGCTATTGCGTCTGTGCTTCACGAGGTATTGGAGCAACACAATTTACCCTCTGCACTGATTACCGTCGTTCCCGATCCAGATAGAAACTTGATGTTGGAGTTAATGCAGTTAAACGACCTCATTGATGTCATTATTCCTCGTGGTGGAGAGGGTTTGATACGCTATGTGACCGAGCACAGTCAAATCCCCGTGATCCAACATTTTAAAGGTGTTTGTCACTTATACGTCGATAAAGATGCAGATTTTAAAATTGCACTAGACTTGCTGTTAAACGGAAAAACCCAACGCACCGGTGTGTGCAATGCGTTGGAAGGGTTACTTGTCCATCAAGACATTGCCGCAGACTTTCTGCCCTACATTGAGAGCGAGTTAACGAAACGACAAGTAAAAGTACATGCGTGTAAACAGGCCTTGCCGTTTTTCCCGTCAGCGCAATGGATAGATGATATCGATTTTGGGCAAGAGTACCTCAATCTAGAGTTAGCTATTCGCGTTGTTGATACGATGGATAAAGCACTTGATCATATAGCGACGTTTGGGAGTAACCATACCGAAGTCATTTGTACACAAAACGATATGACAGCTCACCTGTTTCAGCGTGCTGTCGATGCGTCTGTTGTGATGGTAAATGCGTCGTCTCGTTTTTCTGACGGTAGTCAACTTGGGCTGGGTGCCGAAATAGGCATTGCCACAACTAAGCTCCATGCCTACGGTCCGATGGGGTTAGAAGCACTCACCGCTGAAAAATACCTAGTAACAGGCAATGGACAAATCAGGGCCTAACACAAATTGAGGACGTCGCAGGCAATCCAGTGATCGCCTTGTTACAACGAGGATTTATGCCGAAAAAAAATCGAATGAGACTGTTGTCAGTACTTGGTTTAAGTAAGAGTGCGGACCTGTTGGTCTCACCAAAAACTACGCTACCTTGGTTGATCAGCAGTGTCGGCGCACCAGCTTGGCTGTTGCCGTTAATACTACCGATTAAAGAGTCTGGTTCTTTGATTCCGCAGTGGTTTATTCGACATGCAGTTTTCGCGCATTTCCCCAATAGGATATTACTGTGGCGCGCAGGTGCTATCGCGCAGAGTCTATCAATTCTGGCTATCGCCTTATCCGCGCTAATAGCCAGCCCGACTCATTTTGCGTATGTCTGTGTCGCCGCTTTGATCGTGATGAGTTTGGGTCGGGCCTTTTGCTCGCTATCAATGAAAGAGATTCAAGCTGAATGGGTTGAAAAAGGCGAACGAGGACATGTGTTAGGACAGGCCGACGTTGTCAGCGGTATCGTAACAATCCTGTTCGCTTTGCTGTATTTCACAGTCAGTGGCGACGTCGGATTAACCGCACTCGTCTGCTTGATCGGTGCAGGCGCCGTTCTAGTCGCAAGTGCAATAATAGTTACGGTTAAGTGCCAACCCGTTACAGTCCATGTAAAGCATATTGCGAAACAAAAGCTCATCGACGGCGTGGTTCAACTTAATCGAGACGACAAACTACGTCATATCGTCATAAGTCGGGTGCTTGCGGTACACGGAATCTTATCCGTTCCCTTTATCGTCTCTTCTAGCCTAAATGACAATCAAACTGGTATAGCAGTATTTCTGACATTATCTGCCTTAGCATCACTATTTTCGGCCAATTTATGGGGCAATAAAGCAGATACCAACGCAGTTCACACCCTCAGATGGGCGATTGGATTGAGTGTAGTCGCCATTGTGGTTTATGGTCTAAGTACAATGACGGAATACAAAGACGTTGTGAGTTATGTTGTATTTCTCATGCTCAATATCAGTCATACGGGTATTCGCCTTGCGCGAAAGACCTATTTGCTCGACATCACCGACGAACAAAATCGAGCAGACTATGTGTCTATTGGCAACACATTTGTTGGTGTATTGTTGGTCCTACTCGGCAGTGTGTACGCGTTTGCCTATGCCTTTATCGGGCAGTATTTACTCGTTGTACTCGCCTGTATTGCTGGACTTGGCGTACTGCATAGCCGCTATTTAAAAGCGGTGAATTAAAACAGTTCAGTGAGACGAATGACTGACTTGTGTTAACGTCGAGACCAAATCGTCAATCAAGATGGGTTTGCCCAGATACGCATTCATAC
>CAWUJV010000042.1:0-40991 GCA_963922845.1 uncultured Alteromonas sp.
CTTTGGAGCAGTGGTGATGAACTGTGGGATTGGGATATATACCGGGGCCAAGTTTTTCGCTCGAACACCTGGGGTTCATTAGATTTCCCACAAGACAATATCAGAACAAACAGCGCCTATGATGCCAATATCCACGCTAATGATATTAGCCGAGTTCAAACCGCGTTAAGGGAGCATTTGGAAGGTAACACTGAGTTTTATGAGCTTGCCTACCGAGCACGCACGTTCAAGAACAATTGGATTTGGGTCCTAGACAGGGGCAAAGTGGTCAAACGCGACCATAACGGTCAACCGCTTCGTATGACAGGCACGCTAAAAAATATTCACCATCTAAAAGAAGCAGAAGAACAACTCAACCTGTTCAAGCGTTCTATCGAAAATATTTCGGAAGGCGTTTTTATCACCAATACGCAATTCAAATTTATCTCTGTCAACAATGCGTATTGTAACTATACCGGCGAAACGCGAGAGCAAGCGCTGGCCAGTTATATGTATTTTCACCAGTACCCCGATGCCTTCACGGAAGAAATTAAAAAAGCATTGCGAACCAAAGGTAATTGGTCCGGTGAAGTAGAATCTGTTCGTATCAACGGCGAGCGTTACGAAATGGAATTGAATATTGATGCCGTCCACGATGAAGACGGCAAGATGAGCCATTTCGTCGGTGTATTTTCTGATATCACGACGCGTAAGAGCACTGAGAAAGAGTTGCTCAAACTAGCCAATACTGATCCTTTGACCGAATTAGCCAACCGTTCGTTTTACCAAGCAAGTCACAATAACTTGGTTCGTAAAGGCGCGCCTCATGCGTTACTTTGCTTGGATATGGATAACTTTAAAAAGATTAACGATTCATTGGGGCATCAGACTGGCGATATCCTCATTAAACAAATTGCCAAGCGAATTCAAAGAATGACAGGTTCTAATGCAACCTGTTATCGCCTTGGTGGTGACGAGTTTAGCGTGCTACTTGAAGAGCTGGGTGATATTCACCGAATTACCCATTTTGCTCAAAGCTTGTTAGATACCCTCGCTCGCCCTTTTATTATCAACAAACAAGAATTTGTGTTGGGAGCCAGTGTTGGTATCGCCTTCTATCCCGACGATGGGGCGACACCTCAGGAACTGCTAAAGAATGCCGATACTGCAATGTACTTCGCAAAAAATAACGGTGGTAATAGTTACCAGTTCTTTAGTGGCGAAATGAATCAAAATGCTGTTCGTCAACTGCAAATAGAAAACTTGATACGCCAAGGTATTAAAGATGACTTGTTCACCGTGTATTACCAACCCAAAGTTGATATCGCAACGGGTAAACTGGTCAGTATGGAAGCCCTCGTACGGTTTGAACACCCGCAAAAAGGAATCGTTAGCCCAAGTCAGTTTATTCCCTTGGCTGAACAAACCGGACAAATTATTGAAATTGGTGAACAAGTCCTTCGCAAAGCCTGTGAGGATACGAAAAGGTGGGTCAGTGAAGGGTTATTCTCTGGCCGTGTGGCGGTCAACATTTCAGCCAAACAATTTGAATTGCCCAATTTAGACGACAGTATTGAGTTAATTCTTAGAAACGTCGGTTTATCCCCTTTACACCTTGAGTGCGAGATTACCGAAGGCACATTGATGGAAAACCCTGAACAAGGGTTGCAAATGATGGAACGATTACGCGAGAAAGGTATTCACCTCGCACTAGATGACTTTGGTACAGGGTATTCATCTCTGGCCTATTTAAAGCGCTTCCCATTGAATACATTGAAAATTGATAAGGCTTTTATTGATGATATTGCTGAAAGCAGTGTTGATAGGCATATGGCTGCCGCTATCATCAATATTGCCCATAACCTTGGCCTGAAAGTCGTGGCTGAAGGTGTTGAGCACGAAAAGCAATTGAATATTTTAAGTCGCTATGATTGTGAGATGATCCAAGGTTATCTCTACAGTAAACCATTGAATGCAGAGAAGTTTGAAAAGCTGCTTAGGGATAACCAGCGTTTACAGCAATTTTCCCCCCAGACGTCATATTAATGACACTTTCCTTTTTTGCCGCTTTTGCCACCTCACCAACGTCAAATAATCAAAAAAAACCAAAAAAAACACAACAAATACAACATCTTATAAAAAATTCAAATATTGGCATGATACTCGCTAAAACAAAGTGACTGAATGTTTTGTCAGTCAGTTTTGTTTGTTTTAAATCGAGGAATAATAACATGTTAAAAGCATACGCAGTTGCATTGGCACTATCGACGACTACACCTGTCGCAGAGAAAACAGAAAATACCGCAGAGAAGCAAGCTCCAAAGCAACAGACTGAAGCTACTACTCAGGTGAAAGGCCCTAAAGAAAATAGAAAGCGTACTGGCGGCCCAATTCTTTTTTAAGAAGAATAGAAATTCACAATGGAGGTTCTTTGAACCTCCATTAATTACGCGCCGATATACAAGTTGCCGAAACCTACATCTCTTCGCCACGCTACGTGAGCACTGATAGAAAACATGGGTAGAGCCAAAGGCCCAAGGATTAGACCTGCAATAGCCCACTTAGTCGTACTTAAGCCAACTTTAAACGCTTCCACATAAAAAAACACACTGCTTGCAATAAACAGTAGAACTACTAAAAAAATCATACTGAAAATCTCAGATACCTTTCACTCACGTGTATAGATAAATGCTTCTAAAGCCTAAGTATTCAAACGAGATGCGTAACACACGAGTACCTAAAGCTGCGCTAAAAAAACACAATTAATACAGTTAGCTAGCTCGAAAGCGACATCAAAAGGCATGCAAAGCCCTGGGCCTTCATATTGCTCTCTTTGCAAAGCTATAAGCATTAATGTAAAAGGCTTTGTCTTGCTCTAAACGCCAAATGCTTTTCACACCGAGTATTTATTGATACTGGTCGGTAACACATCAAAACGCCGATATTTTACTCAAAATCGTTTAATTAACCATCATTTTTATTGCTTATAATGAAAAAAACCGAGCTAAGCTCGGTTTTTAACAATTATACAACAAGGCTAGATCATTTTAATAAAACGACTTACCTTCACTTGCCATTGTGACAAGGACATCTGCAGGTTCAAACTTCGCATCAACCGTATTACTGTAGTGGCGTAATTTGTCGACGACGGTTTGGATACCGAGCCTGTCCATATATCTAAATGGTCCACCCAAGAACGGAGGAAAGCCAATACCGAAGATTGCGCCAATGTCACCATCTCTCGCATTGCGAATGACACCCTCATCTAGACAACGCGCAGCCTCATTTAACATCATTAGAACACTGCGCTCGGCTAATTCTTTTTCACTGAGCTTACCAGACGGTGTAATACCTAAAACGCTATAAATCGACTCATCGACTTCTTTTCCAGGCTTCTTGCCTGCGTAGTTGTAGAATCCGCGTTTATTCTTTTTACCCTTGCGGTCATCTGCCAATACTTTCTCGAATGCATCAGGTGCAGTAAAACGTTCGCCAAACTGTTCGACAAGGAAAGGAATGATCTTCGTACCCACGTCAATCCCGACTTCATCAAGCAGTTTTACTGGACCTACGGGAAACCCGAATTTGACCAGTGCCTTATCGATTTTCTCTATCGGTTCACCAGCCAATATCATTGACGCAGCTTCGTTCATGTAGGGCGCCAAAATACGATTTACATAGAACCCAGCACCGTCTTTTACCACTACCGGTGTTTTCCCTTGTTTTTTCGCAAACTCAACGGTCGTCGATATTGTCTCGTCAGACGTTTTGTCATGAGCGATAACTTCAGCCAATGGCATTTTATCAACAGGAGAGAAGTAGTGCAGACCGATTACATTTTCAGGACGCTCAGCTTTGGCGGCAATCTGAGTGATCGGAATGGACGAGGTGTTTGATGCAAAAATAGTAGACGTTTGGGCATTTTGCTCAACATCTGACACCATTTGCTGTTTCAGCCCTAGATCTTCAAACACGGCTTCAACCACAATATCGGCATCCTGCAGACCATTGTAATTCAATGTACCAGTCAGTAATGCAAGCTGCTTTTGCATTTGGCTTTTTAGCATAAAACGACGTTTTACTTTCTTTATCAAAATGTCGTAGCTGTATTTCATCGCATTGGCAATGCCTTCTGGGCGCACATCTTTTATACGCACGGGGACGCCTGCTTTAGACGCGGTAACAAATGCAATACCACCGCCCATCAGTCCACCACCTAACACGCCAACCTTGTTGACCTTGATAGGTTCAACACCATCCACGCCATTTTCTTTCTTCATCTCTGTTGTGGCGAAGAATATTTGACGTAGTTCTTCTGATTCGGATGTCATACACAGCTCGCCAAATGCACGTGCCTCAGCATCAAGGCCAGCAACCATACCTTTGCTTAAACCGGCTTGAATGACATCAATAATTTTCAGTGGTGAGGGGTAATTTCCTTTGGTTTTGCCCAGTGTTTGTTTACGTGCTTGGTCGAATAAGAAGTTACGGCCAAATCCTGTGCCCTCAAGTACCTTGTTTACCAAGCCTTTTTGTTTGAGCTGTCTATTTGGCTTAGATTTGAGCGCATAAATCTCCGCTACATCCATAAGAACAGACTGAGGTACAACGTCGTCTACAATGCCGTATTTCTTAGCTTGCTTCGCACGAGCTGGCGCACCAGTAAGCATCATTTTCATTGCTTGCTGAATACCAATAAGTCGCGGCAATCTTTGCGTACCGCCGCTACCGGGCAAGAGTCCAAGCTGAACTTCAGGTAAACCCAATTGCGTGCTATTTGAATCAGTACATACGCGGTAGTGACATGCCAGAGCCAATTCTAAACCACCACCAAGAGCAGGACCGTGAATGGCAGCGACAAACGTCGCCTTCATTTTTTCGATTCGGTCGAAAACGCGTTGTCCGCCGGCCGCAATGGTCTGAGCATCCATCGCAGTGTTGCACGCGTCAAGCATCGTGATGTCAGCTCCCGCGACAAAGCTACCAGGCTTACCGCTGGTTAACACAACACCTTTGATAGATGAATCTTGTTCAATCTGGTCAAGAATGGTGCTGATTTCGTCACCAAACTCGGCTTTCAAGGTGTTCATCGATTCACCCGGCACGTCCATTGATAAAATGGCAACACCGTTATCTTTTTTGGTCAGCGTGAAGGCACTCTGTGCTTCAGTTTTAACTTCTTGCGTCATCTTATTCAGTCTCCACGATCATAGCGGCACCCAAACCACCAGCAGCACAAGCGGTAAGCAAGCCAGTACCACCGCCTCGACGGTTCAATTCGTTCAACATCTGAGTGATCATTCGTGCTCCAGTGGCAGCAAATGGGTGACCATAGGCGATTGAACTGCCCATGACGTTAAATTTCTCCATATCAATTTCACCCGTTGCTTTGTCTCGACCAAGTTTCTCTTTAGCAAACTTGTCACTCGCAAACATTTTAACGTTGGCCAATGTTTGAGCTGCAAAGGCTTCGTGCATTTCAATTAACGTCAAATCGTTCAACGTCATGCCTGCTCTGTCCAATGCGATTGGCGTTGCATAGGAGGGGCCCATCAACATATCTTCCCAAACATCAATGGCCGAGAACGCGTAGCTTTTGATGTAGCCTAACGGCGTATAACCCAATGCTTTGGCTTTTGACTCTGTCATCATCAACACCGCAGATGCACCATCAGTCAGTGGTGTAGCGTTCGCAGCAGTAACAGAACCATATTTTCTGTCGAATACCGGACGCAGCTTTGCGTATCCCTCTAATTTTGAATCAAAGCGAATATTGTTGTCTTTATCCAACGCACCTTTGAATGGTTCGGCGTAAGCCGTCATCACTTCATTGGCTAGCTTACCCTCTTCCCAGCTCTGTGCAGCAAGCGTGTGCGAACGATGGGCAAGTTTATCTTGCTCCTCTCGTGCAATTTGATGGGTTTTCGCCATTTGCTCTGCCGTTTGCCCCATGGATAGCCCTGTACTGTATTCAGCCACAGCCGGCGGCACTGGCATAAGGTCTTTGAAGCTTAGCTTCTTAAGTACGTTCCACTTTTGCCCCATGGTTTTGGTTTTCTGCAAATCAACGAGTGCACGGGCCAAATTTTTAGACACACCGATCGGTGACACTGATGTTGAATCCGCGCCTCCAGCAATACCAATCTCGACGGTCCCTGCCATCATAGATTCAGCAACATTCACTGTAGACTGGAAGCTAGTCGCACAGGCTCTCGATACACTGTATGCATCGGTATGTACGTTCATGCCCGTACCCAATACAATTTCGCGAGCGATATTTGGCGCTTCAGGCATTTGAACAACCTGGCCATAAACCAATTGATCCACCATCTTTGGATCCAAGCCATTGCGAATCATCATTTCATTGACGACCATTTTGCCCAAATCGACAGCTGGAACGCCGTGGAAGTATGTCGCCATCTTTGCAAATGGAGTTCTTAACCCATCAACGATCGCTATGCGGTCGCCTGAGCGAGTCTTTACATCAAGTTTTGTTGCCATAATGCACCTAAGTTAATACCATCAAAGTGGTCAGACCTGTAGATAGTGCGATTTTTACAGACTATGAACAAAATAGCAAATTTCCATTGACCTTCTGTGAAGATCTAAGAGAAATCAAAAACGTGTGTCCCCTAATTACTTGGGATTTTTAAGCAATTGACATATTCGCTAACACTTCTCACTCATCATTTTTGAACCATAATGATCCGCTATCGCTCTAACCTTCGGTTATCGGCAGTTACGTAAGCCCTTGATACGCACTATCAGTACACACTTATAATACGAGCCACCTACCGCTTATTCAGGGGTTTTATCGTAAGTCTATTGACAGAAATCCCTTTGAACTTGAAGAATTTTAACCTACCCCTATATAACAGGGTGGGCCAGTTCGCTACGAGGTAGCGACTTAATAATAGAACAACGGATAAGAATACACATGGCAGCAGCGCAGTTTCAGCACCTCCAAACCTATTTAGATACGCAAATCATTGGCCAGCAACACCTCACCAAGAACCTATTAATCGCGCTTCTTGCTGATGGGCACTTGCTAGTGGAAGGGCCTCCAGGACTCGCAAAAACCCGTGCCATCAATGCGTTGGCTAAAGGAATAACCGGTGATTTTCACCGCGTTCAATTTACGCCAGATTTGCTTCCTGCTGATCTTACAGGCACGGATATTTACCGCCCAGAAACAGGTGAATTCGTGTTTCAGCAAGGTCCTTTGTTTCACAACCTCGTACTTGCAGACGAAATAAACCGTGCTCCCGCTAAAGTGCAGTCGGCGTTGCTAGAGGCAATGGCTGAGAGACAAATTACGGTTGGTAATAAAACCTACCCCCTACCCGAGCTATTTCTCGTAATGGCCACGCAGAACCCATTGGAGCAGGAAGGAACTTACCCACTTCCCGAAGCCCAATTGGACCGTTTCCTTATGCATGTTGAAATTGATTACCCGGACGCAGCGACTGAGCTAAGTATTTTGAAACTTACCCGCGATGAAGAGCTGGATATCCCGCCGGTTATGCCACCAACGTTGTCTCAAGACGATATTTTTGCTGCGAGAAAAGAAGCATTGAGCCTACACATGGCACCGGAACTCGAGCAGTATCTTGTTCAACTTATTATGGCAACCCGCCAGCCCGGTCAGTTCGATAAAGAAATGGCCTCTTGGATAGAATTTGGGGCGAGTCCTCGTGCCACTATCTCACTAGACCGTTGCGCAAGAGCACATGCTTGGTTGTCCGGACGAGATTTTGTCGGACCTGATGATATTCAAGCGGTATTCGCAAACGTATTGAGACACAGAATCATACTGTCCTATCAAGCAGAAGCCGAAGGCATTACTGTTAATAAAGCACTAGAGAAAATTCTCAACGTTGTAGCTGTACCTTAGTATGCGCTTTTCCGAACTTGAAACAATATTGGCGGCGTTGCAAACCGATGGCGTTAACCTCGGTTTGCACGAGTTAGTCCGGTACCAATCGCAAACCAAATTGCTTGATTTGTCGCCCAAACTTACCCCTCAAGCAAGACTAGCTGGTACTTACATTACCAAACACAAAGGTAGGGGCATGGAATTTGATGAGGCACGTCACTATCAGCCCGGGGATGATATACGGGCAATAGACTGGCGTGTGACGGCGAGGACGGGTAAAACGCACACCAAAGTATACAGAGAAGAACGAGAACGACCCGTTTTTATATTGTGTGACTTAAGCAAGAGCATGCAATTTGGCACTCGTCTGCTACTAAAAAGTGTGCAAGCCGCACACCTGGCTTCTCTCACCGCTTGGTCAGCGGCAAAACGTGGAGACAAAGTTGGCGCACTGATTTTTAATGATGATCACCACCAAGAATGCAAGCCCCTAGCGAGCAAAAAATCCGTGCTTAATATTTGTCACGAACTGACCACAATACATGATCGTCCGGTAAGCGAATCGAATGATCGTTGCTTTTCACAGGCATTGGGAAGGCTTCGGCGACTCGCAAGGCCAGGAAGCCTCGTTTACATCATCTCTGACTTTCAAAAAATGGATGATCTTGCAGAACAGCACCTTGCCAATATAAGTAAGCATTGCGAAGTGCACAGCCATATCATTGCCGACCCGCTTGAACGGGATTTGCCTGAATCTTCGGTCATCCAACCGGTGACGGTCACCGACGGTAAAGAGAAGCAAACTTGGCTTCTCGGCGATAGAAATCAAGCGAAGCACTACCGTCAAACCCAAGCTCGTTTATACGCGCACATCGAGAAAACGCTTGGGAAAAATCGCTCTAGTTACCATTACTTATCTGCTGGAGCGCCATTGAAACGGCAACTCGAGACCGCAAGAGGGTTAGTGTCGTGAATCCACTTGAACAATTGAAAGATATTCACACTGCAGAGCAGGTAGCGTGGTGGCCCTTGTCTTGGGGTTGGTGGGTGTTGGCGGGACTGATCATTCTCTCCCTTGGCTCATTACTTTATTTGAGTTTCCGACGCTTTCAATTCAACAAACCCAAACGCGTTGCGCTGCTAACACTCGCTGCCGTTGACCTCGAAGATGAAAATTGTATAAACGATGTCAATAGCATTATGAAACGCGTCACTTTGGCATACTTTGCACCTCATAACAGCGCCGCTTTGCACGGCGAAGCATGGGCGACTTTTTTAGTGTCTTTGGTCAAGAATGAAAAGAAAAAAACGTCGATGATGGAAACGATCACGACCATGCAAAACCTGCGCTTTCAACCTCTCGCACCGAGCATGGATGACAGAGTGCGGTTTAAACACGTGGCAACTGAATGGTTACGTCATGCCGACTTTAAAGCCGCAACGGTCAGAATGGAGACGGCCCATGTTTGAGTTTGCTTGGTGGTGGGCATTGTTCGCCCTTCCTCTGCCCTTACTTATCCGTTTCCTTCCGGCCAAACAACGGCAACAAGATATTGCACTGCACGTTCATCATTTGTCTGCACCAATGGGAAATGCAAGTCAGTCTATCAAACGTCCCAGAGCAAGACTGATGCTTGCAAGCGTGATATGGACTCTACTGGTACTAGCAGCAGCCAGACCGCAATGGCTTGGAGAGCCTATTAGTATTCCCTCTGAAGGAAGAGAGCTTATGCTCGCTGTCGATCTCTCGGGGAGTATGAAGATTGAAGATATGGACATTCGCGGTCGACAGGTGAATCGTTTGACCATGATAAAATCGGTACTTTACGATTTTATTCAGCGTCGAGTCGGCGATAGACTCGGGCTTATCTTGTTCGCAGATACTGCTTATTTACAAGCGCCGCTGACGTATGACAGAGAAACCGTCGCGACATTACTCTCGGAATCCTTAATTGGTTTGGTGGGTGAACAAACGGCAATTGGTGACGCTATCGGGCTTGCGGTAAAACGTTTTGAACAAAAAGATCAATCCAACAAAGTCCTCATTTTATTGACGGATGGCCAAAATACCGCCGGAAACATTACCCCAGAACAAGCCAAAGAACTGGCCGTAAACAGTGGCACACGTGTTTATACGATAGGTGTTGGCGCTGATTCAATGTTAGTTCGACAATTTTTTGGCACACGAAAAGTGAACCCGTCCCAAGAGCTGGATGAAGAGATGCTAAATGACATCGCGACGTCTACAGGAGGCAAATATTTCAGAGCCCGTGACGTCAATGAGTTAGAGGCAATTTATGCCACCCTTGATGAACTCGAACCGATTGCTGGAGAAAGCCGGAAGATGCGTCCCCTTACCGCTTTGTTTTTCTTCCCCTTAGCGTTTGCTTTTGCTCTGTCTGTCTTGCCTGTTTTGGGGAGTTTACTGAAACACGGATGGTCGACAATGAGAACAAGGAGAGTCCGCGCATGATCGATTGGCAGGCTTTTCATTTTATTCGACCATCGTGGTTTTATGCGATTATTCCCGCGGTTGTTTTATGGTGGTTGCTTCGCGTCATCGCCAAATATCAATCAGGGTGGCACGGTGTCATTTCACAGCACCTATACCAGCGAATGTTGGGACAAGAAGCGGCGACAGTCCGTCATACCTCATTAAACGCACTATTAATAGCGTGGCTATTCGTAACATTCGCGCTCGCTGGGCCAACTTGGGAGCGACTGCCTCAACCTGTTTACCAGCTTCAAACAGGGCATGTGGTGGTGGTTGATATGTCTATGTCAATGCGTGCGACGGATGTTAAGCCAGACCGCTTAACGCGTGCAAAATACAAAGTGATTGACCTTGTAAAACAAATTAATGAGGGCGAGATTGGTCTTGTCGCTTACGCAGGTGATGCATTCGTCATCTCCCCGCTAACTCGGGATGCAAACAATATTGCCGCATTAGTGCCCAGTCTCAGTCCTGAAATTATGCCAGTACCCGGCAGTACACCGATAACGGGTATCGAGACGGCTGCTGATTTGCTGCAAAATGCTGGGTATAAAGACGGATTTATTTATTGGGTAACAGATGGCGTCGAACTGCCAGACGTCGCCGAGATACGCGAATATATGTCTGCGTCTCCTTATACCCTTAATGTATTGGCAGTAGGAAGCGAGCAAGGTGCGCCTATAAAACAACTCAATGGCGAGCTGTTGAAGTCGAGAACGGGCTCTATTGTCATACCAAAAGTCGATATCGGATCGCTTCAAACGCTGGCCAAAGCAGGGCGTGGACGCTTTACGCCGATGACCGCAGATGAAGCTGATATCATTTACCTTAGTACCGTGTCGCAACTTGAGCAGCAGAACAAAACTGATACAACTGAAACGGATAATGCAGGTGATCAGTGGCAAGAACAGGGCCCTTGGGTAGTATTACTGATATTGCCTTTTGCGCTACTCGCATTTAGACGCGGTGTACTGGTACTTGTTTGTGTGATTGGGTTATCTGGATTGTCTGTGGACCCAGTCATGGCTCAAGACGAAGAAGCATCCAGTGCGACACACCCTACCAGCCCATGGTGGAAACGTCCTTTCCAAAACGCCGATCAACGCGGTTTGGAACAGTATCAAAATGCCAAATATGAGGATGCAGCGGCTGAATTTGAAGATGCCAATTGGAAGGGAGCAGCGCTTTACAAAGCGGGCGATTATGAAGGCGCATTGGCACAGTTTAATAAACATCAAGGTATCGATGGTTTGTTTAACCAAGCCAACGCCCTAGCCCAATTGGGCCAATTAGAAGAGGCTATCAACAGGCTAGATAACCTTCTGGCTCTTGACCCGGCTCATCAGGACGCGATTTTTAATAAGTCATTACTAGAGTCGCTATTAGAGCAGCAACAACAGGAGCAGTCGCAACAAGATCAAGAAAATGGGCAGAACGACGAGCAAAACTCACAACAGCCACAAGACGGTGACAATTCGCAGCAAAACCAAGATGAGCAAAATGCGGAACAGTCAAACGAACAACCTAACCAGGGCGAGCAAGACCAACAATCTGAGTCGTCATCAGATAGCAACAGTGAGCAAAACCAGCAGGGCCAAGATAGCGAAGCGAACGAGCAAAACAAGGAGCCTTCTCAAGCTGAACGACAAGACGGTGAAGAAAAAGATGGCGACCCACAGGAGCAACAACAGCCAATGACTGAGGGCGACCAACAAGAACTCACAGACGAACAAAAAGAACAACAACAAAGGTTAGAGAATCTTATGCGCAGAATTCCTGATGATCCCGCTTTCTTGCTTAAACGGAAGATGCAACTGGAAGCGCAGAAAAGGCGTCGCGAGCAACTACCTGCGTCAAGAAGGAGTGAATGGTAATGCGTAAACTAGTCCTATTTTTATCACTAATGACCTACTCATTGTGCAGTATTGCGGACATTGAATCACTCAACGCCATCGTTGATCGCAACCCCGTCATGCTGGATGAAGCGATTACCCTCTCCGTTATTGCTAAAGGCGATGCGCAGCGCGAAGCGTTTGATTCAAGTGTACTGCTCAATGACTTCATCGTTGGCAGAACGTCGGTAAGTAATCAGACTCAAATTATTAATTTTCAATCAGAACAAACCACGACATGGACGACAACACTATTCCCAAGAGAAGTCGGCAATTATACTATCCCTGCGTTTACCATTGAGGGCGCCTCTACCACACCAATCGATATTGAAGTGATCCCCGTGCCATCTGGTCAAGATCAACCTGCACGTGACTTTTTTGTTACCGCCGAAGTGAATCAGCGTGAAATTTACCTTCAGCAGCAATTGCAATATACCGTGAAAGTTTACCTCGCAGCAGGTATTGATCGGGGTAGTTTGCAAGCCCCGACTATGTTTCAGGCCCAGATCCAGCAAATCGGCGAAGACAAGCAATACACAGATATACAAAACGGTAAGCGATATCAAATCATTGAACGAACTTTTGCTATTGTTCCGCAACAATCCGGCGATTTGACCATTCGCGGCCCCGTGTTTTCTGGCCAAGTACTGGCGGCCAATACGAATAATCGATTTGGTATGTTCAATCGAACAAAGCCGATTAATAGAGTTGGACCCGACATTGATGTTACCGTACTTCCGATACCCAATTCGGTAGATTACCCGTGGTTACCCAGTGAGTTTGTCGAGCTTACCGAAGAATGGCAAAGCGACCAATTCGTCGTAGGTGAACCTGTAACCAGAACACTCACCCTAACCGCAGCAGGCCTTGTTGAAGAGCAATTACCCAGCATTGAACAGCGCTACCCGCCACAATTCAAGACCTATCCTGACCAAGCTAACACGGCAATGGTAGAAAGAGACAAGAAACTTATCTCGCAGCGCACTGAGTCCATCGCGGTTATCCCGACTAAAGCAGGAAAAACGATTCTGCCCGAAGTCACAGTGCCTTGGTTTAACGTGAGAACCAAGCAAACCGAGTATGCGACACTGCCTGCCAGACAAGTAGACGTATTGCCAGCATCATCTAGCACTACCGCGGCGCCTCCTGCATTACCTACGGCCCTCAATGCTGACGAACCTGCATCGATGGCCGACATACAGAATTTAGCGCCAGCTCAGCCAATTTGGTTAACGATAGAAGGACAAATCCTCATAGCTATCAGCGTTATTTCGACCCTTGGATGGCTCATCACGCTATGGTCAAAAAAACAACGTCCAACCGGGCCGGTAAACCGTCCTGAAATCCTTTCTTCGTCTACTGATGAGTCTCAACTGTACAAAAGCCTTGTCGCAAGTATAAAAAGCGGCAACACTGATCTGACGTATACACACTTGTACAACTGGTTAATTCAAGGGCTCGCATGTGATCTTACCCATGGACAACGCTTAGATAGCTGCAATGAGACACAACCACTTGCCCCACTCGTCGATACACTATTAGCAAACCGCTATAGTTCGTCTACCCAGCCGTGGGACAAAAATGCACTTTTACGAGCTATCGAACAGCTGAGAAAAAGTAAACAAGCTCGGGCTAGAGATAACAACAAGTCACTCGCGCCTTTGTATCCTGCCACCTAACAATAGATGACATCGCAATGTTAAAACACACATTTAAACTCGCATCTCTGACGCTAGCGCTCGCCGCTGCGTCAGCCTGCACCCCCTCGACGGAAACGACGACAAACCAAGCTGAAACGGAAGTAGTGGCACAATCAGAATCGCAGAAATTAGCTGACTTTTTTGCCCGCGAGTTCGAGCGCGATTTAAAACGCTCTCCGCTTTCGCAAAGCTATCTGGGCATTAAGTGGGACTATGACAAATGGGACGATTTGTCAGAGCAGCGCGTGGAAGAAAACATCACGCTTCTCAAACAACGTTTAGATGAAGCGAACCAATTTGACACCTTGGCCCTCGGCGAACAAGAACAATTAAGTTTGGCACTATTTAAACTAGGTATTCAGCGGGACCTAGCAAATGATGCCTTTAGGCACCATAGTTACATCGTTCACCAGTTTCGCGCTGCCCATACGTTAGTTCCCAGTTTTTTAATCAACATTCATCGTGTCTCCAATGAACAAGATGCCAATGATTACATCACTCGTTTGGCTACCGTCGATAAGATGTTTGCTCAGGTTATTGAGCAAATGAAATTGCGCGAAGCCGCGGGCGTATTTCCGCCTAAATGGTCTTATGATCAAATGATCCAGTCCTCACTGAACGTGATTAAGGGAGCCCCTTTTGACGATAGTGACACAGATTCAACCCTGTTAAATGATTTCAATACCAAACTTGCGGCGCTAGACATTGCTGACGCTAGGAAAGAGGAATTACTGAATACAGCAAAAATAGCGATGGTTGAGCATGTCAAACCCGCTTACCTTGCTCTCATCAATGAGCTAGAGCACCAAAGCGGACTAACACCTGAGGGCGATGGCGTGTGGCGCTTACCCGATGGTGACAAATGGTATCAGAATCGCTTGAATTGGTTCACCACTACTGAACTAACCGCAGATCAAGTACATCAAATTGGATTGGATAATGTCGAGCGTATTCACAATGCGATGCGCGGCATCATGCAACAAGTTGGATTTGACGGTACCTTGAATGCATTTTTTGAGTTCATGCGTAACGACGAACAGTTTTATTACCCTAACACCGATGAAGGACGTCAACGCTACATGTCAGAGGCCAAAGCCTTAATTGACACTATGGAAGCGTCGCTACCTAATTATTTTGGATTGAAACCCAAAGCGCCAATGATCGTTAAGCGCGTCGAAGCATTTAGAGAAAAAGCAGCTGGTAAAGCGTTCTATCAAAGCCCAGCCCAAGATGGCAGTCGGCCCGGTACATATTACGCAAACCTTTACGACATGAAAGCCATGCCGACCTATCAGATGGAAGCGTTAGCTTACCACGAAGGTATTCCCGGTCATCACATGCAACGCGCTATCGCGCAGGAACTGGAGGGGATTCCTGAGTTTCAGAAATTCCTGAGCTTTACTGCCTACACTGAAGGCTGGGGGCTTTACACAGAAGAATTAGGTAAAGACATGGGCTTTTACCAAGACCCATACTCAGATTTTGGGCGCTTAGCCATGGAACTATGGCGAGCTTGTCGCCTAGTTGTTGATACGGGCATCCACGCGAAAAAGTGGAGCCGTGAAGACGCCATTCAGTACCTTATCGACAATACCCCTAACCCCGAATATGATGCCGTTAAAGCGATTGAGCGATACATTGCAATGCCCGGGCAAGCGACAGCATATATGATAGGCAAGCTCGAGATTATGGCGCTAAGAGATAAAGCTATGAAAACACTCGGTGACAAGTTCTCGTTTGCTGGATTCCACGATGAGATTCTCAAAGATGGCCCAGTCCCTTTGTCAGTGTTAGAACAAAAAATTGACCGTTGGATTGCAGGTCAGCAATAACGACTCTACTCGCCTGCGTTGCCGGGCGAGTATGTTCCCCCCCCTGATTCACACACCTATCCTTGTCCTTTCGGCTTGGACAATTGTACTGCGCAATACAATCTAACTATGCAAAGCCAATTCCCACAAAAAATGTTCCCTCAACGCGAATATTCTAACTAACTGGCCGAGTCGAATATTTAATCATCAAAAGCTTTATAGCTTTGATTATTAGAAATAAAATCAAGTTATTTGTGTTCGAAAATACGATTGAGATGCACGATATCAATCACCTTCACGATAAAAAATAAAAAAATCGAAGTTTAGCCGTAATAAAAAGCAGGATAAGCAGGTCTTATCGGACATGATGGAAAAACAAAAACGCTATGAAGCACTAGTCAGGGCATTTCATGCTGATATTTATCGGTATGCTTACTGGCTAGTCAAAGATAAAGCCATTGCTGAGGATATCGTTCAGGAAACGTTCCTGCGTGCTTGGCGTTCGTTAGATTCACTTAAGGATGAAAAAGCGGCAAAGTCATGGTTAATCACCATTTTACGGCGCGAAAATGCTAGGCGTTTCGAACGTAAACAATTTGACTTGGTTGACATAGATGATGTGTCAGTCGCAGATGATCACGCTAGCCAAGACAATGAATTAGAGCACAGAGAGTTGCGAAATCTGATGGCCGGATTATCAGAGGAATATCGCGAGCCACTGATGTTGCAAATCATGTTTGGCTTCAGTGGTGAAGAAATTGCCCAACAATTGGGATTGAATAAAAACACTGTCATGACGCGTTTGTTTCGCGCGCGAAACCAATTGAAAGAAGCGTTAGACAGTGATGGTAGTTTAAGAGGTCGTAATAGTGGATGAGTTAGAATTTAGGCGTCGCGTATACGCCAATCCAGACACGACTGATGTGGATGTGTTGGAAGCCGCGAGAGATGACGCGACAAAATTATCATTCTTAAATGACATGCGGGTAATGAATAGCCAATTAAGACAGGCTGCAGAAGTACCTGTACCTGAGGACTTGGCCAATAAGTTAATTTGGCAACAGTCTATGGTCGAGCATGTAAAACAGAAACAGCGAACTAAGTGGTACGTAGCGATGGCAGCGAGTGTTGCTTTTCTCTTCACCATCAGTTTTGTCATGACGCAACAAGGTCGGGTTATTAGCTTAGGTAACGAAGCGTTGGCCCACATGCATCACGCAAGTGACGAATTAGGGTTTGCAACGACAACGGTTTCGCTAAAACAGGTTAATAAGCGTTTAGAGGAGTATGGCGCGACACTCGTATCAGATATTGGTCCGATTGAAGTGGCAAACTATTGCCATCTCAATAAAATCCGTTCGCTTCATATGATTTTGAATAGTGACAATGGCCCAGTGTCAGTGTTTGTTGTACCACACTCAGACGATGCGACGGTACCGAGCAGCTTTGGCAATGACGAATATCAGGGTCAAGGTTATCAATTTAAACACGCCAACATGATGGTGGTGGGTGATAAACACGCCGACATAAGTCAGTTTAAAAAGAGATTGACCAACAGCATTCAGTTCTCAGCTTGACAAACAATCTCGTCTAATTAAACCGCCCCTTTTTTAAGGGGCGGTTTGTTTTTGCTTCTACAAAATCCGTTTTCTTTCCTACATTAACCCGTGATTCCTGTTAGCATAAACAGAAAAAATAAGGAATTTTCATGACGACAGGCACCCTCATTGCGCTAGGTTTGTATTTCGCGACAATGCTAGCAATTGGACTCTACGCTTACCGTGAGTCGGAACAAAGCGCATCTGGTTATATGCTTGGCGGTCGCCAATTAAGTCCAGCTGTAACAGCCCTATCGGCTGGCGCGTCAGATATGAGTGGTTGGTTACTTATGGGGTTGCCAGGTGCGATGTTTGTATCTGGATTGTCCGCATCTTGGATCGCGATAGGACTTATCATTGGTGCCTGGTGTAACTACCTTCTTGTCGCACCTCGATTGCGTGTCTACACCGAACTCGCCAACGATGCGATTACCATTCCTGACTATTTTGAAAACCGTTTTGAGGACAACACGCGGTTGCTCAGAGTGATAGCGTCCGTTGTCATAGTAATATTCTTCACGCTTTACACCTCTTCTGGCGTGGTTGCGGGAGGAAAGCTGTTTGAGTCAGCGTTTCATATGTCTTACGAAACTGGTTTGTATGTCACCGCAATTGTCGTGGTCGCCTATACCTTAATTGGCGGGTTCATGGCGGTGAGCCTGACAGACTTTGTACAAGGTATATTAATGTTTATCGCGCTTATTCTCGTCCCTATTGTGGTCATTTTTGACCTGGGTGGTGTCACGTCAGCTACCACAACCCTAAATGACATTTCACCCCATATGTTTTCGTTGTTTATCGATGCTAAAACTGGCGACACACTCTCCTTTATCGCCATTGTCTCCTTGATGGCATGGGGGTTAGGTTACTTCGGACAACCTCATATTGTGGTGCGGTTTATGGCAATGAAACACCCCAGTGATGCGCCAGTGGCAAGAAAGATTGGCATGTCTTGGATGATTTTATCGATGTTTGGCGCCCTTGCGACAGGTCTCTTTGGCGCCGCGTATACCGCAAAAAATGGCTTAACCTTAGACCCTGAAACCGTCTTTATCTACCTTTCTCAAGTTTTGCTATCCCCCCTTATTGCAGGCTTTTTGCTCGCAGCAATATTAGCCGCCATTATGAGTACCATTTCCTCTCAACTGTTGGTCACGTCAAGTTCACTGACAAAAGATTTTTATCAGGTATTCTTGCGAAAACAGGCAACTGACAAAGAAACGGTATTCGTCGGTCGTGTAGCCGTCGCACTGGTCGCCATTATTGCCATCGCCCTCGCCTATGACAGAGAATCGAGCATACTCTCTTTGGTCAGTGATGCATGGGCTGGATTTGGCGCAGCATTCGGGCCGCTAATCATTTTTAGCCTGCTCAGTCGTACCATGAGTGCCACTGCGGCTATCGCAGGCATGGTCGTAGGTGCTGCTACCGTTTTATTGTGGATCTACTTACCTCTAACCTTTGATGGCCGCCCATTGGGCAGTATTATCTACGCGATTGTACCCGGCTTTATCGCATCGTCTATTGCCATTGTACTGCTTACCCGCTTCGCCCCCGCAAAGACGAGCGTCGTAGAAAAGTTTGACCGCTACACAACCACAATGAAAAATCTACATTAATTCCTAGCTACGCCTATAATTTCACGTAAACCCAGCGCGAGTTGAAAAAATCACGTTATTTCAACTCGTTTCTTTTGTTCCTTAGTAGAAAACGGGATACAAAAGGTATTTCAAATAGCAAAATCGCATACTCATCGCGGCTATAAATATGTTAGGGTTCTATGCATATAATAGTTTCATATATCAACTTAACAAGCGGACTGGAAAATGACTCTATCAATACCGTCAATTACCCACCTGAAACAGCTGGAAGCTGAGAGTATTCATATTTTTCGCGAGGTTGCCGCCGAGTTCGACAACCCCGTTATGCTTTACTCGGTAGGTAAAGATTCCTCTGTGTTACTTCACCTTGCTAGAAAAGCGTTTGCGCCGGGCAAAATTCCATTTCCTCTTTTACACGTGGATACAACGTGGAAATTCCAAGAGATGATCAAGTTTAGAGATGAGCAGGCTAAAAAGCATGATTTTGACCTGCTTGTACATATCAATCAGGAAGGTGTTGAGCAAGGGGTTGGGCCGTTTAGCCACGGAAGTGCCAAGCACACTGACATTATGAAAACAGCTTCGCTAAAGCAGGCACTAAACAAATATAAGTTTGATGCTGCTTTTGGTGGAGCTCGCCGTGATGAGGAAAAATCTCGTGCGAAAGAACGCGTATACTCTTTCCGCGACAGCAACCACAGATGGGATCCTAAAAACCAACGTCCAGAACTATGGAATATCTATAACTCTCAAATCAACAAGGGTGAAAGCATTCGCGTTTTTCCAATGTCAAACTGGACTGAGCTTGATATTTGGCAGTATATCTACTTGGAAAACATTGAAATCCCTTCTCTGTACCTCGCGAAACCACGTCCAGTTGTTGAACGAGATGGCGTGTTGATTATGGTCGATGATGACCGTATGCCATTGGAAGAGGGTGAAAAACCAGAAATGCGGTCTGTTCGATTCAGAACACTGGGCTGCTACCCACTAACGGGTGCGGTCGAATCCGAGGCCAATACCCTTCCTGAAGTTATCCAAGAGATGCTGCTGACAACAACGTCGGAACGTCAAGGGCGTGTTATCGACCACGATAGTGCAGGCTCAATGGAGAAGAAGAAAATGGAAGGTTATTTCTAATGGCCACAGATAATGTTGTTTGGCACAAACACGAAGTCAACAAGACGTCTCGCGCCGCCAAACTTTCCCAAAAGCCACTTGTTTTGTGGTTAACAGGGTTAAGTGGCTCGGGTAAATCGACATTGGCCAATTTACTTGAAAAGAAATTGTTCGAGCAAAACAAACACACTTATTTACTCGATGGTGACAATATTCGGCATGGCTTGTGTGGCGACCTTGGGTTCAGCGATAAAGATCGTGTGGAAAATATTCGCCGTATCAGCGAAGTTGCCAAGCTATTTGTCGACTCTGGTTCCATCGTATTGACGGCGTTTATTTCGCCATTCCAAGCGGATAGAGATTATTGCCGCTCGCTACTTGACGAAGGCGAGTTTCTCGAAGTCTTCGTCGATACGCCTTTAGCTGTTTGCGAGCAACGCGATCCCAAAGGGTTGTACAAAAAAGCACGTGCAGGTGAAATCAAAGATTTTACAGGTATCGACTCTACGTACGAGGCGCCATCGGCTCCCGAAGTACATCTTCACTATCAGGAAGAAAGCGCTGAACAGACAGCCGAACGTCTCTACAGCCTGCTTGCAGAAAAAGGATACATCTAATGGCATTTGATCATCCATTAGCTAGCCAAATTCTCGATATATCGAAAAAAGCTGGCCAAGAAATCTTAACTATCTACGAAAAAGATTTCGCAATATATGAAAAGCAAGATACAAGCCCTCTTACAGAGGCTGATTTGGCTGCACACAATGTTATCGTTGAGGCATTGGCCAAGGTATCTGACTTGCCTATTTTATCTGAGGAGTCCGCAGACATTCCTTGGA
This sequence comes from uncultured Alteromonas sp., assembly GCA_963922845.1. Lineage (GTDB taxonomy): Bacteria > Pseudomonadota > Gammaproteobacteria > Enterobacterales > Alteromonadaceae > Alteromonas. The sequence continues at coordinate 20,910 of CAWUJV010000042.1, forward strand.
CTGAACGACAAACTTGGACAGCCTATTGGCTGGTCGACCCTCTAGACGGAACCAAAGAATTCATTAAGAAAAACGGTGAGTTTACAGTCAATATCGCACTGATTGAAAATGGTAAGCCCGTTCTTGGCGTCGTTTATGCTCCTGTACTAGACAAAGCGTATATCGGTATTGAAGGTGAAGGCGCTTGGACCGAAACCGCGGGCGAGCTTACCTCAATCCAAGCCCGTCAGCACCAAGCTGGCGAAACGTGGAAAGTCGTTGGAAGCCGCTCTCATCAAAGCCCTGAGATTCAGAACCTACTCGCACAGCTTGAAGGCGAAACTGAATTAGTTGCAATGGGCAGCTCATTAAAGCTTTGCCTTGTGGCAGAGGGAGAGGCACACCTATATCCGCGATTAGGTCCGACCTCAGAATGGGACACGGGCGCGGCGCATGCTGTAGCGATTGCTGCAGGCGCTCGCGTGACGGTGCTTGATGCAGCCAATCCATTGTCGAGTGACGTCGCTGATTTGACGTACAACCAAAAAGAATCTGTTTTAAACCCTTATTTCCTAGTGAGCGCTTAAGCTATGATCATTGAGAACGAATTACTTCAGGAAGATATCCTCGCTTATCTTGAACAACACGAACAGAAAGACTTGTTGCGCTTTCTCACCTGCGGCAGCGTAGATGATGGTAAAAGTACGTTAATTGGACGACTTCTGCACGACTCAAAAATGATCTATGAAGATCAACTTGCAGCCATTACTAAAGACAGTAAAAAAGTCGGTACAACAGGTGATAAAGTCGACCTTGCGCTACTTGTTGACGGTTTGCAATCAGAGCGTGAACAGGGTATTACCATAGACGTTGCCTACCGTTATTTCTCTACTGACAAGCGCAAGTTCATAATTGCAGATACACCAGGGCACGAGCAATACACTCGAAACATGGTAACGGGCGCGTCTACCTGTGACTTAGCAATTTTGATGGTTGATGCGCGTGCAGGTGTTAAAACGCAGACCAAGCGCCATTCTTTCCTCGCCTCACTACTGGGTATCAAGCACGTCATTGTTGCCGTCAATAAAATGGATTTAATGGAATTCAGCGAAAAGGTCTACAACGAGATCAAAGCGGACTACATTGAGTTTTCAAAAGCACTGAACATTCCGGATATTCAGTTTGTCCCTATCTCTGCACTTGACGGCGACAATGTCGTCAACAAGAGTGAGCATACGCCGTGGTACGATGGCGATACTCTTATGCACTTGCTCGAAACTATTGAGATTGGTGATGACAATAACCATGACGATTTCCGATTTCCAGTTCAATATGTGAACCGTCCAAACCTCGATTTTCGAGGTTTTGCCGGCACTGTCGTATCGGGGCAAGTTGCACCAGGTGATGAAATCACAGCGTTACCTTCGGGTAAAACATCAAAAGTAGCGTCTGTCGTTACGTTTGAAGGTGAGCAAGAACGAGCGTTCACTCCTCAAGCTGTGACATTGACCTTAGAAGATGAAATTGATATTTCTCGTGGCGACATGATCGTCAAGTCAGATAACAAGCCGCTGCTGTCGACGCAATTTAAGTCACATCTTGTATGGATGGCCGAAGAGCCTTTGATGCCCAACAAACAATATAGCTTCAAGTTTGCGACTAAAATGACGACAGGTACTGTTGCAAATATTGAGTACCAAATTGATGTGAACACGCTGGAGCAAACACCTTCAGTTCACATGAGTTTGAATGAAATCGCCGTTGTTGATATCAAACTCACTCAGCCAGTTGCGTGTGATGCATATGATAAAAACCGCGCGACAGGCGCTTTCATCGTTATCGATCGCCTTACCAATGGTACCGTTGGTGCGGGTATGATAATTGATGCACTTGATTCAGATGAGCAACATGCTTCACCTCAGTTCTCAGAATTCGAACTAGAATTCAATGCTCTGGTACGCAAGCATTTCCCTCATTGGAATGCCGTCGACATTACTAAGCTATAAAACGATAGGCTGGATAAATGGATGTAAACCAGTGGATAGTACTCAGTATTTTTCTGGGTACTATTCTGGCGCTGATTTTCTCAAATCGGCGCCCGTCTACCATTTTCGCAGCGACCATGTTGTCGCTGCTTTTCACCCAACAAATTGTCTTTGATGACATACTACACAGCTTTACTAATAAAGGTCTGGTTACCTTAATACTGCTACTACTCATCAGCAGTGCAGTGGACAAAACGGCTCTTATCAAACGATTGGGACGCACGTTAGTTACGAGTAATTTCAAAGCTTCGTTTTGGCGATTGTTTGGACTCACCTTCTTCTCCTCAGCCATTTTGAACAACACGGCTATTGTGGCAAGCCTTATTGGTCCAGTTAAACAAAACCAATACCACCCTGCGTCCAAACTTCTCATCCCCTTATCATATGCCGCAATATTGGGCGGTACCGTTACCTTGATTGGTACATCGACTAATTTAATCGTCGATAGCTTTTTACAAGAACAGGGCCATCCGGGATTTCGTTTTTGGGACTTTACCCTCTTTGGACTTGTCGCAGGCCTCAGTTGCGGGTTGTTATTGTTTATCATGTCTCCGTTGTTACCTGATATACAAAACAGACAAGCCGCTTTCAGAGAATACTTCTTAGAAGCAGAAGTCGAGGCTGATTCTGAACTTATTGGAAAAACCGTTGAACAAAACCATCTGCGAAATCTACCTGAGCTCTTCCTCGTTGAAGTGATCAGAAACGGCCAACTGATCACGCCCGTCTCACCAGAGTTGGTTATCCAAGAAAAGGACAAGCTCATTTTTTCGGGTAACGTACAACAACTTGATAGTCTCAGTCACATCAAAGGGTTGAGCACATTTGCAGAATCCGACGGCTTAATGCGTGAAAACCTCACTGAAGTCATCGTATCCAATCGTGCACAAATTATCGGTCAAACAATTAAGGCCCTTGGCTTTCGAGCACTTTTTGACGCCGCTGTGGTAGCCATCAGACGCGATGGTGAACAGCTGTCTGGTAAACTTGGTGAGATAAAACTTCAAGCCGGTGATTTCCTACTGTTAGCGACCGGGGCAGATTTCCAATCAAGACATAACTTGAGTAAAAACTTTTTTATTATTTCTGAACAGAAAGTCTCACGACCTTTATCCCTTGTGCAGGAATGGGTTACAGTGGGTGGCTTTTTAAGCACAGTCGCGCTTGCCGCACTTAATCTTGTGCCTTTGGCTATAGGTTTACTCTTTTTCGCGGCTGTACTTGTCGTTGCAAAAGTGACCTCTAACGCAGAAGTAAAACGAAACTTACCACTGAATCTCATTATCGTCATTGTCGGTGCGTTAAGCCTTGCTGTGGCTCTGCAGCGATCTGGCGTGATTGCGTCGACCACTGACGCATTGATGCCAATTCTGTCGAATTCTGATTGGTTTACCGCGTTAGTGATCGTTTACATCGCTACCCTTTTATTAACGGAGTTTGTGACCAATAATGCGGCGGCAGCATTAATGTTCCCGTTTGCTTATGGTGTCGTAGACGTACTTGGCGCGCCTCTTATGCCATTTGCTTTGGCCGTCGCGTTTGCTGCCAGCGCAAGCTTCATCTCGCCCTACGGCTACCAAACTAACTTGCTGATCTATAATGCTGCTAACTACAGATATAAGCACTTTTTGAAAATTGGTCTGCCTATTTCAATTACTTACAGTGCTATCGTACTGGTACTTCTAAAACAGATGTACCTGTAAACGCAAAAAAGCCCCAATTTATTGGGGCTTTTTTCAGCGTGATTGATCTGCTCTAACTTATCTAAATAAGACTTTCTCTTTGTTACACCAGTAAATACAAAACGCAAGTAATGCGCCAGCGATCACTGCCGTCGACCCAAATATGGCAAACAGTGCAAAATAGTCCATCGTACCTTTAATCAGCTCTTTAATTGCCAGTGCGACGTTAGTGAGTGGTACCCATGCCCATCCCCCTTTTAAATCAATACCGGGAAGCATCGCCATAACAACAGGCACAATCACTACCATGACCAGTGGTGTCATATATCCTTGCGCTTCTTTAAAGCTCCGGGCGTAGATAGACAGACTTAACAAGACTGCGGCAAAAATCGCAACGACAGGAATTAGCATCAAAAACATCAATATAAAATCAAGCACACTGATGGCACCCATAATTTCGACAACGATTTTGATTGCCATGCCCTGCCCAACTATTAATCCCCACACTGCCATGGAGGAGACCGTGACCATGGCCGAGGTTACACCTGCAAATGCGATGGTGAAGAATTTCCCTAAGACTAATTTGTAACGTTCAATCGGAGAGATAAGTAAGGTCTCTAAGGTGCCTCTTTCCTTTTCACCCGCGCCTAAATCTGTTGCCGGGATCATCGCACCTTGTAAACATAAAATGAACACAAGATACGGTACAAAGCCACCTATCTTCTCGCCCCAATTTTCACGATTGTCTGCGACATTGATTTTCTCAATTTCAATGGGGCTGAGTATCGCCGTTTGCTGTGCTTCGTTGAGTGACAATGCGTTAAACGCGGTCACCTGATTGGCATCCGCTATACTGTCTACAATTTCCTGTAGACGACGCTGGACCATATTGAGCCCCGAGTCATTGAGGTAAAGCGACAAGCTCACTTGTGTGCCAGTCAATGGATCATTGGTATAGTTTTCAGGAATGACGAGAACAAAGTCAGCCTTTCCGTCTTTTACCCACGCTTTTATATCACTGTCAGTTGGCATATCAACGCGCTCAAACACGTCAGCTTCACCCAGTTTGGACACAAGTTCCGGCGCATACTGTTGGCCGACAATGCTATAGGTCAGGGTTTTCGTTTGCGCGTCTTCTATCGCTTTAGAAGAAAAGTACGTCGCAATACCGAAAAGAAGTGGGAACACCACTATGGGTAAAGCAACCATAAAAAACAGTGTTTTTCTGTCTCGAAGTAACTCTTTTAGCTCTTTTAAGAATACTAACCACATAATCAAGCCTCCTTTCCAATCGCTGCCATAAAGGCTTTGTTCATCGACTCAGGCGATAGTGCTCTGAATACGTCAATCGTGTCATCAAAACGCGTTGTACCCTGATCGATAAGTGTGACGCGATCACACAGTTGCGATACCTCTTCTAGGTTATGGGTTGAAAAAATGACCGGCACCCCCTTTTGCTTCAAACCTTCGATAAAATTCAGCACGGTTTGAGCGGCAACAATATCAAGTCCCGTTGTTGGTTCGTCTAAAATAACGACTTCGGGGTCATGAACTACGGCTCTAGCTATGGCAGTCTTTTGTTTCATGCCTGTAGAGAAATTATCACTTTTCCTGTCCAAGAAGCTGTGCAAGTCAAGTAGATCGGCAAGCTCAAGTATTTTTGCATCGATATCCTTTTTAGACATACCGTGCAGCTGACCAAAGTACGCAATGTTTTCGCGTCCAGTCAATCTGCCGTATAACCCAGTCGAGCCAGATAAAAAGCCTACTTTTTGCCGAGCCAACAAAGGATCAGTCACAACGTTGACACCCTTGATGCTGATTTCGCCAAAATCTGGTGTCAAAGCCGTGGACAACATTCTCAAGGTCGTCGTTTTACCTGCACCATTTGGTCCTAGTAGTCCTACGACTTCCCCCTGTTCACACGCAAACGAAACATCTTGAACCGAATGGAAGAATCGCCCTTTAAGTCTGGGATCTTTTTTCTCTTGTTCACTCAGTTTTTTAGGATTTTCGACTGCGAATTTCTTGGCTAATTGTTTAATTTCAATCATTTCCTTTCCTTCGCCTTATAGTTATTCCACTGATGTAGTCTTGGTAAAAAAGGATTTATTACAGGTTTACAAAAAAAAATTAATTTTCTTTGTTTGGGCTTGCAGAAATTCTTCGAGTGGGTATGTTGAAAAAAGAAGGTTATTACAACAAGGAACAAACAATGCAGTCTGTAACCAACCCATTTCAAGCTTTGAGCGATATTTTTTATCGACCTAGCGCCGTATTCAATGCGCTAGCAGAAAAAGACAATTGGTCGTGGATCCCGTTTATCCTGATAGTCATTTTTTCTTGTCTCCCCGCCTACATGTATTATGGATTTGTCGATATCACTTGGTACCAAGAGGCAGTATTGGCGGGACAAGCCGAAGAAATGTCGCCTGCTGAACTCGATATAGCAAAGTCTCAAATGACCCAATCCGTTTTGCAAATATCATCACTGGTGATGGGGGTGCTAGGGCCGGTTATTTTCACAGCTATTGTCGCAGCCTACCTCACCCTAGTTGGCAAAAGCGATGAAGAATCGGTTCATGGTTTTACTGATTGGTACGGCTTTGCGTGGTGGACGGCGTTACCGACTATTATAAGCAGCCTAGTAGCCCTAGCGTTAATCGCAACTGCGGCTAACCACGAAATTCCACAGACAATAATTGCACCTACGTCAATGGCCTATTTACTCTCGATTCCAATGAGTTCTGAGTGGGTTAACTTTGCCGGCTTTCTCAGACTAGATTCCATTTGGAGTATCGTGCTAACGGGGATTGGCATTGCTTCATGGACGACCATTCCTAAGGCAAAGGCGTTCCTATTTGCTGCAGCACCGCAAGTTGTAATTGGCGTAGTGTGGCTAGTTATTAAATTGGTATAAAACAACCTACTTAGCAATGCAGGCGTCATTGAGACTTGAGTAAGGTCTCATTGACGCTCTCGTGTAACATAAATCTGTGCAGGTAATGCGTTGTTTTGCCGACGGGGTCTAAAGTAGTCTTGGTTGTTGTAAAACGCCTCAGTCTGATTGGCGAACCATCCTGGTACACCAAGTAAAGGTAAGGGCCGCAAAACATGCGGAACACCCAAGCCCTCAAGTTGCGTGATTCTCTCGACGATTGCACAATCCAACATAGCAGATCGCTCGGCAAATGAAGCCTCTTCAAATTGGTCATCCACTGAAACCGCTAACCACTTTCCGGTCAACCCTTCATATGGATTCAACATCATTTCATAGTTGGCATGACCAAATACGATAGGGAAAATCACCCGCCCCCACTCCGCTTGTTTTGAGATAAAGGCGTTTTTCCATTCGTGATTGGCAAGCGCTTCAAGCATCTCATTGCCAAGATGAATTTGTGACTTGGGAATAGCGAGCACCACACCACACTCATCAAAGTGAGTAAGATGATGTCGGCGTTGTGTTCTGGGATGCGATCCAAATGCCCTAATGTCCTCCATATGTAACACATTAAGCTGCGTTTTTACGTTTGGAAACTGCATCCAGATAAGGGCATTAAACAGGTCGTGCCAACTATCTTCCCGGGTGGGAACTATCCCGTGGTTGTGAATAATTTCTTCGTAATAGCCGATATCATCAGGCACCTTTCCTTGATCTTCGAATAACGGCGCGAGGACCCTAGCGGTATTAGCGTTAGCCCACATTTTATTGAGCTGGTCACTACGAGGGAACGTATGCAATTGAAGCAAGTCAAACTGCTGCTTCAGGCACTGAACTGGCACTACAGCATCATCGCGAGTAACGAATTGATGCCATGTAAGGGTGTTTTCAGACATGGAAACTATTGGTCAAGATAAGGGTTTTCACTATACTGGGGCGCTATTGTAGAGCAAATAAAGACTAAAAATGAAAAGAAATATTTTGCCAATAAGCGCGTTGTCGTTGCTTTTAGGCGCATGCCAGCCGGCAGATGAACAACAAACGAAAGCCCCTATCGATAACTTCGATAGTGTCTACGCCAGTATTTCGGCCGAGAAGATCAAGCCCCCTTTGATTACATTGGCTTCCGATGAGTTTGAAGGACGTCTTCCTACCACAGAGGGTGAAAAGAAAACCCTCGACTTCTTAGTTAGTCAATTTCAAGCGCTGGGTTTTACGCCAGGTAACGGTGATAGTTTCTTGCAAGAAGTCGCGCTGATGGAAATTACTGCCGACCCCACTATGACCATGCAGATCGGCGACAATACCTTCCACTACAAAGAAAACATGGTCGCGTCTTCCAAGCGCGAGCAAAGTGAAGTCAATCTTGCCGACTCGCCTTTGGTATTCGTTGGCTATGGTGTGAATGCCCCAGAATATGACTGGAATGACTACGAAGGGCTCGACGTTCAAGGTAAGACCGTTGTTATTCTTGTCAACGACCCGGGCTTTGAAAATCCACAAAGCGGTAAATTCCAAGGCACGACCATGACCTATTACGGTCGTTGGAGCTACAAATACGAAGAAGCGAGTCGTCAAGGTGCTGCGGGAGCACTCATCGTGCACGAAACTGCGCCCGCCTCATACGGATGGTCTGTCGTTGCTAACAGCTGGAGCGGCCCACAATATGGACTTGTCTCACAAGATGCCGGTGCGAGTCGCGTTGCCGTTGAAGGATGGCTATCACTTGATGCTGCACAAAAAGTGTTCGCTGATGCGGGATTGAATTTTTTGGATGAAAAAGCGAAAGCGATGAAAGGTCCCTATTCTCAGCCAATGGATATAAACGCATCAATTACGGTTAAAAACACGTTTAAGAAATCTAAGAGTTACAATGTCATCGCGACGCTACCCGGTAGTAAAAAACCAGATGAGCACGTCATTTATACAGCTCATTGGGATCACCTTGGAAAAGATGAAACCAAAGAAGGTGACCAGATATACAACGGCGCTCACGACAACGCCACCGGCACTGCAGCTAGTCTAGTCATGGCTGAAGCGTTTAGCCAGCTAGCTGTAAGGCCAGAGCGTTCTGTCAGTTTTCTAATTGTTACCGCTGAAGAACAAGGGCTTTTGGGGTCAAAGTTCTATGCTGATAACCCTGTCATTGCCTTTGATAAAACCGTTGCTAACATCAATATGGATGCCATGAATGTTATGGGCCGAACAAAAGATGTTGCCGTTGTCGGTATGGGTAAGTCGGAACTGGAAGATTACTTAAAAAGTGCTGCAAATCGCCAAGGCCGTGTACTGACGCAAGAAGACAGGCCAGAGGCTGGCTATTATTACCGTTCAGATCACTTTAGCTTTGCTAAAAAAGGGATTCCAGCGCTATATGCTGAGGGCGGAAGTGAGCCCATTGATGAAGCGACCGCGGCGTACAGAAAACGCATGAGTCTTATTGTCACAGGCTGTTACCACCAAGTGTGTGACCAATACCGAGATAGCTGGGATTTATCTGGTATCGTCGAAGACACGCAGATGCTGTTTGATGTAGGGGTTAACGTCGCCAATGCGAATACTTGGCCTCAGTGGAAAGCTGAGAGCGAATTTCAGCGCCCATAACGACGTGCTCAGGTGTAAAAGCACCGCTTAAGCGGTGCTTTTTTAATCACCCTTTTTAAATATCCTATTTTTGCGAAAATTTTCGCCACATTCTCCTTGCAATTTCGCGTGAGACTGGCACATTCAGTACACGCGAGTGAATCAATTTCCAAAAACAACAATATCCACCGCATTCTCACGACAGAAAATCGAATCTATTTTAAACAAGTGACAAGAGAGAACTCCTTTTATGTGTGGTATTTTCGGTATCTTAGATATCAAAACCGATGTGTCTGAACTCAGAACCCAAGCGTTAGATCTTACTAAATTGCTGCGCCACCGCGGCCCTGATTGGTCGGGTATCTGGAATAATGACAATACCATCTTGTGTCACGAGCGATTAGCTATCGTTGACGTTGATACGGGTGCCCAGCCATTAACCAGTCGTGACGGTGCGAATATTCTTGCGGTTAATGGCGAAATTTATAATCACAAGCAACTCGCTCAAAATTTAGCTACACCGTACGACTTTAAAACACGCTCTGACTGTGAAGTTATTCTGCCTTTGTACGAACAACGCGGTGTTGAATTCATCGATGATTTGGAAGGTATGTTTGCCTTTGTGTTGTATGACCAAAAGCAAGATGCTTATCTCATTGCACGCGATCACATTGGTATCATTCCGCTTTACACCGGCTACGATGAACACGGTAACTTCTATGTGTCTTCAGAAATGAAAGCGTTGGCGCCAATTTGTAAAACAATCAGTGAGTTTCCGCCGGGACACTATATGTGGAGCAAAACTGGCGAACTGACTAAGTACTACCAGCGCGATTGGATGGCCTATGATGCCGTAAAAGGCAACGAGACTAATCTAGACGATTTAAAAGACGCGTTTGAAAAAGCAGTAAAATCGCACCTAATGTCTGATGTGCCTTACGCTGTGTTGCTTTCAGGCGGATTGGATTCATCATTAGTATCGGCTGTCGCAGCGCAATATGTTGCTAAGCGTGTGGAAGACGAAGATAAGTCAGACGCGTGGTGGCCTCGCCTACACTCGTTTGCCGTAGGTCTTGAAGGTGCACCAGATCTCAAGGCAGCCAAATCTGTTGCCGATATGATTGGCACGGTTCATCATGAAATTCACTTCACCATTCAAGAAGGCTTAGATGCGATTCGCGATGTGATTTATCACTTAGAAACGTATGATACAACAACGATTCGCGCCGCTACCCCTATGTATTTGATGACGAGAAAAATCAAAGCAATGGGTATCAAAATGGTCCTGTCTGGCGAAGGCTCTGATGAGATTTTTGGCGGCTACCTCTATTTCCATAAGGCACCGAACGCTAAAGAATTTCATGAAGAAACCGTACGCAAGCTTGATAGGCTTCACATGTTCGATTGTGCGAGAGCCAATAAGGCGACCTCTGCATGGGGTGTGGAAGCACGTGTACCTTTCTTGGATAAGAACTTTATCGACGTTGCAATGCGCCTTAACCCAGAAGATAAAATGTGCGTTGATGGCAAGATGGAAAAATGGATTCTTCGCAAAGCCTTTGACGATGGCAACACTTTGCCGGCGGAAGTATTATGGCGTCAGAAAGAACAGTTTGGTGATGGCGTAGGCTATTCATGGATTGATTCAATTCGTGATTTTGTTGACGCTGAAGTCTCTGATCAACAACTTGCCTCAGCTGAGTTCCGTTTTCCAGTGAATACGCCGGATACCAAAGAGGGCTACTACTACCGCACTATTTTCGAGAGCTACTTCCCGCAAGAAAGTGCAGCGAAGTGTGTTCCTGGTGGTAAATCTATTGCGTGCAGTACCGCAGAAGCGCTGGAGTGGGATGAGAGCTTCAAAAACAATGCTGATCCGTCTGGTCGTGCAATGAAAGACGTGCACGCAGGTGAAAGCCACTAGGCATTCGTTTCTAAATCATTGAGATAACCACTTTTTGAACAAAGTGGTTGATTACAAATAAAAAAGCAGCCGTCTAAGGGCTGCTTTTTTTATGCGAAAGTGTGACTACTTACTACTGCTGGCATCATACCAATAGTGTTTTTGGCTCAAAGGCGTATCTTTGGATAACAAAGGGTTGTCCAACGTGTATATCACCCGACCGTGAACATTGAGATCGGCTAGGGTTTTCGCGTAGGTTTTCTCAAAAAGTGCTTCAAAGGAGCCATCATCGATGGCGCGTTTCATTCCTGTTTCAATCAATCGCGCCAATGTTGGGTTAGACTTATTGACGAAAAAGTACATTGCAGTGGGATACTGTAACGCAAATTTAGGTTCAAGTACGATTTCACGATCTAAGCCAGGAATGTTCATTTCATTAACTACCTCGATGACGGAACGGGGATACAAATCACCTTGCATCGCCACTAGCGCATCAAACCCTTCGGAAAATTGACCGATTGGATGAATCAAAAATCCATTTGCTTGCAGTATTTTGGTGTCGGGCCAATCTGCCCCCTGAATTACGCGAAACTTGAGCAAATCAGACAGGCTGGTCTGTTTTGACAAATGTGGCAGCGATTCTTCCCTTACCATGAACACCCGAAGCCCAATCAATCCCTTGGCAATCGGTATGCGAATAGGCAGAAGATCGGACTCTCGTTGCAAGTCGGTCATTGTCCAAATCACATTGACTTCGCGATTCTCTCGAAGTTGTCGAACAGCTTTACTGCTGACGAGGATACGATCAGACGTGTCCAGCTGATAGTTTACGCCCGTTTTATCCAACGCCAGTTTTAGTACTTCAACGGGATATTCATGACGTAAATCAGATTCATCAATCGGCCTTGGATAGGTTATTGTCCAAACCGCTCCATGCGCCGCACACGCGAGAGACAACAGAACGGCTGATAAAACGTTAACAACAAGGTACTTCATCAAGACACTTCCTTATTCATTCCTCATCGGCGTCTACAACGGACACGACAATAGTAAAGCCGCCATTCCCATTTTTTTGAATTGTGTAAGAAGATTGGCGCTCACTCATGACAGTATTATCATCGTTATTTAACCATTGCCATTTCACTTGAGCAAAGTAAATTGAACTCGATAATTTAATGACGTGAAGAACCTCAGGATTGTGGTGATAAGGCGCGCTCAGCGCGGCATTTTCGAGATAGTGAGCGAGTTGCCTGTTTAGCTCGTCCGTTGTCACACAGGCTGTTTTCACCCCTTCTTGAACAAAGATTGTCGGTATGTGAAAGAAAGGGATAAGCGCAGCAACTTGATGAGCGTCGACAGCTTCGGAAAGGGAATCAAAGAAACCTTGTGTTTGTTGCTCAATCTCGTTGTCCATCAATTACTCAATACCAATATATTTGTGTGTTTGTAACGATAGACGCCAGTTTCGTTGTATACAAGTGCGAATCGCGAGTTCAGTTGCGCGTTCTTGCTGACTAATCGGTTGTAAGCAAATAGTCGGCACCTTATCTTGTGGTAAACGCGCGAGTAAAGCATCCAATTCATCAATGTGTTTTTGCATGGCAATGGGGTGTTTGATTTCATTGGCTCGCACAAGCGCAGACGTCAATACCTCAAAGCCCCCTTTCATATTTACTTTCGGCGAAACGGTTACCCAGGTTTCATCACTGCACAATACTTCAAACGTGCCACTGGTTTCTATTTGAACAGAATATCCGTTAGCTTCTAGAAGTGCAGTAAGCGGGCGTAAATCATACATACAAGGTTCGCCGCCTGTAATCACCACATGCTTAGCAAGATAACCTTTCTGTTCAAAAAGCGACAATAATGCATCGGGCGTTGATTTGAAAAAGACGTCTGACTCTTGCTGTTTATTAATGACGGATACGGGAGTGGACAGGTTTGCGTCATCAATGACCCAAGTGTGTTTGGTATCACACCAAGGACAGCCAACCGGACACCCTTGCAATCGGACAAAGATAGAGGGCACACCTGTGTGCATACCTTCACCTTGGATCGTCTCAAACATTTCGTTTATTTTTAAATCAGTCAGCAACAATATTCATGCCTCAGTAAAATCCTTATTGGGATTTTATCAGGGATAACATAAAATTCGTTCATCATTTATTAAAATTATTCATTTTTATGTCAGATAAAGTTGTAGTGATCTACTCGGGTGGTATGGACTCATTTACCGTTTTGAACAAGGCAATAGCCGACGGTAAATCGCCTTTAGCTCTTTCATTTGATTACGGTCAACGCCACAAAAAAGAGCTCGACTACGCAGCACGGGTCTGTAAAGAGCTTGGCGTACCCCATAAGATCGTTGATATCTCTGCAATCAACACATTGATTGGTGGGTCGGCATTAACCGATGATATTGATGTACCCGAAGGCCATTATGAAGAGCCGAGTATGAAGCAAACCGTCGTCCCTAACAGGAATATGATTCTACTCTCGATGGCTGTTGGTTATGCTGTGAGTGAGGAAGCGCGGGAAGTCTACTATGGCGCTCATTCTGGCGATCACGCAATTTACCCTGATTGCCGACCTGAGTTTGTACAAAAAATGAATGACGTTTGCCAGATTGCCAACTACGAAGCGATCACCATAGTTACCCCTTACCTCGATGTCAGCAAGACTGCTATTCTTACTGATGGTTTGGCGATGGGTTTAGATTATGGCAAAACATGGACGTGTTACAACGGACGCGAAAAGGCCTGTGGTAAATGTGGAGCTTGCCAAGAGCGTCTCGAAGCGTTCAGAGATAACGGCGCCACAGATCCATTGGCTTACGAATAATACCAATTCACAAAGAGACTATCAGACATAAAAAAACCAACGCCTGCGTTGGTTTTTTTATTAAAGACGCAACGATTAACGTTGGCTTTCACTGATAAAGTAAGAGAGTTCTTTAATACAGTGACGCAATACTGGGTTCAAGCGGGTGTTTTTACCGTTCATAACAAACAACTCGTGGCTAAACGAGAACAACTCTCCTTTTGCAATTGGCACTAGGCCCAATGCAACGCCTTGCTCTTTGGCCATGTAGTCGGGTAACAAACCAACATATTCACCCGTCATGATTGCAGACATTGCCGCATCGTATGAATCCGAGAATGTTTGAATAGAAAGCCTACGTTCGTCTTGAATGTAGTTTGCCGAAGACAAACCTGAAATTCCGATAGCAGGGTAATCTTCTATCCGGATGCTCTCAGGAAGTTCGGTATCCTTGTATTTAGCCAGAGGATGCGACGATGAACAATACAGGCGACCGTCACAGTTAATACCAACGGGATGAAATGTGACTGATTCCGGTTTGACCATATCATATGTGGATACAACCAAGTGACATTCACCAGAAAGGGCAACATGCTCAACTTCATTGTAAAGACGAGTTTGGATATTGACGTGAATATCATCAAACTTCTTCATTGTACTCTTAACCGCTTTAGAAATTGCTAGCTGCATTGAAAGCGGCAAACCGGCCATCATCACGAGAGTAATATGACCAGAGTAATCGTCATGTAGCGATTTTAAATTAAATACGAAGTTATCGAACGCGTTGAAAATTCGCTTAGTTTCCTGGAAAACAACCTCTCCCTCTTTCGTCATCTGAAAGCCACCTCGGCCTCGATGACAAAGAACGAGATCTAAACGTTCTTCCAGCTTTTTGATTGCTGCACTGATATTAGGGCGTTGCATACGCAATACAGGCTCTGCGGCCGTAAAGCCGTTACAACTGGCAACCGCATAAAATACCCGTAACAATTTGATGTCGGATTCTTGAAGACGGTTCAACATGATGGCACCACTTATAGGTATAGTTATAGATACTTATAACACCATCATAGGCAAGAGTGGCAGGGATTACAACGGCTAATTTCGGGCGCGTATCACTTTGTTGTGCAATTTAGCACTATTTTATGTTGCGTTCTGACTATTCAGTGCCGCGGTAACGCACCAAATGGCGAAAAAGACACGATAAAAGAGGGTCAAATCAAACACATGCCTCACCCTGTCAGTTGGTCTGTAGCATGCATCCACTTGAATAAATGAACCTTTAACATGAGTATTCAAGTGAGATGGCAAAACACTTCCATAGTGCGCTAGTTGTGTAATCGGGGATAGAGACAACAGACTTAGCTCCCTCGAAGACCGCCCCCGATAGAGCGACTAGATTGGTATTCGCATCGACTTACAAAAAAGGATAGCGGGTAAACCTTGAGCATGACGAAGCCTATGTTCCCCATGCAACATCAATGACAGAAGTGAGCGTTAAAGATTAATCTGCATACCTTTTGCAACCCATTCCCCATGTGATTGATCGCGACGTTAACTCAACGCCACGATTTGTTGCCTTAATTGCTCAATTTCATCACGAGTGCTGGCTGCTTTTTCAAACTCCAGTTCTTTCGCATAAGCAAACATTTGCTTTTCAAGTTCAGCAACTCGGGCCATCAACTCTGTCGGCGAGGCAGATAGTTTAGGCTTTGACTCCGCCACTTTACGCAGTTTCACCTTACTCGAATCTGAACCACTCCCCTCACCAAGGTCCATAATATCTGTGATAGGTTTAACCAGACGCTGTGGAGTTTTGTTATGAAGTTTGTTGTGCTCTTCCTGCTTTGTACGACGTCTTCGTGTTTCGTCCATCGCTTTTTGCATGGATTTTGTCACTTTGTCCGCGTATAAAATTGCTCGACCATTAATATGGCGAGCCGCGCGTCCAATCGTTTGTATTAAAGATTTCTCAGCTCGTAAAAAGCCTTCTTTATCTGCATCCAAAATGGCGACAAGCGACACTTCTGGCATATCCAAGCCTTCACGGAGCAAGTTAATACCCACTAACACATCGAATTTACCCAGCCGTAAATCACGAATAATTTCGATTCTTTCCACCGTATCAATGTCCGAATGTAGATAGCGAACCTTCACACCATGTTCATTGAGATACTCACTCAAATCTTCTGCCATGCGTTTGGTTAAGGTCGTGATTAGAACGCGTTCATCGAGCTCAACCCTTTTTTGAATCTCTGATAGAACGTCATCGACTTGCGTAGCGACGGGACGCACCTCTATTTCTGGGTCGAGCAACCCTGTTGGGCGGACCACCTGCTCTACAATATCACCCTGTGTTTTTTCCAGTTCATAATTACCCGGTGTCGCAGACACATAAATGGTCTGTGGAGATATTTGTTCAAATTCTTCGAATTTGAGCGGGCGATTATCGAGTGCAGAGGGCAATCTGAAACCATATTCAACGAGGGTTTCTTTGCGGGACCGATCTCCTTTATACATAGCGCCAATCTGAGACACGGTGACATGCGATTCATCGATGAACAATAAACCGTCGGCAGGGAAATAGTCCAATAGCGTTGGAGGTGGCTCTCCAGGTGCGCGACCTGAGAGATATCTCGAGTAGTTTTCAATACCAGAGCAGTAACCTAACTCAAGCATCATCTCAACATCAAACTGTGTACGTTGACTGATACGCTGTTCTTCAATCAATTTGTTCACTGACTTGAGCTGTTCTTTACGTCCAACCAACTCCTCTTTGATCTGATCAACCGCGGCAAGAATTTTTTCTCTGGGTGTGACGTAATGCGTTTTGGGGAATACCGTTGTACGTATAACCGACTTATCGACCGCTCCCGTAAGGGGATCAAACAGACTTATTTTATCGATTTCATCATCAAACAACTCGACGCGAACAGCTTGAGCTTCTGAGTCTGCGGGGAAAATATCGATAACATCCCCTCTCACCCTAAAAGTACCTCGTTCAAATGCAATGTCATTTCGCGTATATTGCAACTCGGCGAGCCGTCGCAATATATCCCGCTGGTCCATGATATCGCCCTGACGCAAATGCAAAAGCATTTTCATGTAGGATTCGGGATCGCCGAGACCGTAAATAGCGGAGACACTGGCGACGATCACCACGTCTCTTCGTTCCATTAGCGCTTTGGTTGCCGACAACCGCATCTGTTCAATATGATCGTTTATCGACGCATCTTTCTCAATAAAGGTATCGGTACTGGGCACATAAGCTTCGGGTTGATAGTAGTCGTAATAAGAAACAAAATATTCAACCGAGTTATGTGGAAAAAATTCTTTCATTTCTCCATATAACTGCGCTGCCAATGTTTTGTTGTGGGCTAAAATCAACGTAGGTCTCTGTACCTGCTGGATGACGTTTGCCATGGTAAAGGTCTTGCCCGACCCAGTGACCCCAAGTAGTGTCTGTGCAGCAAGTCCACATTCTAGACCATCAACTAGTGTCTCTATCGCATTGGGCTGATCACCAGCCGGTTTATATTTAGAGACTAACTCAAACCCTTTTGTCATCACTCTCTACTCACTTTGAGCGGCAGCTTGCTTTGCCACTGCATTTCTAAACCAAACAAACGAACATCCCGCCATCAGCAAATTCGCGATAACAGTCCCAGCAAACAAACCTTGTAATCCATACATCACGCTGCCCAGATAAGAGATGGGAACAAAAAATACAAAGAGTCTTAATACACTCAGAATAAGTGCTGTCATAGGCATGTGCATGGCATTAAAAGACGAGTTTGTCAGGATAACGATTCCCTGCATGCCGTAACCAAGAGGAACAATAGTCAAAAACAGAGCGATGAGAACTGCGACATTTTGTTCTTTTGCAAACATTTCTGCTATCAACGGTGACGCGAGCCACAGTAAAACGAATACGAATAACTGCCAGCCAATGACAAATTTCAAAGCGGCGCTGTAGGCTTCTTGAACGCGGTCCATCCGCCCCGCTCCTAAGTTTTGACTAATGAAAGGAGGCAGAGTCATAGACAATGCTAAGACCACGATATTAGCCATCGACTCGAGTCTATTGCCAACTCCCCATGCCGCGACGGATTCCGCACCGTAAGCAGCAACCACAGCCGTCATCACAGCCCCAGCAATGGGGGTCAACATGTTGGCGCCGGCAGCAGGTAAACCAATCTTCAAAATAGCCGCCGCACTTTCATTTAATTCTGACAATGTGAGTAAACGTGGCAGCATTAGTTTTCGCTTGTGAGCCAGCAGCACAATAATCCACGTTGCTCCAACAATCCATGCGAATAAGGTTGCGTAAGCCGCACCTTTTATCCCCATCCCTTCTATCGGTCCAAAACCGAAAATCAGAATAGGATCTAATGCAGCATTAATCGCGCCTCCCGCCGCCATAATTATGCTGGGTGTTTTGGTATCACCACACGCACGCAATACACTATTACCAACCATAGGAATACACAAAAAGATACCCGACAGATACCATATTCCCATGTAATCATCGATATGAACCAGCAAGCTATCTGTTGCCCCCAGTAACGTAAAAATGGGGTAAACCGTAAAATAGCCAATGACGGCGAGTACACCGACCATGAGTGTTGATAAGATGATGGCACCCGTTGCATACATTCGCGCGTTTTTTACGTCACCTTGGCCCTGTAACTTACCAATGATTGCAGACGTGCCTATACCCAACCCAATATTCAAGCTGATAACGGTAAACGTAACTGGAAAAGTAAAACTGATCGCCGCAAGTTCATCTGTACCCAGCAAACTGACAAAGAATGTATCGACAAGCCCAAAACTCATAAGCAAAATCATGCCGAGAATCATCGGTATCGTCATGCGTTTTAGCGTCTGAAAAATATCACCTTGGGTCAGGTTCGATGTAGCGTTGGTTTCGCGCGTAGTCACGATAATAACTTCTCTTTTCTAAAAGGGTACGAGCTTGCAGCCTATTTACTACCGTGTTTACGGTAGTTTGATTGAATTAGCCCAGAACTGATGATGTATTTCATTGCTATCGTGCAACCGAATAGGAAGACGAATAATAGGACCGAGGCACTCTCATTGCCTTGATTGACGCAACGTCTCAAGCTCCGTGGAAAGCAAGAACAAGAGTGTATCAAGTATCACTTCAAAAGATAACAACTAAGCGATAGAACTACCTTTTGTTGCGCTATTCGACCATCAAATCAAGCCCGATAAAAAGCGTAAATAATAACGCTTTGGTCTGAACGCGCCCTTTTTTCGACTCAAGTCACATAAATATTAGTGAATATGCCACCAGCAAGGGCTTTCTTTGGTACAACAACACATTACTACACGGGTGTCATGCGACCGAAACATAAATGTCATGAAACAAAAAATGGCAATAAGTCCAGAAACACGGCAAAATCGTAAACAAAATGTTAAAGACCGCAAGATTGAATATTTTTGTCGCAACTCGCTCGTATTTAACACACAAGCTAAATTATGGACGAAAGTCTTAGGACAAGTCTTTCAGGCCGACATCAAAAAACCAACAAACAACTGATTTAATTAAATAAAAAAACACAAAACGAGTAAATCCATATGGTTACAATAGCGGTATTAAGAAAAAACCACACCCATTAACCACACCTATCAACATAGTTATCCACAGATTTAGTGGATAAGTGTTCTAGCCCTAGGTTTGACGGGCATTCTTGGTCTATTGGACAGTTTTTAGGTAAGTAACGACTAACCTCAAGACGCAACAACAAGGTTACAGATTTATTAAAAGCTGGATATAGATACAGTTGGCAACGAATTTTTAATAGCTTTTAGATATAAAAGTAATAATTTTAAGAATATATAAAAGGTTTTTTTAACAGACGATACGCTTTTAGTTAATTTACGCTATTTATAGCTATGTTTGACGCCCGATCGCATAGTTAACTTATTATTTTGAGCATTTAGTAACCATATTGATGCGAAACCGTACAAAAAAACAAAAAAATCAAAAACCAGTGAAAAAAAACTTTAAGAATGTTGACAGCGCGAAGTTACCTCTTTAATATTCGCCTCCGTTGAAACACAGGTCCCCCTTAGCTCAGTTGGTTAGAGCGACGGACTGTTAAT
>CAWUJV010000043.1:0-40549 GCA_963922845.1 uncultured Alteromonas sp.
GCCTCCCTGATTGGGACGGGGAAATTATCTTGTGGCTGCGCAATGCTTTTGACCAAACCTACACAGCAAGAAACGGATTTGACGTGCCCATTCAACCCGGCAAAATCATGACACACCCGGGTCAACCTCGACAATTTGGCGCAACCTTTCTTTATCATTTCTAATCTTTATTGATCTCGTTCAATACTAGGGGCTGCGGCCCCTATTACAATTCGATTCCCGTCGCAATAAAACGCTAAGAATCGAAGTATGACAGACACCATTGATACACTCTTTAGTAAAACGATTATTGACAAATACAACATCAATGGGCCGCGGTATACGTCATACCCTACCGCACTGTCTTTCAACACGGACATCCCAACCGACCTGTTAGAGGATGCTGCAAATGACAGTGCCAGCGAGGCACTATCGATTTATATCCACATTCCGTTTTGCAAAAGTCCTTGCTACTACTGCGGCTGCAATAAAATAGTCACACAAGACCAAGAAAAAGCAGATAAGTATCTCAATTACCTGGAAAAAGAGATGCGCAGTCGAGCAGATGCTTTTTCGCATTACCGCGTGTCACAAATTCATCTCGGAGGCGGAACGCCGACCTTTCTGACCGATTCACAGCAGTCTCGTTTAGTCACTATGGTCAGGCAGTATTTTGACGTTGTCGATACAGCAACCTGGAGTATTGAGGCCGACCCTCGTACAGTAGACAAGCATTCACTCACCCACTTGGCATCAATAGGTTATAACCGCCTGAGTTTTGGTGTTCAAGATATCGATTTTCAAGTTCAAGAAGCAATTAACCGCGTGCAAAGCACAAAAAACATTGCAGAGCTGGTGACTCACGCACGTGAGATTGGCTTTGCCTCAATTAATCTTGATTTAATATACGGATTACCACACCAAACAGAACGCACCTTTCAAACCACATTGAGTGCTGTTATTGCCATGGCACCCGACCGCATATCATTGTTCAGCTATGCCCACTTACCCAGTCGGTTTGCCGCCCAACGCAAAATCAAAGACGAATGGTTACCCAGTCCAGCCACCAAGGTGTCACTGATTAAAATGGCGGCTAAACGCTTAACGGATGCAGGTTACGACATGATTGGTATCGATCACTTTGCCTTGAAAGGTGATGAGCTGGCCGTAGCGTTAAACGAAGGAAAACTGCATCGAAACTTCCAAGGCTATACTACCCGCGGTGAACTTGACCTGTTGGGTTTAGGCGTGTCTTCGATAAGCTCAGTTGACGCAACCTATGGTCAAAACCCCAAGACTTTAAAAGACTATTACGACCGATTAGATAACGAAAAAGATAGTACCGAAAAAGGCTATCGTTTGCTCGAAGACGATTGTATCCGACGGGACGTGATCATGGCATTAATGTGTAATATGCGCGTCGACTTTCGACAAATTGAAGAAAAGTACGACATACTGTTTGCCGACTATTTTGCAGATGCACTATCTAGCCTCAAACCTTTTATCGCTGACGGCCTAGCGCATTACGACGATTCACAATTAGTGATTCGTCCTCACGCTCGTCTTGTCACGCGTATCATTGCGATGTCGTTTGATGCCTACTCCAGTGCGATGCAGCACCGTTACTCGCGGGTGATATAAGGCGGGACAAC
The DNA here is from genome assembly GCA_963922845.1 of uncultured Alteromonas sp. GTDB lineage: Bacteria > Pseudomonadota > Gammaproteobacteria > Enterobacterales > Alteromonadaceae > Alteromonas. Next base: position 1,632 of record CAWUJV010000043.1, read on the forward strand.
CGCCTTTTCACGCAAATTAACGTTGCCAGCGCTTGACCGCTTCTTCATCTGAGGACTTTACCGCTACCCATTGAGCATCATCGGCCACCCACTCTTTTTTCCAGATTGGCACGTCTTTTTTGAGTGAATCCATAATAAAGTTAGCCCCATCAAATGCCGCTTTTCTGTGCGCCGACGCAGTACCGACCCAAACGATGGGTGCAAAATTGTCCAAACGCCCTACTCGGTGGACGGCGCCGGCGTTAGCTAACCCAAAGCGGGATATCGCTTCATTTAGCAACCGCATAAACACCGATTCAGCCATGCCAGGATAGTGTTCAAGTTCAATTCCGTCGATTTTGCCTTGCTGATTGAAATCGCGCACCAGACCAGTAAAGGTAACAATCGCCCCCGCACCTGATGCGCCCTCCGTCAGTTTGTCGTACAAGGTTTGTTGATCGAACAATGCCGGAGTAATCTCGACAAACGCCACATTATCCTCCCGTTACTGGTGGAAAAAATGCAACTTCATCACCGCTAACAACAGGGTGTTGAGCGTCGACGACTTCTTGATTGCAAGCCGTCAACATAGGTTCATCAGCCATCTTGAGCCATTGCGGGTAGCGCGCCCCCATTTCGTGATGCACATCCGCCACGGTAGTAATATTCTGCGAATCTAGCGTGACTTGACTGGTACCAACAAGTTCGCGAATTTGCGCAAAAAACTTTACCGTAATCATTTTGAATTCTCATCTGCGGATTGCCAGTGGCCGGTTTTGCCGCCTTTTTTTTCAAGTACTTTAATACCTGACATGACCATCGCTGGATCTAATGCCTTACACATATCAAACAGTGTTAGCAGAGCGACACTGGCGCCGGTGAGCGCTTCCATCTCAACCCCAGTTTTGCCTGCCAGTTTACAAAAACACTGCACTTCAATGCGGTTAGCATCTTTATCGACAGCAAAGTTAATATCTACTTTTGATAACGCCAATGGGTGACACAAGGGTATCAAATCGGCGCACTTTTTGGCCGCCTGTATACCAGCAACTCTCGCTACCGCAAAAACGTCCCCCTTCGCCATCGCTTGGTTTTCTACCTGTTCAAGCGTAGACGCCTGCATTTCAATAAAGCCGTGGGCTGTCGCTTCTCTCGTAGTGACATCTTTGTTGCTGACGTCGACCATATTGGCCTCGCCCTGTTGATTTAAGTGACTAAATTCCATCAGTTAGTCCACTAAATGCGTAACAAAATTGCATGGTCTGAACGTAGAATCCAATTGCGACTTGATAATACCATTCCATGCTGTACGACATGCTCCAGTCGAGCCAGGTAAACAAAAAATAACCGTTTTGTTCGCGAAGCCCGCAATTGCTCTTGACTGAATCGTTGATGTGCCAATCTCGTCATAGCTCAACTGTCTAAATAGCTCACCAAATCCATCTACCGTTTTATCAAACAAAACGCTTAAAGCTTCGGGGGTAGAATCACGGTGGGTAAACCCTGTCCCGCCGGTTACCAAGATAGCGTTGATCGATTTATCAGCAATCCACTGGGATACCACAGCTCGCTGTTGGTAAATATCGTCTTTTACCAAGTCTCTAGACACTAATGTGTGACCTGATTCGGTTAGCGCCTCGACCAAAAACTGACCTGAACTGTCTTGATCCAATGTCCGAGTATCAGAAATGGTTAGCACTGCGATATTTAGTGCATGAGCTTGTGTTGTCATATGATATCCTTTGTTAAACCTTTGAATTCGCTTTTTAAGCCCTATTATTCTCTCAGACCCCTTATCTGAGATTAACGAGTTTTTAGCATGCCAATCACCCTCACGACTCAACAAGCAATGCGCTACAATCGACAAATTGTGTTACCGCAGGTCGATCTTGACGGTCAGGAGCGGTTGCTTAATGCTTCAGTACTTGTCGTCGGCGTTGGTGGCTTGGGCTGTGCTGCCGCCCTATCATTGTGCAGTAGCGGTTTTGGCCATCTAATTTTAGCCGACCATGATGACGTCGAAACCCACAATTTGCCAAGGCAAGTTCTGTTCGACGAGCACGATGTCGGACACAAAAAAGTCGAGGCCGGCAAGCGAGCATTGCTTCGCAGAAACAGTGATTGTCAAATCACAGCCTTGCCTGAACGTTTACAAGGCGATGCCTTGCGAGAACAAATAAAACGCGTCGACATTGTGCTTGATTGTACTGATAATATGGACTCACGCGAACAAATCAACCGTCATTGCGTTGATTTAGGTGTGCCATTGGTCAGCGGTGCCGCCATTCGATTTGAAGGCCAATTGTTTGTATCCGCTGTCGATGATGCTGCTCCCTGCTATCAGTGTCTTAGCCATCTCATTCCCCCCATGGACTTATCATGTAGTGAAAATGGCATCATGGCCCCCGTGGTAACGACAATTGGAACGCAACAAGCACTGCTTGCTGCCAGTATCATTGGTGGGTTTGGCAAGGTGCCCTCTGGCTCTTTACAACTGTTCGATGGACTCACACATCAATGGCAGTCTTTTAAAATTAAAAAACATCCACAGTGCCCCGTTTGCAGTGTACAAACGGCAGCAGGTAAGCAAAAAAAATGACAACAATAACCAAACGCCACATGGTGGTTGCGCAAAACGCCTCTGGGCGCAATATGAACGTGCCCATTTACACGGTCAAAGGCGATGCCCCCGGCCCTAAAGTTTATATTCAAAGCTCCATACATGGAGCAGAGGTCCAGGGAAACGTCGTAATTTATCACTTGCTTCAATTGCTCAAGCAACTCCCTATCAGGGGAGAAATCACTCTAGTGCCAAACTGCAACCCAGTTGGGACCAATATAAAAGCGGGTGAATACACACTCGGTCGATTCGATCCCGTAAACGGCACAAATTGGAATCGCGGTTATTTCTATGACCAACAACTGGTTATGCAATTTGCCGAGCAAGTTACCCCTGAAGAGTGTGAAGATTCAATAAAGCAACGCTTTCGTCATCACCTCAATCAGGCTATCCAGCAAAAGTTATCAGCGCCATGGGGGTTAGGTCTTGCACAACAGCTTAATCTAAAACTGCAACAACTCGCTTTCGATGCAGACTATGTACTCGATTTACACAATGGGCCTGTATCAACCCGTCATATTTATATCCCAACATATGCCAAAAAGTCTGCCGCCTTGTTCAACATTCCACATTGTATATTTATACCCAATGTGTTTGCAGGCGCACTAGATGAAGCCACCTTCTGTCCGTGGTGGACATTGCAGGAAACACTGACGCAAAAATTTCATCGTGAATTCAATTTCGGTGTAGAGGCGTTCACACTGGAAATGGGTAGTCAGGAAGTTATCGACTTTTCAGAGGGCGAGTTTGACGCGCAAAGTATTTTGACGTATCTCACAGCAAAAGGCGTCTTGATCGACAGCCACCTGACCCCGGTTTCTATGCGTCGTATCGGAGTTTTACTGCAAGACTATAAAACCATGTTTACCGACTTTGGCGGCATGGTGGAATATTGCGTCAAACCCGGAGAGGCCGTCAGTCAGGGCCAAGTGATGGCTCGTGTGTTAAATATTGACGACTTAGACAATGACAAGGCGACTCACACGATTACCGCGCCATGTGACTTAGTGCCTATGCTTCATTTTCCATCTGCGTCGGTACTGAGTGGCACCCAATTGTACAAGTGCTTCACCCAGTACTTCGAGATTACGTCTAGCGAGGCCTCAGTAGCCTGATAGCGCACAGGCGCCGTCAGGTTAGATTGGAGAGCCCGGCGGCAACGGAACAACATCGAACAAGCTTGGCCATTCTCCTGATTGCCAATATTGCTGCATTTGATTGAGCAATACGCGGTGAGTCGGTTGCTTTTTGTTGTCTTCTAACCACGCTTCAAATGCCAGTAATTCGCTTTGAATCGCTAGTTTCGCTTCCGGCGCAAGCTTATCGTTCATGGCGGCTTTCATCACAGCATTTAACGCCACTAGCTGCAGTCGTTCACGCAATCCGTAGTCGGGCGACTGTTTGTACCAATGTTCCTCGAATACTCGCTTCACGACTTCGTTCACCTTGGGGACTTGCCTATCCTGCTTGCTTTGCCACGCCAAGCGATTCAATCGCTCTGGATGTAACAAAATCGACAGGCTATAACCCGCCGCAGATTCGGCAGCAGAAACTGGATCGAATACCCTGCCAGTTCGGCTGGTAAAATACTCTCTTGTAATATCTTCACCGTACGCATTGGGTGGAATCAGAGCTAAAATAGCATCGGGTAGTTGTAAAAAAGTCGGTGTAGACGCCGACACTAACCACTTGACCGCTTGTTTTTGAGTTCGCGCCGATACCACAGTAACCCCTTTCGGTTTCACTCCGGTTTGTTTTACTTCGTACTCGTAGTTGACACCACCCACTTGCTTAGCCAATGCGTCCAACTGATAGCGATGCAATAGATAGATAGGCACTAGGGCGGCTTCGATTGAAGACAAGTTTGCCCCTGTTTCAATGGTATTTAACCCCAAGTTGTCGAGCGCAACCTTGCGTACCGCAGTAATTTGTTCGAACGCGCGAATAGGATCTGCGCCATTGTCCCAAAGATGACCATCGCTAGAGCCGTGACGAGCTGACCGTGAATCAGGATCTGACTTGTACTTAAACCCTCGCGCTTGCATATCTGCTACGAGCAAAGCCAAACCTTCGGTCTCTGCTTGCTCGTCGACAAAATCCTGATAGCCGTAGGTGACGACGTACTTGTCCCAATCACCAATGCCATCGTCATACGCCCCCTCAAGGGTGATTTTGCCACGTTTTAACGTAACAAGTGGATGAGGGTAATCCATAACAGACGCGCGGCCATTTTCACTCGCAGCGAAGTTATGTGCGATACCAAGAGTATGACCCACTTCATGAGCCGACAATTGGCGAATACGTGCGAGTGCCATAGCCTGCTGTGGTGCAGTGCTACTGGACTCACCGTCGAAGGGACTGGTTAGTCCCAAGGCGATAAGGTAATCCTGTCTTACTCTCAACGACCCGAGTGTGACATGTCCTTTTATTAGTTCCCCCGTACGTGGGTCAACGACCGATGATCCATATGACCAACCGCGAGTCGCGCGATGTACCCATTGAATAACATTGTAACGAACATCCATTGGATCTGCGTCTTCAGGCAAAACTTTCACCTGAAAGGCGTCTTTGTATCCAGCGGCTTCAAAAGCTTGATTCCACCATAGCGCGCCATCGCGAAGCGCTGACATAACAGGTTCTGGTATGCCTGGGTCTAGATAATAAACAATCGGCTCAACCGCTTCACTCACCTCAGCACTTGGATCGCGTTTGAACAACCGATGACGCACTATGTGCTTTTGCTCCATTTGTGCGTTGATCGGGGTTGCATAATCAAAGTAACGATGTTTCCAAAAACCAGAGTACGGATGAAAACGACGAGGTGTGTAACCATCATCTGGCAACGCGACAAAAGAATGATGTAAATGCACGGTCAAACTGTCGGGAGACGGCGTCACTTGCTGAACAAAGTTCCCTGGCTTACGGCCAGAAAATGTGACCAACGCCTCAAGTTCGGTGTTGCGTTCAAACGCTTTTGATTTGGGCAAGTAAATGCCACTTCTATTGGCATCCGCTTGAAAACTCCCCTGCTTGGTTTGCTCCAGTCGTGCGCCAATTCCATGGACATCACTGAGCAGATAATCGGTGTAATCAACTACAACACTCCCGTTGCTCTGTGCGACCGTTTTGAAACCAGCAATCACAGAATCGGCAAACGCTTCGTCAATACTGGCTTGCTCGGCGGTATTGGCAGAATCGGCTCTGAATTCAGTATTTAGGTGCTTTAACAATATTTTGTTGCCAAATTGCTCAAACTGCACCAAGCGAGTATCGCCTAGCTGACCTCTATCCAATCCGATGTCATTGGAACCGACCCCTCGTGGTAGGCTTGTTTGGAATATAAATGGACTTTGCATCTGATCGATTTGCAGATACAACCGATCGTCCTCTGATTTATAGTAAAACGTGAAAAAGCCGGACCGCTTTTCCATCCCCCGGGTAAACTCATCTATCGACGGGTTAGCCAATACCGTCAACGAATAGCAAAACGCGAACAGCAGTGTGAGCAACTTGTTCATTCCGTCTCCTTTCCAAAAAAACCTTGCGATAAAGTGGTTAGCTCAATAGACGTTTGATCTGCGTCAAGGCGGTAATCTTCCGATTTCACTAAGCTACGTCCAATAGACCTATACCTAGCACCGATGAACACATGTGCTATGAGCGCTTTTCCAAGAGTATCAGTAATTTGAGAACGACACTATGCCACAAACTGCGCTAGCGACTGATTTAACACTACAGCAACGTCTACAAGACGGTTTGGTGTGTGAATGCCAGCGCGAAAAATGCCAACAGCTTCTCGTTATCGATGACTTGCTACAGAAACACGCCATTTTTAATACCATTGAAAAACTTGTTGAGTCGAGTCTTGCCGAAAGTGAGTTTGGGTTGATTCTGCGCAGCAATCTAGCCAGTGCATTGGCTTCATTGACTGTCCAAGCTGTCGACCTAATCTATTTGCGAGCTTATGCCTTTGATGGCCCCATTTTTTGCGAAGGCTCACAAATAAACAATCAACTCACTGGGTTAGCAGGTGTCTGTGAACGCTTTTTACTTTCGCCACCCTTGTCTCCATTACCAGATGAGTTTGGCGCGGCTACCACACTGACGTTTGTTATTCCCGAAACCGTGACCGAACAAGAAACCATGGAAATCAATGCTGGATTGCAGTCCATACTGGTTCACGGCATGACATCTTGCTCTCACCCCGTGACCGTACTCAGCAAGCCGGTACTCTTGACGGCCAATGAAGATACCACTATCACCTTTTCGTCAAAGCCCGTATTTGGTGCCAACATCACGTTTAACAACGCCTTGCGCGCTCAGCCCTTTCGCTTTCTCCCCGCAGGCGAAATCTTAGGTTGGAGTGATTATGGAGGCTTAGCACACCTCTCCATCGTGGGTGAGCGGTCTCATGAGCTGACCGATTTTTTCAACGCCGACGACAATGCCATTAGAACAAAGACACCGTTAATGTTACTTTGGCTTAATGCCAAGCACGACGACGCCAACGGCGCATGGGTGGCCTGTTTCATTGACGCCAGAAATGTCATTACGTCAGTCTGAAGGCCCCACTGATATGCGCTGAGCCAAACCGGTTTGGCGAATTACCTGCCGCCCGACCATATCGTTAAGTTGGCCTGATGTACCCACGATACTGCAGCTCGATTTTGCGCGCGTCACTCCTGTGTAAAGTAGTTCACGTGTACACAGTTGCTGCTGTGCATAGCTTGGGTTGACCGGCAAAAACATCAATACGTGATTAAACTCTGAGCCTTGGGATTTGTGTACAGTCATGGCGAACACTGTCTCTACACGGGGCAATCGAGACAAACTAACTTGACGAAGTGCTCCATCACCTTGCTCAAACCACGCCCATAACTTACCCGTTTCATCCGGCCAAATGATACCGATATCACCATTAAACAACCCTTGAGGATAAAAGTTCTCGGTCACCATAATAGGACGGCCGGGATAATGTCCCGCAGGTGTTGGGCTGACACCAAGGGTTAACTCTACCAGTTTATTGAGTGACTCAACCCCCGTTAAACCTTGGCGCGTCGCGGCTAACCAGCGACGCGCTGATAGCAATGCAATGCCCTCTTGTGCGGTTTTGACGCTGGGTAAATCACTAAACCAAAGGCGCGCCATTTTCTGAATGTCTTGCATTGAGGGCGTATCGAGGTAGCGCGAAACGCCATCGCTAGGTACAGGCATGTCACCCTTTTCAATAGTATTGGCTTGCTCATTGAGCGATCGAGCATCACCATCGCGAATTGCACTTGCACACTGGCCCAATTGTCCTGAGAAGCGACGACTCTTTTGCAGCGTTATATGGAATTGACGTGGGGCTGAATTGGGTACGTCTGTTAAATTGGGTAAATGAGGGCAAAGTGTCGCAAGACAGGTTCGCGCCAACTCTCCATATGCTTGACCATCTCCCGCAACAATATCCGCAAGCACATTACCAGATTCAACTGAAGGCAGCTGGTCAGCATCGCCTAGTAAAATCAATTTGGCATCGGGTTTCAACGCTCGTAACAACCGTGTCAGCATGGCGGCATCGATCATTGACGCTTCATCGACAATCAATACATCACACGACAATGGGCGCTGTTCATTGGCTTTGACCCCAATGCCATAGCGCTGGACGCCGAGTAACCGATGCAGTGTCTGTGCCTGTGTGGGGACACTGCGACTCAGCGACGCAATCAACTCATTCTCAGACAGATCGTGTAACGCGTGTTGAATCGACTCAGTCATACGCTGGGCGGCTTTCCCCGTTGGCGCCGCAAGTAATACCTCGGACGCTGGGCCCATAGCAGTAATCAGTGCCAGCAGTATACGAGTGACCGTATAGGTTTTTCCCGTCCCTGGCCCGCCGTTAACAATACTTACGCCTTGCAGCACGCTCATTACTGTGGCCACTTGTTGCCAGTCTTGCTCTTCGGATACAGCGGTATCAAACATGTGAGGCCACAGTGTGGTCAGTGATTCCATTTGCTGTGTTGATAACGATTTAGATGCAGCCTTACTGATTAAAATGGACGCGATGTCTTTTTCAAATCGCCAATAGCGCTCGGTATATAAGCGAGCATTATCATACGCTAGCCCTTTTCCTCGACCGATAGTCTTGAAAGCTTGCTCAATGATGGCGGTTAGCTCTGCTTCTGTTGGCATTGATATGCCCGATTGCAGGTTCTCCTCATCAACAAATAACCTAGTATTGGCAATGTGTTTTACATCAAGGCAGGTATGCCCTTGACGTTGTAAATAAGACAAGGTCACTAAACAATCAAACCACAGCGTATTTTTCGTGTCGTGTCCTAAATCAACGTCACGAGAAAATTCTCGCGCAAAATAATAGTCAATCGCATCGATGTCGGCGGCCTGCTTTTTATATTGCGTCCAAGACGACGTTCTCATGATGTCGTCTCCTCACCCGCAAACAAGGTATCTAACTCATCCAATAGCGCTGGTGTTATTGATGTGTAGTACACGCCTTCACTATTAGAATTGCCCGAACTCATACCTCGTAAATATAGATATACAACACCACCAAAGTGTGTGCTGGGGTCGTATTCGGGTAAGTTATTATTGAGATAGCGGTGTAGCGCTAAGGCATAAATCAGGTATTGTAAATCGTACAGATGCATCTGATTGTTGCGCGCTAGTTCTGCTGGCAAGTAATCGCCATATCCATCGCCTAAATGGGTTGATTTATAGTCTGCGACATAGAACTTCCCTTCAACTTCAAACAACAAATCGATAAAGCCATGCATCATCCCTTTTAACTGGCCGTGGTCGAGCCATGGTACGGAAAGGGGCGTAACAAGTTCGGCTAAGTCTCGTCGATGCTGTTGCAACAGGTTAGCCAGTTTCCCCCACTCCATCTGTTCCATTGGAAAGTAAAATTCAGCTTCTTTGAGTACCTGAGAAGGTTGCAATTGACCCAGTGTGACATTCTTGTGTTCACTCAGTGACATTGGTGTATCCAGTACATCGTCCAGCCAATCAAATAGCGCGTCATAATCGGTTTCATCTAAACCAAATCGCAACAAGGCTTGTTGACCCTCTTCGCGCCACTGTGGATCAGAAAAATCAGTGTGCTCCAACAAATCATGCAGTAAATTACCGGCATGAGCTCCTCGTTCAAAAGAAAAGCAGAATTTGTCTTGTATCGGCGATTGCTCCAAGACGACGGAGGCGCTCTCGTTGATTTCTTGATCTCTCGCCGTTTGGTGCACAGAGGCTGTGTGTCTTGCTAAAGCAGAGAAAGAATACAACCGCCAATCATTGGTAACAGAGATATCCGCATCGCGACAGCTCAATACTGCATCTTGTTCAGAGACATCTCGATTGCGAGCAACCGTTGGAATATCTTCGATTCGCACCAATGCTGTCGACTCGGGTTGTTCTTCAACGACTTGCTCAATGGCTTGCTCCCAGGAACGTTCACCCACATTCAGTGCAACAGCCACTGACGAACGCTCGCTTTGTTTGAATGGCGCGATGCCCAAATAGCAGCGGTGTGCGGCTCGAGTTACTGCCACATACATCAGGCGCATGGCTTCCGCATCGCCTTGTCGCCGCATAGCGTCAACGGCGCGCTCGGTATTGCCCAGTTGCAGTACTATCTGATTTTTATGTTCGTCATAGAAGCGACAGCACGTATCTAAAACCTGCCCCGCTTTGGAAGGATCGCGATAATCAGATGCAAAAGGCACAAAAACAATCGGATATTCTAATCCCTTTGAGCCGTGTTGGGTGATGATTTGAATTAACTGCGCATCGCTCTCCAAACGTTGAACCAAGGTATCATTTGACTCAGGTTGTTCAATCTGTTTCATCACCCACAGCAGAAGTTGCTCAGGTTGAGGGAAGCCCGTGCTTGTTTGTTGTAAGACTTCCGAAAGATGAAGGTAATTCGTTAATGCCCGTTCGGGTTGTTGGTCATCGGCTACATAGTCTGTTTGCAACAAATGCATCAGCATACTCATTACGCCTTGTTTCAACCACATTTGCTTGAGCGTTTGCAATCGACCTATCGTTTGCTCCCACAACCCATCATCTTCGTTGTGCAACATGGCAACCAGCTGTTGGTGACTATAACCAAACAGAGGTGAGCGCAGTGCACTGGCGACTTTTCTTACATCATTGCCATGCCAAATTCCATTCAACACCCGCAATACATCAAGAGCTTGTGGAGAGGCAAACAAGCTCCCCTTATCGCTGTAAAAGACCGCGTCTAAACCCGCATCATTAAGGGCTTGTTTAACCATTCCAGCTTCGTGACTACTTCTGACCAATATTGCTATATCAGCAGGTTGAACAGGGCGTTGTCCTAAGTTTGCCGACTCAAGTAGTCGGATGATTTCGCGGCACAACCCCATGCACAAATTTTGTTGCAAGGTATCTTTGCTGAGATCTTCCTCTTCACTGTCAAACAGCAAGTAGGTCAAGGCGCCCCGTTGGCTGTCGCTGTCAATAAGTGGGGATGTTGCCGCTTTAGCCAAAGGCGTTGCATTGACAGGTTCGTAACCGATACCAAAACCAAATACATCGCTGGCAGACTCATCCAATGGCGCACCGTAAAACAACCGATTGTAGGCCGTCACCATAGTCTCGACAGACCGCCAATTGGTATCCATTACCCAGTGATGCTGGGCCTGTTTACCCGCTGTTAAATAAGTGAAGATATCGCCGCCGCGAAACCCGTAAATAGCCTGTTTTGGATCGCCTATCATCAATAAAACATGATCTTCTTGGTTACTCGGATAAAGCCCGGCCAAAATTTCATATTGTGCTTTATCGGTATCCTGAAATTCGTCAACCATGGCTACTGGATAAAGACGTCGTAACTGCGAGACTAATCTACCGTCGTCTTTGGTTACTTTATCGTGAAGCTGGGTAATGAGATCGTCAAAGTCCACCACGCCTTGGTGCTGCTTCTGCTCTAGGACATGCTGACGAATGTAATCGAAACCCTCTGCGACTTTACGCAATACCGGTGCCGCTTGCTTGCGTTTGTCCGAGAGTTGTCGGTGATCCGTTAACGCCTTTTCCACATCGGTTTTGAGCAGTTTTAGCGGTTCAAACAGCGCTTTAATATGAGGCTTTCCTCGATATCGGTTGCCATTATAGAACTGTCCTACCGTTTTAGGCGGAAAAGTGACCTCTGGTGATTCGAGCCAGGCTACAATGGATTGCCATTCCTGTTCCCTAATTGCCCGTTTATCACCTTTTTGCGTCTCGATTAACGCATCAAATAACACGCTCTGATTGGCAAACAAGGCATCCAACACGTCACGCATTTTGGGTAAAAAGAGAGTATTTAGCTGACTGAATGCCACGTCGCTATCACTGTCAATCTCTTCATCGGACAGAACATTGGGCGGCAAGCCACTTCGAATTGCCGCCCCAAATGTTCGCCAAAATATATCGGGATCATGCCAATTGTGTTCACTTAGCTGAATGAACTCATCCGAGTCGAGACTATAACGTCGCAACCAGTCGCGTACAGCAACCTCGTACATGGCGGTATTATCCGTGGTCAATGACAACGTCATTGGTGCACCCGTTGAAAAAGACAGTTGACTCAATACGCGATTACAAAAACCATGGATGGTGAAAACCGATGCCTCATCCAACTCCAATAACGCAGCATCCAATAAAGCGGCGTACGCTTCTCCCGGGCATCGGGCATAGAGCGCTTGATAAAACGGGTCGAGATCGGGTAGCGCGTCTCCCTGCATGAGGGTATTCCATATCCCTTTTGCTTCGCGCAGTGTTTGCGCAATTCGGCCGCGAATTTCTTGAGTTGCGGCATTGGTGAACGTCATTACTAAGATCTGCTCGACCGATAGCTTCTTTTCCAACAGGAGTCGTAAATACAACCGCGTGATATTGAACGTCTTACCTGTTCCGGCGCTAGCTTCGATAAGATGGCGGTCACGCAAAGGCAAATGAATCACATCAAGCTTTTTCGCCGTCATAACTTCTTATCCTTCAACTGCGCTGCTAGGGGACCGTATAAACTGACTAAATCCTCTAACACCTTGGTATCCAATTGTGGTGGTCGAGCAAAGAACCATTGCCAGTAGGGGTCTTGTTGTCGTTTGTCAGCCACCATGTTTTGCCATTGCCACATGAAACCTTGGTCGCGAAGCCATTCTCCTTCGATTTTTGCTCCCACTTTGTTGACAGTCACCCCAAGGTCCGCGTGCAACATTTTGGGCTGGGTATTAATTGCCACTATTGCCTGTTCTATCTGCCGTAAATGCTCGACCGCTTGTTGTTCTGTTAGCGGCGCAATAGATACTTTTCGCAGTTCATGCTCACCTTTTTTCCATCTTGGGTAAAAGCATTCAAAGGGTTTGTTACGCTCGGCATCACCAGAAGCACAACATATAAGGTGTGTTACCCACTGCGACAGCATACGTTTTGCGGATTGACTGCCCACGTGTAACGTTCGATTGGCGCCTTCGGTGGCAAATATATCGCTTTCAAAACGGATGTGCTCGCCATGCCAAGATAGTGTTTGGTTAGTGAACTGCCCTACTTCGCCTACTTCAATTAAATCCGTGGCGGCGTGTTGCCACTGTGTAAGCATTTGAGGCGTCAGTGGTGTTTGTGGCAAACCGCCACCAAGCAACGCATTTTGTAAGGATTCATCCCATTCGTCTGGATGGGTGACAAGGGCATCGAGTACTTGATATCGATTAAGCGTATCGGCGACGAACGGCTCGTGATCTTGTAAGCTGCTTTGTGTTTGCTCCAGTTCGATGCCTAATTGCTGCCGTGCGAAATGTGCCAGAGGGTTAGCCAGTGCCCGACCTACCGCAGAAGCCCGCATAACCGGTTCTAACGTCGGTTCAGTCAAAACAGGTAATGTAGCTACCGCGTTTGCAGTAGGGGTGAGCAGATCAGACGCGAGTCGATGCCAACCGCGATTGAAACTTGAGAAAGGTCCTTGGAACGCGTCGGGACTAAATGGATGTAGCGCAAGTTGTCGCATGTATGTCGATTCGTCCCATTGATACGCTTCATCCATAAGCGCTTGCAATTCTTGTAACACCAAACTGGGCTGGCGCTCACTGTTATCCTTCGCACTATTGGCTTGGTAGCTCAGGTACAAAAACTGTCGTGCGGAAATAATCGCTTCTAAAAACAAGTATCGGTCTTCCAATCGTCTGGAGCGATCACCCAGTTTGCGTGGTGCTTGGGCCATCAAATCGATGCTCAGCGGGGTCGATTGTCTTGGAAACTCTCCATCATTGAGTCCAAGAATCGCCACCACTTTAAATGGAATACTGCGCATAGGTAACATTGAGCAGAACGTCACTTGTCCTGTCATAAAGTGGTTGCCCGCATCTGGCATTGAGAATCGTCTTGTCAGTACCTCGCGAACCTGGCGCAGACTGAGCTCTGTTTCAAGTTCAGCCTCATTGATGTGGGTCGCAAGATCAGATGTCGCCTTGGCGATGGCGTCCCAAGCAAACTGGTTGTCTTGAGTCGACTCAAAGCAGGTGTCTCGCATCTCGATTAAAAAGCGATGCCAGTCTGACGCCGTGCGCTTGGTGTTCAATGCTGTGGCGTACTGACCTAACCTTTCAAGCAGGTCAATAAGCTGCCCCAATACATAAACTTGGTTCCCTTCAACATCGGGCACAGTGAGAATGTTACCTACAATCTGACTCTGATCTTCACATGCCATACCGATCAATAGTCGTTTAAGGCCCCAGTGCCAAGAGTGAATATCATGGGCTGTCGCGCCCTTGGTCAAGACAGACTTGTGTTTCCCATTGAGTCCCCAATGGATATTGGCTCGGTCCAGCCAATAGGCGATTGTCTCCAAATCATCATCGGACAATCCAAACTTCAACTGCAATCCGGGCAACCGCAAATAATCAATGATTTTGCTCACCTCAAACCGACTATCGGGCAGTGATAACAGACTCACAAAGGCGGCTATCATAGGCTCAGAGTCAAGAGGTGTTCTATCGGCGATTGAACACGGTAAACGAGTATTTTCATCGTCTAACTCTGGGGTGCCAATTCGATGAAATACGGTATCAATGACAGGAGCATAGTCTTCAATCGCAGGGCACATGACCACCACATCCTGAGGCTGAATAGAGGCATCCGAACTCATGACTTCCAACAAGAAATCATGGAGACCCTGAACCTCGCGTAACGCAGTATGGCCCTTTGCGATTACAACAGAGGATTGACCCTCATCATGTGGTGTGGCAACGGGATAGGATGCATTGAGTATATCCTGTTGCAATGAAACTAATTCATGGCCGGCTGTCACACTGCTTTCTGGCAGGTCAGTGTCAAACGCACTGATTTCAAACGTGTCTAGGCCAGTTAACAAGTTGAACAAGTCTCTTCCCTGCTGCCCTAGATTTCCCAATAAAGGGTTGGCTTGGCTGTCTCCCATCCATCGCGCTATACCCTCTTCTCTCAGTTGCTTCGCAATGGCTTTATTTGTTTGCACATCTCCCCAATAATTGACACTGGGGTTGAGATGAAACAGATGAATGTCAGTGTGATGCGCCAACGCATCGAGAAACTGCACAAGTTGCGGTGCCATAGTATTGATGGCAAAAACAATAATACGCTTGGGGAGTAAATCAGCTTTATCCCCGTTATTGAGGGCGTCGATAGCCAGTTGATGTAACTTGGCCGGATGAAAAGCATGCTCACTGACTAACCTGCGCCAAATTTCACTTTGCCATTGTTCTAGCTCTGATTGTGGGTCAACCGTCTCCCCCGCTTCCCAACTCGCCAACCAGTCGGGACGATAGAGCAGATATTGCTCAAACACGTCTGCCAATGCCGTAGACAACTGCAAACGTTGAACCTGCTGACCGTCACTATCTGCCACTGCTAGCCAATACTGACTCAACTTCTGGAACGCACTGTGCTGCTGAAACGATACCGAGTCGAGTATCTTTTCAATCCGCCAAACCAACACTTCACGACGATAAGGTGATTGTTGAGGAACCACATCTTGGCCCAGTACTGCTCGTGCAGTATTCCACATAAACCTGACAGGCAAGGGAAATTCAAGATTCATTGCGATGCGTTGCTGCGCCGCGAGCTGCATATTAACCCAATGCTGCATCCCAGGACTTTCCACTAAGATAACATCGGGTTCAAAAATACCCGTGGGTTGCTGCGTGAGTACGGCATTGAGCAACACACTCAAGTGTTCAAGTTTGTTTGAAGGATATAAAGTGATCAAAAGCGTAGTGTATTCAATAACATTCTGGGTCAATGTTACGGGATAAACTGGGCCTTGCAAGTAGATGTGTGGAATAAAAAAACCCATACAGGCCTCAGGACACGAAAAACCTGTATGGGTAAGGTTACGGGCTAATCAAATGCAGACCTAAACTGGCGTTGCCTGGCACCAGTAGCCGTAATTGCATTTAACAGCTCATATAACATCCCTATCTTTGCATCAAGAATGCCAACCTTATAAATACATATAAAACATACACTTAAACATAACCAGCACTTTCACACTTGTCCTATTGGTCAACAATTGGTGCAACCATTCGGCGGTTTTGCGCTATTTTGGGGCTTTTGGACTGGGCCAATGCGACGATACACTATCGATATAACAAAAAGGTAGGTTGAACCGTGCTACAGAACTTTTTTCAATGCTACTGCTTTACCGTTGCTTTATGTAGAATACGGCACATCAGTTATTCTGCATTGTGCTTATTAAGCACACACTGCAACCCTCTATATGCCCTAACTAGGAAACAAAATGCTTACACAAACGCAATTGGCTAATATGCTCGGCTTACAAGACAACATGAATAAAAAGGTCAACCCAGATTGGCTGACAGCGGGTTACGGGTATCTCCGTGCTGCCATGGTAGAGTCGGTTGAGGCAATTGAACATCATGGTTGGAAGTGGTGGAAAGCGCAAGAAAAAGACTTGCCACAACTACAAATGGAACTCGTTGATATCTGGCATTTTGCGCTCTCTCATATCATTATTGAGTTTGAAGGCGACATCGACGCATCAGCGAAAAGCATTGCAACAGAATTAGCATCTGGCGCGCTCGAAGTGATGTTTGACGGTAAACCTTATCAACCTAACACCCTGTCATTATTGGACAATTTAGAGTTGATGGCGGGCCTCTGCGCGGCTAAGCGCTTCAGTGTGCCGCTGTTTATGTATATCGTTGGCCAATGCGAAATGGACAGTGACGAGTTGTATCGCCAATACGTAGGTAAAAATGTATTGAACTTCTTCCGCCAAGACAACGGCTACAAAGCCGGTACCTACATTAAAATTTGGCAAGACAAAGAAGACAACGAGCACTTAGTCGAGGTACTCAATAGCCTAGACGTCAACGATCCAAGCTATGCAGATGCGATTTATACTGGTTTAGCGAACCGTTACCCTGGATAACCATACTGGGTTTGGTTTGCCAAGCCCGTGTGTCCGCTGCACTAAAAGTTCTGGTATTTAGATTGTTCCGCCTGAAATGCCTTGCATTCAGGCGTATCCACTTGTTGTTGCTCAAACGCATCGCAGGACAATTCGCTCATTGACTCTAAACACAGTGCTGCTGGTTTTAACAATGAATGAGACGCCTGCGCATCAACCGATTGCTTCATTTGCTCACACATATTGTCAAGCATACCTTCGATCATTGTGCGCATTTCGGCCGGCAAACTATCTTCATCTTGCATCGACATTTGCTCCATTGCGCACATTCGCACCTTTTCACACATTTTGTCTGATGCCACTTGAAAGCGCTGGGCATCTGAGGCTAACGCCTGTCCCGACACCAATCCCATAAACACAATTGTCTGTAGTGCTCTCACTTTTTTCTCCCTCCTATCCTTTTAGTTTTAGTGCTGACATAAGCGTAGTGGCTTTTTCAACAATTGCCCTGTTTTTCAACAGCAGAACGTGCTTCGAGTGAAGGTAAAAACGTGGGGGTCAAAGTGGTGTGGCATAAAAAAGCCGGTATCAAAACCGGCTTGTTTAGTTTAGGCGTTTATTCTGACCAATTTGTCTTTGTAGGAGGCTTGAATAATATCTTGGAATCGTTCCTCCAACACGTGTCGTTTCACCTTCAGTGTAGGCGTCAATAAATCATTCTCAATAGTCCACTCTGATGACATAACCACGACGCGGTCCATCACCATGTGGCTCTCAAGACCTGCGTTGATTTTTTCAAAGGTCTCTGCCAAGCTCGCATCAATTTCGTCAGCCGCTGCCTTTTTCGCTTCTTCTGATAAAACCAGCAGTGCAATTGGCTGTGGAAGGTTGGTGCCTGTCACGCAAACCTGCTCGACAATCGGGTTTTCCATAAAATCGGCTTCAATTGGTGCCGGTACCACATACTTACCCTTAGAGGTTTTAAATATGTCTTTCAAGCGCCCCGTAATCTTGATGTAACCATCATTATCAATATGGCCTTTATCACCAGTACGCAGATACCCATCCTCAGTGAACACTTCGGCCGTCTTTTCTGGCTCGTTGTAATATTCGATCATATTACACGGTGCCTTAACTTGAATTTCACCTTCTTCTGACAGACGAATATCAACACCGTCATAAGCGCTGCCAATAGAACCTATTTTGTCCGATCTGAAAGGTACACTCCCTGTTCCATAGGCACTGTTTTCCGTCATGCCCCACCCTTCTGAAATATCGATACCAATTTTATGGAACCACTCAATGACGGCTGGTGCCAATGGGGCTGAACCACTTGCCCACAAGCGGGCTTTATCAAGACCCAATCCCGCGCGAATTTTACGCGCTACTATTTTATTGAGAATGGGGATCTTAAGTAAGCGGTCGAGTTTTTTCTGAGGCATTTTTGCCAACACGCCCATTTGAAATTTAACCCACAAACGAGGAACTGAAATGAATAGTGTGGGCTGGAAGTTTTGAACATCTCGAACAAAGGTATCGAGTGATTCAACAAAGGAGATTTTCACCCCAGAATAGAAACTGGCTAATTCTACCAATACACGCTCGGTTATATGAGCAAGCGGCAGATAACTCATAATGCGGTCTGTCTCACTGACCGTCAATGGTTTACGGGAATTTTGCGCTGCCCAACAAATGGTTCGGTATGTGTGCACCACGCCTTTTGGCTTGCCCGTACTGCCTGACGTGTAAATAATCGTCATCATGCTATCCATATCAGGCACAGGAGATTCTTGCATTGGCGCGATGTCCATAAACTCGTTCCATTGCTGTTGTGCAGGAATGCCGGGATACGGAAAGGCTACCGTCATAACCGATTCAGGCACCGCATTGGCCTGGTTTACCGTATCATCAAGCTTGCCAATAAAAATCAGTTTGACGTCTGCATGCTCCAATACATATTGAATGGTGTCTTTGCCGGCCGTGGAAAAAATAGGCACGGATACCATGCCCGCCATCATGATGCCCAAATCAGCGATAAACCACTCTGCGGTGTTTTTAGACAGGGTAGCGATCCTGCTGCCGGGTGCATACCCCATATCGAGTAGTCGCGCAGCGACTTTTCTGGCTTGATTGGCCACTTCAGACCATGTGTATGAGTGGTATTGGCCATTGATCGGTTGAACGAGATATTCTTGGTTGGGCTTGTTTTTTTCCCAATCATAAAGCATGGCTAGCGGAGACTTAATCATTTGTTGTGTATCGGGTACAGAAGAATCTAAAGGCATAGAGGGCATCACCATGTCGCGACGTAGTCGTCATTATTAACAAAATGTTCACACCTACATAATATCTAGACAAATGGATTAAATGGCAATACCTCAAAGTAATTATTCCCTCGGAACAGCGCGCAAGGTCCCGTCACCGCTGAATAATTAAATTTTCTTATAGTTACAACTTTAGTAGTGTGATGTGTAATAACGCTAATAAAAACAAGGAAATGGAACAAAAATTAGACACAGATTTGGTAGTAAAATTACAACGACAACGGCAAAAACACCATTCCCTGAATGTTTACGTCCAATTTCGGTTTAAAACGTCCACAACATCGGACGCCGGCATAGGGCGAGCATAGAAGTAACCTTGATGTAAATTACAACCCAACTCTATCAAATGCTCAGCTTGCTCTGCCGTTTCCACCCCTTCGGCAATCGCTGACATATTGAGACTGGATGCCAAATTGATGGTTGTTGACAACAATGCCTCAGCGCGTTTGGTACGGGTCATGTCGTCGACAAAAGACTTATCAATTTTAAGTACTTGCAACGAGTAACGTTTTAAATAAGACAATGATGAGTAACCCGTACCAAAGTCATCCAATGCCAGCCAAAAACCCGCTTGGTTCATTTCGAGAATTTGTGCAGAAACTTTGTTCGGGTTATCGATTAACACACTTTCGGTCAATTCAAATCGCAAGGCGCTAACAGGTAAACCGGCATTGACCAGCGATTGCTGAATTCCATCAATGTCCAAGCCGTCTTTGAAGTGCAGAGCCGACAGGTTGATTGATACATAACCATTAAATCCTTGTTGATACCACACGGATAAGTCTTCAATGGCCCGCTTGATAGAAAGGCGGGTAACGTCAATGATGTAGCGCAATTCTTCCAAAATCGGTACAAATTGAGCGGGTGATAAGGGTTGCTCAGCGCTGTGACGCAACAGCAGCTCCACCCCATCCATTCTACCTGTCGCCGCATTCACAATCGGCTGATAGTGGTTGATGAACGTGTCATCGACAAAGGCTTTTTTGACGATATTTTCGGTGTGGAGACGAGCTTTTGCTTGGTCATTCATTTCAGCGGTAAAGTAAGCAAACGCCGTGATCGTGTCTTTTTTCGCTGCATACATGGCAACGTCGGCCTGCTTAATCAATTCGGCTGGGTTTTGACCGTCATCAGGGTAATACGCCACCCCTATGCTACATGATACGCTGACTACATCCTTACCAAGAGCGATTGGCGTTTCAATTGACTCGATAAGCGATTTTAGAAATGACCCAAGCGATTCTGGCGTCGACACTTCCTCTATGACTATGACAAATTCATCACCACCAAAGCGCGCCACCGTATCATTGCCAGATACCATGTTCATCATACGGTTGGCGACTACCCGCAACAGCTTGTCGCCATAATCATGACCTAACGAGTCATTGACACCTTTGAAACGGTCAAGGTCGACAAACAGCACCGCTAATTTAGTATCGTGTATTCTGGCATTCTGAATCGCGTGCTCTAAGCGATCCAGTAGTAAACTGCGATTAACTAGACCCGTTAACGAGTCGTAATTGGCTATCTTTATCAGTTTTCGTTCCGCATTTTTTCGGTCTGTGATATCTGAAAATATCACGAGGTAATGACTCGGCGTTGCGCCCTGCTCACCGATTGCAGAAATCGAAATCAAGACATCAAGCTCTTGCCCTGACACTGTGGTGATGGTGTCTTCATCCTGCCAAAAATCGCCCGCTTTTAAGCCATGCAGATGACTAAACAACTGGCGCTCTAACCGCGGCGAACGGCTGATCAAACGTTGAATTTGACTATTTAGGTTTTGATCAGCATTGATACCAAATATATTGTCAAACGCTTCATTCGATGCGATGGGGCGTCGGTCCACACCAATTATCACAACACAGTCTCGCGTTTGCTTAAACGCGTCGCCAAAGACTTTCACTTGTCGTTGAGCGTGCTCTAGATTCAGTAATTGCGTGTGCCTAACCCAGAAGTAGCTGACAATTAGACTGATTAAAATCAGTCCGTAACCTGCATAGGCAAGCGGTGATTGCAACGGCGGGTATGGCTTATTGATTGTGATGTAAGCAGGTAAAATAGTATGTCGGATACTTTGCGTAACCGGCGCCACCTCAAACCGATAATTTCCTGCTGCCAGCAAGCCAAAGGTGACTTTAGGATCTTTGGTGTCACCTTGGCTGACGACTTGGCCATCCAAGGTCAACGCATAGCGAAACATTGTCTGTTCTGAGATATCAATCAACATCGGCGAAAATTCAATGGTCAGGCCATAGTCGTCGTGCTTTAAGTCAAAATGTTGTTGAGACAAGTTAGTCAGCGACCCCGGCAACGGGCGAGAAGCCAGTGAGACATTGGACACCGCCATATGTTTTGTCACTGACGTTACATCAAGCCAACGCTTTGATAGCTCGTCAGGGTTGAACATCACAAACCCCAATGTTGAACCGTATACTAAGCGCCCATCATCAAGTTTTATACTCGAGTATTCGTTAAACTCAGACACCCCTAAATCGGTACCGTAACGGTAGTGTTTAGCCGCCTTACGCTCAGGTGAAAACACGTGAATACCACTGTGGGAGCTAAACCAAATGTTACCGAAACTATCGACTTCCAGACCGTACAATATATTAGAAATCAACAGACTCGACTTATCGACAAAATGAAGTTGTTCAAACGTGTTGACGTCGAGGCCCGTCAGTCCTAAACCCGGTGATGCCAACCACAAGATACCATCATGAACTAACCAGTCGGTTACCGCGACATTGCGTGATTTGCGGCTTGAAACGGGTGTGGGAATGTGTTCAATCGCCAGCGTTTCAGTATCAATTGCATATAAATGTTCAAAGGTAGACAACAACATTCGGTTGCCTAAAGCGGGTTCCTGACCTAAAAAGCCAACCGTAAAATCAACATGCTCGCCCTCTGGCATCTCGATAGTTTCAATTTGCAACGTATTAGGATCATATCGGTAAAACGCTTCGCCAATAAAATACAAGCGGCCTTTGTCATCAACAGCCGTGCCAATTGTCCATAGGTCGAAGATGTTTTCATAGCCTGGTGTCGTAACTTGTAATTTTGAAGTTTGCTTGGTGGTCATATCAAACAGCAGCACAGTGCCATTGTACGTCTCTATGTAAAGTTTATCGCCACCTGCTGGGGATATTCGGCTAATCGAAGAAGCATCTTTGTATAGGTATCGGTTATCTTCAGTCAGGAAAAATTCCGTATCACCATTGTCGAGATTGTAATACGTTAGCCCGTTCTCGGTGCCTATCCATAATTCGGTTTCATTGGGTTGGAAAAACGACCAAATTGAGTTATCGCTGAGCGGTTGCTCATCTTCCCAACGGCTATTGTAAATGTGTGAGAAACTGAGGGTTCTGGGAGACCAAAAATGGGCACCGCCGTAATAGCTGCCGAACCAGAGGTTACTGTTTTCATCAAGTACGATAGAAAAGATGTCATTTCTAGACAGAGATGTTGTACCGGAACCCGGCTCAAGTATATGAATCTCGGTCCATTGCTGTTCGTCAACGAGCGAAACTTGATACAACCCTTCGTCTGTACCAAAGTAAAATTTTCCCTGTTTCGCGTTGGCGATGCTCCAGATATTGCGGTCCTTAAGCATGACTTGGGCGCTGACGCTGACAACGTCGGATAGATCGGCATCATAGATGGCGTCAGATTTAGCGCGAAACACGCCGCGCACTGTACCTATCCATACATAGCCATATTCATCGAAATAGAGTTGTTTGACGTTTTGATTGTCTTTATCTGGGGCTTCTTTTCCCAAATACTCAACGGACTGCGACACACCGGTTACAAGATTCTGGACTATCAATCCATGTGTTGTGCCGATGAACAAAAAGCCGTTGTGAATTTGGGCAACGCGGATACTCTCAACACGATCGATTTGAGCTTCCGTTAACGAATAAAGCTTCTCGTAGGTATTAGTGTCGGGGTAATAGCGGATCACGTCCTCATAGAAAGACATGACAATACTGTCTTCATACTCAACAAAATTACGAGCACTTTGAATCCAGTTGGGTGAGTGGCGATACTGCAACCTGGCAACAGCTTGGTACGTATAGTCTTGACGGTTTATTTTCGTCACGCCACTGAGATAGGAACTGACCCAAATATTGCCTTTACTGTCCTCGAATAACGCTTCAATGGCTTCATCGCTAAACGGGACATTGTCACCTTTTACCGGTGAGATTCGATAGCCATCCCAGCGGTCTAACCCTGCCTCTGAACCCACCCACAAAAAGCCATCGGAATCAATCAACAATGCGCGAACGTGATCTTGTTGTAATCCGTCATTAGTCGACAATATTTTAAACGCTGGACTCTTTACGACAGGGTCAGCACCCACAAAAAAACTGAGCGTTACTAGCGATAAGAAAACCCAGCAATACTGCAGCCAAATCCGTTTACCTTGACTAAAAGCCATATATATCGATTCCTGGCTTACTCAGGCTTTGCCGAGTTTTAGATGAAGAAAACGAAGTGAGCCTTTGAAGACCTCGATAAAAACGAAAATAAAAACGGCTGCGGATAAGGCGGTATTTAATAGCGGGATGCCTTCACCGTAAACAGTGGCTAGGTAGTGTGTCTTAAAAATGAAACGATCAATATACCTGGCCACTTGAACTATACCCAAGAGCAGATAGACATACACCACAAAGCTAGATATCCATTCCATTTTTGCATTCATGGAAGCCGCGGTTCGAAAAAGTATCAAAACAAATAAAAAGTCAGTCAGAGCGAATCCGAAATACCAAAGGATGTTGACTGTGAAGTAATCTTGCCAGACCGTATATATATGGAATATGTAGTGCTCAAGTCCTAGATGAATAACTTCTAAAAGCATTAAACCCACAAGCACAAATGAAAAAATCGTAAGGCGCTTAACGGTAGCGGCGTAGACAGAAAGCGCTATCATGTATAATAGCGCTGGCAAAATTTGAGATTCAGATATAAAACTCATTTACTAACCGATTTTTTATCTTTAGGCGGATCTGGTACTTCACGACCGCTTCCATTGCCATTGGCTGATACCGTGCACACCGTTGGAAACATATTACAAAACGAATCAATGAAACTGGTTTCAGATTCCGACGTTTGTGCGGCTAACACTGTAGTTGATAATAACCCGATGGTTGCTGCAACTGCAATTTTTATATATTTTTTCATGGTTTACTCCTAAATTATAGTCCACGATTTCGCGTGCGCATAACCGTTACGCGCACACGGGTTTATGGCTTTTTACAGGAGTAATAGCAACCCATAATGGGGATTAAGATTGATCGATAGGTATGCGGCCAACTGGGATTTGGTTACGCCTTATGCCAGAAATCGGCGCGAGTAAATACACGTCTCCATTTCGTCCCACATAGTGTTTTTTTACCCCAGCACTTTTGGCGACCTTACCGTGTGCCTCAAGGTGCACGGGTTCACCGTGTACTGGTATGGCTATTTGCGGTTTAACCCAATTGTACATTAACCGCAATTCGTCTTGGCAAGGGTGGCCACTTGCATGGATAGGTAGCACGCTGGCCTCCGACAAAATAGTTTCTATGCCCATCGCTTTAAATTTGGCCAGCATAGCGTTGACGCCGGGTTCATTTCCGGGGATAACGATGCTGGAAAACAAAACCGTATCGCCTTTGTCCAACGACAAGTGGGCATGATTATCGTTTGCCAACCGACCAAGCGCCGCACGCGTTTCACCTTGGCTGCCCGTTGCCACGAGTAACACTTCTTCTCGCGGTAAATAGCCCACATGGCTACTGTCAATAACCTCACAGTCCTCTGGCCA
Organism: uncultured Alteromonas sp.; assembly: GCA_963922845.1. Lineage (GTDB taxonomy): Bacteria > Pseudomonadota > Gammaproteobacteria > Enterobacterales > Alteromonadaceae > Alteromonas. The sequence goes on from CAWUJV010000043.1 coordinate 26,774, forward strand.
AAACCCCTTCAATTTGGCGATGCTATACATATTGATCAACGAACGGCCGATCAGCGCAAGGTAACGTCCCGTTTGCTTAGCAATCTTCGCCAAAGAAATAAGTCTGGCTATGTTGCTGCCAAAACACGTGACTATCACGCGGTGTTTTCTAGCACTTATCGTCGATTTTAAACCTTCGAAACACGACCTTTCAGAAATAGAGAAACCGGACTTGTTGGCATTAGTTGAATCGCCAACTAGCGCGAGTACGTTGTCGTTTGCCATTGCTGAGAACAAGCTTGAATCGAACGCACTGCCCGTGATGGGTTGCGGATCGATTTTCCAATCAGCTGTGTGTAAGACTTTTCCTAACGGCGTTTCGATCATCAGTGCAAAAGGCTCTGGAATACTGTGGGTCATGGCAATCCAGCTCAACTGAAACGGCCCAATCTGATAACGTTGACTCGGATCGACTTCGATAATAGGCACTTGACCCTCTAGGCCGACTTGCACTAATTTTCGCCGTAGCACTTCTGCCGTAAACGGCGTGGTGTAGACCGGGCACTTTAACCGCGGCCATAAATAAGGCAGGCCACCAACGTGATCTTCATGCCCATGTGTAATGACGATTCCAGCAAGATTTTCTTTTTGTTTGGCGATAAAGCTCGGGTCAGGTGCGACTATGTTGAACCTCGTTTTGTGCGCGTTAGTGCCATCAACATAATCTGGTGTAAGTGGTTCGTCAAAGGAAATACCACAGTCTACAAGCAGCCACTTGTCACCATGGCCATACAAGTTCATGTTCATACCAATCTCGCCTGTGCCACCTAGTGGAACAAAGCAAAATTCGTCATGATTAGGGAGATATTGCGTAATTAAATTCACCTCGATATAAAAGTAGAGTAAAGCGACATGCGTTCGTGTAAATACGATATCGCGCCATTATTGATCATTGCGTGTTATAGAAAAACACATCTTGAAGAGTTTGGATAAAAAGGCGCCGAAGCGCCTTTTTGAATGGATGTTATTTAGCGATCTTCATCTCGTTGATAAGGTTTTGAGCACCATCCACTTTTTCCATTACCCAAAGCATGTAACGGGTATCGACGTGGATTGAACGTGTGGTACGAGGGTCAAAATCCCAATCTGAGTTAACACTTTCAATCGTTCCATCAAACAATAACCCAACCAGTTCAGCTTTGCTGTTTAGCGTGGCAGAGCCCGAGTTACCGCCCGTCGTATCTAAATCAGATAAGAAGTTGACAGGTACCGTGCCAAGTGACTCAAGGGCATACTCGCCGTACTCTTTCGCTTCAATCAAAGCCAATTGCGACTTAGGTGAATCAAACGGCTCTTTGCCAGTGTCTTTTTCAACAATACCCTCTACTCGAGTGAACGGTTCGTAAATTAGACCATCTTTCGGTGAGCCACCCATTACCGTGCCATAGGTCACACGCAATGTGCTGTTCGCATCTGGGTAGGTAATTGTACCTTGAGACTTTTGCCACGCGATAATCGCTTGCATATACTCAGGCAACAACGCATCCGCCTCTCCAGACAGTGTTTTACCACGATTTTCAATATCCATCTCAACAGGATACAAAGCAATCGCAAGTTTGATAAACGGGTCTTCGCTGGCTTCTAATTCAGCCTTACTTGCCGTAAGTAAACGAATGCGATTATCGACATCATCGAGTTTTGTCGTTTGATACAGACGATCGAGTTTTGTATCGATATCTGCTGGTAGTGCCCCACCACGTAATCCAAAGAAGTCATCCAGCACCTGAATACGACCTGATTTCGCCTCAGCATTATATCGGGTCATAAACATCTTCCATACAGCGCCATCAACCACGGAATCAAATCGACGATCAATAGACTTCATACCCTGCTCTAGGCGAGTGCGGTCACGTTCTTGGAATCCTGGTTCACGCTCTGCATCGGGCTTTTCACGTTCTATCGCATTGCGATATAGCGTTTGCGCTGCCGACAACAAGCTGGCGCGAGTCATGTTGTTGTACCAGAAGTTTTGCTTGCTGTTAGACGCAATCTTGTCACGCACGACGTCAAGCTGAGCAATAGATGCTGCCATTTCACGGCGCGACGCATCTTGTGCCAACCAACCACTTAGGGCGTCTTCGCGAGCGCGGCGGCGGTCAACAAGTCCCACGCGTTGTGCGCCTTCAACTTGGCCATGGGTATTTTTTAAGAAGTTGTTTAGGCCAGCCAATAGTGACTCATATTTGATGCGGGCATCACTGCCTTTTGGTGCTGCTTGCTCAATTGTAGCGATCCATTCGGTTACTACGTCAATATAGGTCGGGTAGAACCAATCAAATACGTACTCTACTTGACTTAAACGTGCATAACGATTGGTCGAGCCCGGGTAACCAGCAACCATCACAAAATCACCTTCTTCCACACCTTTAGCTGACACGGTTAGCACGTGCTCAGGTTTGAAGGGAACATTGTCTTCGCTGAAGTCAGCGGGTTTGCCATCTGGACCCACATAAGCGCGATAAAAGGCGAAGTCGCCAGTGTGTCGCGGCCACATCCAATTATCTATATCACCGCCGTATTTGCCGATGGAATCCGCTGGCGCATAGGCAATTCGGACATCTCGAATTTCCAACTGCTTGATGAGCTTATATTCCATACCCTCAAAAAATGCGGGCACTGAACAGCGATAACCCGGCTCAGCTTCACATTCTGCTATTAACGCCTTTTGACGAGACTCAATCGCATCATAACGCTCTCTACCACCCATTGTCGCAGGTAAATCACCAATGATTTTGTCAGTCACGTCATCAAATTCAACGGTGACATAGATACGTGAACCCGGTGCAGCAGGTAATTCTTGATCAAATGACTTAGCTAAAAAGCCGTCAGCAAGGTAATTGTTCTCTGCCGTACTGTTAAACTGCACAGAACCACGAGCACAGTGATGGTTGGTCACCACCAAGCCTTGTTCGGAAACAAACGAGGCCGAGCAGCCCCCTAAGGACACGACGGCCCCCATCGGAAAGCCGGTTAAATTAGTCAGATTTGACGGGTTGAGGTCCAATCCAGTTTTTTTCAAATCTGAGGCGATTTCTGGAAGCTGTTCAGGCGTGAACATCCCCTCTTTTGCTGTCGCTGATGCGCCAATAGCCAATAAGCTAGAGGCCAAACAAGCTCGAAGATAACGAGACATACTGTCTTCCTTGTTTTGTTGTTATAAAGTAACAATATCTTACCGTTTTACGGCAATACTATAGTCACTAGTTTGTTAATAAATGTGTCAATATGAAAAAGGGTGAGACAAGCTCACCCTTTTTTAGGTCGCACAATCAATCTGCCAGTTTAGACAGTAATTGTACGAACTCTTCTGGCGATACCACCTCGCCATCCTCACCGGGTACGGGACAAAGCATGACTAGCAAATTGTCCGACGTTAAACCACTGATCCAACGCTCATGAAAATCGCGTAAACTGATAGCCATTGGACGGCATGATTCCCACTCGTCCGTTGCCCATAGCTCGGCCATTTTATGCGTCGGCCAAACCGGTACACCATCTTCATCATCAGTTGTTAGCATGACGCAGCCATCATCATCGGTTAACACCCAGACTTCCTTTTGTTGAAGAATGTGCTTAACCATTGCGTCGGCGCGTTGTTGCGCAGACATTGTCAACAATGACGATTCAAACTCAGACATAAAATCCTCTTTAATTATTCATTTTTTAGCACAGGTAACCCCTGCACTTCTTGCAGTTGAGAGGTCATTTGCGCCTCATCACCCACAACAATTAGCGACATTTTATCAAGAGAAAGGTACTTAGTCGCGACTTTTGAAATATCGTCAGCGGTTACTGCGCGAACCTGAGAAGTATATTCAGTCAATCGCGTTTCAGGTAGCTGATTGATTTCTAGATTAATCAACTGGTTGATCACACCGCCACGCGAAGAGTTGCGAAGGACGAATATACCGGCCATGTAATTCTTAACACCATTTAACTCTTGCTCAGAAGGCGCTTCATTTTGAATTAATTTAATTTCTTTGATGATTTCATTGAGCGCGGCCCCAGTCGACTCGGCTTGAATATCAGCGGATTCAAACCACACACCCGCGTCTTTGTAAGTAAACACAGCACTTCGAGGAGAGTAGGTATACCCTTTTGTCTCTCGGATATTGGTCGTAATTCGACTAGAGAACATGCCACCCAACATGGTATTCATCACAGACATTGGCACATATTCCGCGTCATTCTCTGTCAACACGCGTAAACCCAGTCTGACTGTTGACTGCGGCGCATTGTCACGTGGAATCATAACCAAGGTCGCCTCGTCCACCATTTCAGGCACTTTTAATGGCGGTAAGGGTTCGCCCATTGGCATCGCACCAAATGCTTGTTTGATAGCCTTCATCACTGCCTTTTCATCAAACACACCTGCCACATAAACATGTGAACGTTTGGCAACCAAGTTGGCCTTGGCATAGGTCACGACGTCTTCCTGCGTGATACTTGCCAAGTCGTCAATCGACGGGTAGATCAGATGGTAAGGGTGATTGGGGTACATGGCGGCGTAAAAGGCTTCTGTCGCCTGCCCTTGCGCCTGACTTTTCGCCACCTCAATACTGCGAATACTGTTAGTCGTCGCTTTATCAATTTCTGGCTGGGTGAAAGTTGCAGTCGTAACCAACTGACCAATTAGCGCTGCCGCATCATCGGCATATTCACTCAATACATCGATAGCGACTTGGCCTTGATTCATAGACGAATAGGCGTAAATCTGGCCGCCCATCGATGCTGCTTGCTCAGCAATCTGCTGAGAAGTTAGGTCTGTCGTACCTTTTGTCAGCACGTCATACATGACTCCAGCTACACCCTGCTTTTGACCCTCGTAATAATCGCCAGCGGCATTACTCAGTACGATAGTCGCTTTGGGTGTTTGACCGTAAGGTACGAGTGTCACCTTTAAACCATTTTCTAGCGTATAGGATAACTTCGACGGAAGTGTAAAGTTTTTGGGTACGCCCGGCTCCGGCGGCAACTCAACCGCTCCCGCACCAAAACAAGCTAATGTAGTTAGCGTCAATGCGACTTTTTTCATTGAGAACATCATTATTACTCTCCTTGTTCCGATTCAGCTTGAGGCGGTAATAAACTGAATACCGTACGATTTTCTTTGACCAAGTATTTCTGAGCCGTGCGCTGTATGAGCTCTGGCGTTACTTTGGCAAATTGGTTCTCAATGTCATTGATTCGCTCTGGATCATTGTCAAACAAGGCGAAACACGCCAATAAATCAACCTTTCCTACACCCGAATTGCCCTCGAGCGTGTCATACAACTCTGAACGCAATTTGACTCTGGCTCTGTCAATAACAGACTGTGGCAATGGTGACGATTGCAATAAGCTGACCTTTTCATCCAACAAACCTGTGATCGCTGTTGCATCATGTGTGGGTTCGTGAATCATCGCAACAGACCACAGCATTGGTCCGTTATAATTGAACATGTTACCAAGGGCGTTGACGCCCCCCCAAATTCCACTTGTTACCGCATTTTCTGCAACGAGTGACTGATAAAGCATACTGTCATCACCCTGAAGTAAGATTTGGTCAATCAAACCCATTGCGTAATATTCCGGTGAGTTGCGCTCAGGCATGCGATAACCCACAGCGTATGCTGGTTTAGGTGCAAGTGGATCAACCTGACTAACGATTCGTTCTTTTGTCTGCGGTTGCTCTGTGATATCCGGTAACGGCTCTAGTTCAACTTTTGGAATCGCAGAAAAGTATTCTTCAATCCACGCAAACGTTTGGTCAACGTCTAGATCACCGACAATAACCAAGGCAGCATTATTCGGCGCGTAGTACTGGTCAAAAAAGGCGGCCACATCTTCAAGCGATGCCGCATCTAAATCTTCCAAATCGCCATAAAAATTGTGCGCATTATACCAGTTGTCAAACGCATGCTGAGGCAAGAACAGCCATGGAAACCCACCATAAGGTCGGTTAAGCACATTCACTTTGACCTCATTTTTTACCACGCCTTGTTGATTGGTTAATTCTTCTTGCGTGATATTGAGGCCTTTCATGCGATCAGCTTCGACCCATAAAAATGTTTCAAGTGTGTGTGATGGCACAATTTCGAAATAATTGGTGAAATCAAAACGCGTAGAACCATTACTCACGCCACCATTGCCATTAACCAGTTTGTCGAATTGTCCTTTAGGCAAGTTTTCTGAACCTTGGAACATCATGTGCTCGAATAAGTGAGCAAAACCTGTTCTGTCCTTAGGTTCAATCCGAAAACCAATATTGTAATACACACCAACGGCGACAACAGGTGCGGTCGAATCCGGTGACACAACAACTTTCAACCCGTTTTCGAGTGTTCGGTAGTGCACGGGGACAGAAAGCGAGGTACTGGCCACCGCTTCGGGCGCGTCAGAGGTGACGCTTTCATTATTTACGGGGGCATTTTTACCGCAGGCAGAGAGACCCGCAGCTAACATTGCGATGTAGAAAAAACGTTTCATTTCATTTCCTTCGTATCAGCCCGCTTAGCAGGCTTATTCCACTTGCCATTCGTCAAACCAACGCCATGGCTAATTCTGAATGGCGTCGAAATGCCACTTCAGATCATAACTTTACATTGCTCGTCGTCATCAACTATCGCCAACACGCGATGACAACATAGCGTGTTTATTAACGAAGAAGGTGTGATGTGTGGTGACGACAAGACAAAACTGTCACAGATTAGAATTGAAGTAAACCGCCACAGTGATTTGACGCGGCAATAAAAGTTCACGGGGCGCTAGACTCACGTAAATTGCGCAATAAGTACACTGACAATTTCGATACACCCAAAGCGCACGCTTAAATGGGATAAACCTTGTGAGTTGCCCTCAATTTGTTTGTGGAAAAAGCGCAATACGCTTGAGTTTACTTATCGTCGTCGGAACAAAAGAATTCGTACAGCAACGCAATAGTGCGCTCGACGCGTTCGTCGGCTAGGCGGTAGTAAATGGTTTGGCCATCGCGACGAGTCGCGACTAACTCGGCTTCGCGTAACAAGGCTAAATGCTGACTGATGACTGGCTGAGTCACGGTAATATTCGCCAATAAATCGGTTACGGAGCGCTCATTCTCAAGGAGCGAACACAATATCATCAGCCGCGTTTTATTGGCGATGGTTTTTAGGTACTTTTCCGCGTCAGCCGCGCGGGACAGCATATCTGCTGGATTCATAGCGATTGAAATCTTGTTTTTATTAGTGGCGTCATCATAAATCGAATCCGAATGCGATGAAAGCGTCAACCAAGGTTGAAACACCAAAACTCGACTTAAGTATAAAAAGCAATTGAAACCATTCAGTGTTATATTTTATATTAGATTATACTTATGTAAAGTTTGGAGTGACCTATGTTGATTACCCTTCCCGAGCGTTTAGCGAAACTCACAGCGCCCATCTCTACTATTGACAGTGAAGAAGCCCGCCGCATTCTCTCATCAAACAATGCGGTACTTATTGATGTTAGAGAACCCAGTGAATTTGACGCTGGGCACGCGACGGGTGCAGTCAATATCCCCCGAGGAATCATAGAAATGCAGATGCTTGCTAAGTACCCCGATGCCGACCAATCAATCGTGCTTTATTGTGCGACAAGTGCACGAGCCAAACTCAGTGCAGAGCAATTATTCTTAATGGGCTATACCAATATTGCGGTGGTTACAGACGATGCCATCAACAATCTATGAGCCATAAAAATGGTCACACAATCACCAGAATTGCCAAGGAACAGGAATTTACACTACCACAGTTCCGTCGCTAAGCGTATGATTGATCTGTTAACTTAGTACGGAATACACATGCTTAAAGCAACCCTAGAGCAATGGCGAATGTTCAAAGCCGTCGTTGAAGCAGGCGGTTTTAACCAAGCCGCGCAAGTCGTTCACAAAAGCCAATCGAGCATCCACCATGCGGTGCAAAAGCTTGAGGACAGCCTTGGCGTGTCTTTGTTTGTTAACGAAGGGCGTAAAGTTAAGCTGACTGAATCCGGTGAACTGATGCTAAGACGTGCTTCATTTTTGCTCGAAGAGGCTCATAAAATTGAAGAGGTCGCCACCAGCTTAGGTGCGGGTACGGAAGCGTCGCTTCGCATTGCGGTCGACATTATATTTCCACCTGCACTGCTTTATAAAGTGTTGGACAAGGTGTCACAGACTTACCCTATGTTACGCATAGAAATCATGGAAACCGTGCTCAATGGTTCGAACTCATTGCTCAAATCTGGTCAAGTCGATATTGCTATATCACCATTTACATTCTCTGGTGGATTCAGTGAAGATCTATGTGAAATCGAGTTTGTTGCCGTTGCGGCACCAGAACACCCACTACACCAATTAGGCCGAGCATTAACCCTAGAAGATTTAAAATCGCATCGTCAGATTGTGGTTAGAGATTCAGCCAAAGAACACAAGGTCGACATGGGCTGGTTAGGCGCAGAACAGCGCTGGACCGTCAGTCACGTGCGCACGTCCATCGACATTATCAGTAAAGGATTGGGCTTCGCCTGGCTACCGGCGGCCATTATTCGCAATGAATTGTCGTCAAAATTGCTCAAGCCACTCCCCCTTCAACAAGCGGGTGTCCGAAAATCCATTATGTATCTCAATTTTGAGGATGGTGATAGATTGGGTCCTGCAGCGCGTGCTTTTATTGGTGAGTTACGCTATCAAAGTTTGCAATTGCCCTGTGCACAAGCCGTGCTTAATGAAACCGATGGAAAAAGTTTCCAAAATAAAACATATACATAAGTGAAGTCTTGCGCGAGTTCGCCTATACTGTCGTCACACAATCTTTGGGCTGCGCACCTAGACTGACAACACGCGAACATGGCGACATCACAAGCTTCATTTCATCCTGATATTTTTGTACGGCGGCGCGTATTGTTGGCCTCTCTCAGTGTTGCGTTAATTGTGGCACTCATCTTTATTTCTGTTGGCTACCACCTTGCTTCAGATATCGGCAAAACACTCGAAAAAAACGTTCTCAGTCAATATACCTTACAAATTGCCAGTGAGCTCGACAACGCAGAGTCCTCCTCTCCAACGTTGACCGTATTTTCTACCAAAAGTGGTACCTTGAGACAGTCACTCAGAGCGGCCTTTATTAATAGCGGCGATGGTTTTCAAACCATATTGAGTGAACAAGACGATACATTCGATATTCAATCTGTCATCAGACATGAAAATGATGAGCACTACAGTCGCATAGACGGCGACTTAGTCTATCTCTCTCGTCTGGATATCAATGGTGATGAACTGTTAGTCGTATGGCGCTCGCATATCCTTAAACGCGTTTTGAACAAAGCGTCCTCAACCTTAATGTTGGCAGCCTTCATCACGCTGCTCATTACATTGTGGTCGAGCATCGTCGTTGCAGCGCTCATTAGTAAACGCATCGCAAAACGCAATGAAGAACTTGAACAGCTTGCCATGCACGATGATTTGACCGGTTTAAAAAACAAACCTTGCTTGCAAGCCGCCTTTACACACTACATAGAACAGAAGATAGAAGTAGGCCAGACTATTCCTCACGGGTCCCTGCTTTATATTGATTTAGATAGATTCAAAGAAATCAACGATACCCTAGGTCACGATGTCGGTGATGTTTTACTCACCATGGTCTCGGAGCGTCTCAAAAAAGCGGCCAAAGACAGGGGTGAAACCTTTCGTTTACGCAGTGATGAATTTGCCATTTGGTTAGATGACGTTGACATGCAAACGGCACGAGACTGTGCCTTTGAGGTGCTTTATTCATGTAGAAAGCCGGTAAAAATAGGCGGCCAGTCTTTAGAAATAGGCGCTAGTGTCGGTTTAGTTTGCTACCCCAATCAAGGCACTGATATTAACTCGTTGTTACGCTGCGCAGACATTGCGACCTTACATGCGAAAAAACGCCGTTTGGGAGTACAAGAATACGACGCGTCACTTGCCGACATTACCAAACTGAGTGTGACACTGCGCGGCCAATTACATACAGCAATGCAGCGAGAAGAATTTCAACTGTATTATCAGCCCAAGGTTGACCTTAAAACGCAGCGTATCGTTGGGGTTGAAGCTGTTACTCGATGGCATCACCCGACCGAAGGCGAAATTGCACCATCTGTTTTTATCGAGCTAGTCGAACAAAGTGGGATCGTACACGCCTTTATGCGTTACATACTTACCGCCGCTGTAAAACAAGTCGTGGCATGGCAAAAAAACGGTATTACTCTGCCTATTGCCATCAACTTATCGGCTTACAATCTGTTGGATAAAGCGTTTATTCCGTTTATACGTCAGGTATTGGATGAGCACCAATGCCCACCAGAATTGCTTGAGTTTGAATTAACAGAAAGCGCCACTATGCTGGATATCACGACGTCTAAACAGTTTATGAGTGAATTGAGTTTATTGGGCGTCAAAACTGCCATCGACGACTTTGGCACGGGAATGAGCTCTTTCGCCTACCTTAGGGATTTGAATATTCATTCGGTAAAAATAGACAAGTCGTTTTTGACCCACGTACTCAGTGACCGCAAAGACTGCAAAATAGTCGAAGCGATTATTCAGCTTTGCCAAACCCTATCTATTCGGGTTATCGCGGAAGGCATAGAAAGCGAAGAACAGGCTGAATTGTTATCCAGCCTTGGTTGCGATATTGGACAAGGGTATTTCTTTGGTCGTCCGATGTTAGCGTCGGATCTCGCTTTCACCTAGTCGGCGTCACTAAGGTGGACATTATTGGCATTATTGACCCAGTCGAGGTCTTTTGTCTGCTCATCCAACGTACCTTTTGCATCTTCGAGAAAAACGCGACAAAAATAGTCAACGCTTTGAAAATTAGCCCGGTACCGCTCGAGTTGTAACTCCATTTCATGCATCGCATTAGCAAATTCTGAATTCGATTTACTGAGTTCGTAGTCACATTTTAGATAGGCACACAACACATCTGCCGCTTTGGCGAGTTTTACGTGAATATCTTCTTTATCTTGTTCTATTAATCCACGGTACCGGCCTTGAAGAGCCTCGGGTAACGTTTGAATTAGCATGGCTTCAAAACGCCTTTCCAATTTCTTGATGGCTTTGGTCGTTTCTGGGTCATGGTATTTTACAGGGCTGGGAATATCACTCATGCCCGCAATTTCACTCCCCTCATGAAAAATAGCCATCGACGCTACACGATCTGGGTTTACATCTTCGTGAAATACTTCCGCAGCAATAACGCCCAACATATGCGCGACTACCGATGCTTCATAAATATGTGTCGATAGCATTTCTTCCTGAAATTGCGCCATTAAAGGCCATCGTTTGACGTTACGCGCGCGTTGCATTAACCCAATAAATGCAGAGTGACTATTGGCCATGAATTCCTCTCAAGCTGTTCTTAACAGTGTCGAGTATATCCCAATGTTGTCGTGCCGTCGCTCTTTACTATCAGCCTTATACGGTGCTAACGCATAACGATCTCCACCATAGCCAATCGCCAGTGCTGAGGGTATCGAAGAGAATTAGAATTGATAGGAAATAGTCATGTTGCCATCGGCACGTTTTTCGTCGGTGCCCGTGACATCACCATACCCGCCTTCGAAACGAATACCCCACCCAGGTTTAAATGCCCCATTAAACCAGTATTGATAAGTCACACCAAATCCATTAGTGGTGCGGTCACCAAACACATTACCAAGACCACATAGCGAACCAACAATTGGGTTGCTTTGTTCGCAATCATCTTCTGTTTTCCTGGCGCCTAATGCACCATACATTACGCCAATACTATGGTCACCAAACGCTCGTTCGTAACCACCTGAAAAGCCATCATCTAACCCAACTTTGTAATTTGCGTAAACTCTTGCGTCGCCGTTTTCAATAATATGTGACGCTTGTAGTTGCGCGACAAACGGATACCCTGTAGACAAAGTAAACTCCGCGCCAAACGCACTGGTTGTCAACGCCAAACTACCCAGCGCTAGCGAGATAATGTTCAATTTCATACCTGTTTCCTTACTTATTTTCATTGTTAACAACGTGTCCTTCATACCATTTTTATCAATCCGCGCAGATAACTACGCTAATCAGCTAGCGCATAGATCTTACGATCCAAGCGCCGTTTTGCAGTCATGCTTAGCGGATTGGTATCATCAAGCCAGTTCATTAAAACGAACTAACTGCACAATAAAACACGATTTGTGCACAGCATACGGAAAGCCTTAGCGGTATTCTGTAGCCTTTTTGTAACGATTCGTAATGACACATACGTTGCGGGTTGTGCACATCAACGATGGGTACACCAACCCAATAATTCGATGAGAACACTCCCCGCGTGGAAGTTTTCATTGCGATGTGGGGTCTAGTGACTACGATTAGAGGACTAAACGTAGTCCGATGTATTTATTGTTTGCGATTGGTGGCCAAAAGATTGGCTGATATAGAAATAGGAATAGGAACCTGTTGATGGCCGTTACCTCATATTCACAAAGCGCTTGGATTGACTTTGCCTTCCAACCTGACTTAATTAAACGCGCACTCACCGTCGCGCTTATTGTTGGCAGTATTTTGAATCTCATCAATCAATGGGATGGCTTATTCCTCGGTGCCGCAATCGTATGGCCTAAGCTTTTTCTTACGTATTGTGTCCCCTATTGTGTGGCAACCTACTCAGGAGCGACCAGCGCTCACAAATGCGCAATTGAGCAAGCGGAACTTGAAGAAAACTGCACAGACCATGCAGAATTAGCCGCGATTAACGATCCCGTCAAGCAAGATATAAAAGCCATCACCGAACAAATTACGCAAAATGCACGTAACGTAAACATAGCCTCAACCCAACGCGTAGGTTTTATTGAGGACCTAGCGTCAACGGCGCGACTAACGCTTGAAACCAATGCAATGCTGGTAAAAGAAGCAGAGCAAAGTAAACAAAGGCTCGACGAGATGGTTGGCGCCTTTAACGCCGTCTGCCAACAGATACAACGTTTGTCTGCCGAAGTCGATGATGCATCGGCAGCGGGGGTTACACTCACCAGTCAACTTGATGAGTTTCTCGCTGAGTTCACGAGCATCTCAACCTTAGCCGTGGAAATTTCCGGCACCTCTGAACAAACCAATTTACTTGCGCTGAATGCAGCGATAGAGGCAGCACGTGCAGGTGAGGCAGGCAGAGGCTTTGCCGTGGTGGCTGATGAGGTTAAAGCCCTTGCTCAAAAAACCAAAGGCAACTCAGAACAAATCAATGCGCATCTCAATAAACTGTCTGAGAAGCAACACAATGTCAGTCAAGCGCTAGCTCAGCTCAATACCTCTATGGCAAATGCCACCTCAGCTACCGACGACAGCGGTAATTCAATGCACAACTCGACGCACTCGGTGTCAAAAGCGTCTGAGGATGTCATTGTGCGGTTAGATCATATTAATCACGAACTCACTAGCGTTGGCGAAAAGCTAAACCTAGTCGCGGGAAACGTCGATTTACTCGCGGAAGATACCAAAAAAGCCGTAAAAGGTTCGGCCACTAACATCGAGTTAGGCAGCAGTGCTCTGAATTTATTAGGAAAGATTCACTAAACACACGAAAACAGGTCACTTCAGACAATCAGATTGGCCTATCGAACAAGGCGTCTGGGCGCTGTATCGCTTACTACTTTGGAAAATGCCGCTACACAAGGATGGCGGCCTAGCCAAGCTTTCGATGCGACCACCTTACGACCGACGCTGACAGGCTCAATACGAGTACGTATTATACCAATCCGCATAGATGAATG